>CADEGS010000345.1 GCA_902826945.1 uncultured bacterium | reverse complement strand
TACGGGCCCGGCAGGAGGCCGGCGCGGGCGTTGCAGAAGAGGCCGGCGTTGCAGCTCGCCGCGACGTCGCGCGAGGGGTCGCTGATCGACGTGGCGAGCTGGTTCACGAGCGCGCCGACGAGCATGCCGGCGAGCCCGCTCTGCCCGGCGCTCGAGCTGCGCACGGCCTTGTGCTTGCCGCGCCAGATCTCGGTGCCGGTGGCGACGTCGACCAGGCGCGCCTCGGCGCTCACCTCGGTGCTCGAGTCGAGCACGCGGTAGGCCGTGCCCCAGTCCTCGAGCGCGATGTAGAGGATCGCGTCGGCGCCGAAGATCTCCTGCACGCGGGCGAGGTCGATCGTCTGCATCTCGGCCGGCCCGGGCAGGCCGTTGTCGCGCAGCATGCGCGCCACGACGGCGACCGGGAACACGTAGTAGCCGCGCTCGGCCAAGGGCAGCGTGACGGTCGAGAGGTAGGCGTAGGCGGCGTCCACCTCGAGCGTGTTGTCGAGCGGCGGCAGCACCAGGATCGAGCGCGGCGGGTGCGCGCGGAAGAGCGTGTAGTCGTAGGGCTGGGCGCTCTTGCACGCCCCGAGCAGGAGCAGCGCGAGCGCCAGGGGTCGCAGGGCGCGCATCGTCACGCTCCTCCCGCGCTGCGGCGGATCAGCTCGTCCATGAAGGTCGCGCTCTCGGGAAAGAGCCGCTTCTCGGTCTCGAAGTGCTGGCGCGCGGCGTCGCCGTTGCCGGCCTCGGCCTGCAGCCAGCCCAGGTGCGCGTGCAGCCCCGGCGGCGGCAGGCGGTCCTTCTGCGCGGTGCGCTCGATCTGCTGCTCGAGCGAGTCGATCTCCGCCTGCAGGTCGAAGCCGTCGGGCGTGACCGTCGTGGCGTAGACCGAGTCCTCGTAGCGGCCCCAGTCGTAGTGCGTCGAGGCGCAGCCCGCGAGCGAGAGCGCCGAGAGGAGAGCGAGCGCCGCGCGGCGCGGCCTCAGCGCGGCGACCACTCGCCCCGCTCCATGCCGGCCACGAGCTTCTCGACCGCCTCGGTCAGGGACAGGTTCAGCACCTTGCCGTTGAGGGTCGAGTCGTAGCCCGCCGTCCCGCCGGTGCCGAGCACCTCGCGGTTGCCGAGCTCGTACTCGCCCGCCCCCTGCACGGCGTAGACGATGCGCGAGGTGGCGACGTCGACGACGTTCAGCGAGACCTTCGAGTACGCGACCTGCTTCTTGCCGCGCCCGAGGATGCCGAAGAGCTGCTGGTCGCCCGTCTCCTTGCGCCCGAACTCGGTCACCTCGCCGGTGACGACGTAGCGCGCGCCGATCATGTCGGCCTGCTGGCCGGAGGTCTCGCGCTCGAAGTCGAGCTGCTCGAGGTTGTCGCGGTCCACGACGTCGAAGCGCCCGCTCTGCGCCAGGTGCGTCTTCAGGATCGTCTTCGCCTGCCCGCCGAGCTGGTCGCCGCCGGACGTGAACATCCCGCGCAGGTAGGGCGAGCTGTTCACCATCTTGCCGACCGCGATCGGCACGACCGGCCCGGAGTACGGCACGCGCGCGCTGGCGACGGACTCGGTCTCGAGCGAGCGATGGCTCTCGCTCGCGCAGGCGGCGCACGACAGGAGGAGGAGGGGAAGGACGAGCGTTCGCAGGGACATGGACCGGTCCTCGAAGAAGTGGGTGGAGACCCGGCCAGAATAGCCGCGCGCCGGCGTGCGGGCGAAGGGTGCCCCGGCGCCGGCCAGACGGACGCGCGCCCGGGTCTGCCCGCTCGGATCGCCCCGCCCGCGCCACGCGCCGCGGCGCGCATTTCGCGACCCCTGCTCGAGTCTCCGCGGCCCCCCGGCCGAAGACTGCGTCGCTCTACGCCCCACCTCGCGCGGCGGTCCGCGGTGGCCGGCACCTCGGCAATGGCGCCGGGCCGCGCCCGCGCGCCTCCTCGCCGGCGGAGCCCGACGATGTCGACGCTGGTCCTGATCGCTCTGCTCGCCGCCGCCTGGACGCTCCAGGCACGCCTCGACACGCGCCGCATCCTCGCGCTGGCGCGCGAGCGCCGCTGGTCCGCGCCCTCGGTGCGCTGGAGCAAGCCGTGGAAGGCCTGGCTGCGCAGCCGCTGGATCCGCAGCTACCGGCTGCGCTACCGCGACGAGAGCGGCCGCGCGCTGCTGCGCACCTGCTGGGTCGGCCCCGGCGGCATCGAGCTCGACCCGCCGCACCCGCAGGAGCCGGCGCCGCGCCAGCCGCTCCCGCCGCTCGGCCTGGCGGCGCGCCTCCTGCTCGGGCTCGGGCTCGGCGCCTTCGTCGGCGGGGCGCTCGGGATCGCCGGCTCGCTCGCGCTGGTCCCCTCGTCGAACATCCTCCCGGCCTACGGGCTCCTGCTCGGCACGCCCCTCGGCGCGGTGGTCGGAACGCTCGCCGTCGCGCTGCGCTCGCGCGGCGCCTCCCGGCGCAGGCCGGACCCCCTCGCGCGCAGGCGCTGAGAGCGCCGCGGCGACCGCCCCGGCGGGGCTCGTCGGGAGCGGGAAAACGCGGGATTCCTGTCCTCGCGCGCCGGCCTCCCGCAGTTGCCATCCGGGCTCGGCCCGGTCCGTGCGCGTCCGCCCGGACAGGCGCGGCCGCCCCGCAGGAGACCGTTCATGAAGCTGATCCAGAGCCTGGAGGACCTGCAGTCCTGGGAGAGCTACAAGGAGTTCTCGAAGCAGCAGCTCAAGCTGCTCGAGAAGCCCGAGCCCTGCTTCGTCAGCAAGGAGAAGGTCGCCTTCGAGATCGCGGGCAAGCCGTGGAACGGGATCGCGCTCCTGGCGGGACCCAAGGCGGCGCTCTGCATGCGCCAGCTCAAGAAGGAGGGCGTGCTCTTCCGCGAGGGGACCTGCGGCCGCGAGGGCAAGGAGCTGCGCGTCGAGGGCCTCGAGCCGAAGCACCTGAAGGGCGCGGCCAGGACGCTCAAGAAGCTCTTGCTCGGCTACAAGATCGCCGGGGTCGAGGACGACGGCGAGGAAGGCGACGCTGCCGCGCCCGCACCCGCGGCACCTGACGCGCCGGACGCGCGCGCGCGGCGCGTGCAGGAGCTCCAGAAGCTGAGCGCCGACCTCGGGCGATTGCTCTCGGCGCTGAACCGCTGAGCCGCGCGCGCGGCGGCGGCGGCGCCCCGCGTGCAGGGCCCGCGCGACCCGCCGCTCAGCCGCTCAGCGGCAGGTCGATGCCGCGCTCGCGCGCGCAGGCGAGCGCTTCCTCGTAGCCCGCGTCCGCGTGGCGCATGACGCCCGTGCCCGGATCGTTCGTCAGCACGCGCTCGAGCGCGCGCGCCGCGGCCGGCGTGCCGTCGGCGACGGTGACCTGCCCGGCGTGCAGGCTGTAGCCCATGCCGACGCCGCCGCCGTGGTGGAAGGAGACCCACGAGGCGCCGCT
>CADEGS010000344.1 GCA_902826945.1 uncultured bacterium | reverse complement strand
AGGATCTGCATGGCCTGGATCATCTGCGGCGACTGGATCAGCCGCTGCTCCATCCGGGCCGTCTGGGCCAGTCCGACGCGCATCGTCATGAGGATCTCCGCGGGTGCACCGACCCGCGCCCCGGGATTATAGTCGGACCGGCGCGGCCGGTGTCGCTCCGCCCGCGCGCGGCGAAGAGAAGGAATTGCCATGAGACGATCTTCAGGCCCCCGCGCGCGCCGGCGCGCCGAGCGCTAGCGTGGAGGACTTCGAGGAGATCGAGCCCCCGCCGGAGGGGAACGCCGAGCGCGCGGCGTGGCGGCGCGTGCGCGCCGGCATCCTGGTCGAGCTCGGGCTGGCCGACCGCGTGGCGGCGAAGAGCTGGCAGCGCGCCGTGGTCGAGCGCCGCTTCCGGCCCGACGCGTGCGCGGACGAGATCCTGGCGCGCTCGGCCGTGGCCGGGGACGACGCGCGCGTGCTGCAGCGCACCGGCGTCCTGCTGCGCGACCTCCTGATGGCGCCGCTCGGCCGCGGGGCGCGCGGCGCCGGCCGCCGGGCGCGCCAGGCCGTGCGCGGGGGGCTCGCCTTCGTGCTCGCCCAGGGGCTGGCGCTGCTCGTCTTCTGCCTGATCGTGGCCGCCCTGGCGGTCGTGCTGCGGCTCAAGGGGCACAGCCTCGACGGCTGGGTGGACCGGCTGCTCGGGCGGGGAGCGGGCTAGGCTCTGGTCCGCCGCGCGCGGCCGCCTTACCTTTGCGCCAGGCATGTCGGATTCCACGTCCAGCTCCAAGGGCCCCGGGTCGAGCGTCTTCTCGCTGACCCAGATCCGCCACCTGATGCGCGTCGAGTTCGGGCGCGCGCAGCGCTACGGGTACCCGCTCTCCTGCATGGTCGTCGCCTGCGACCGCCTGGAGCAGCTGCGCGACATCTACGGATACGCGCTGCGCGAGTCGGTGCTCGAGGACGTGGTCGAGCTCCTGCGCGGCGCCACGCGCAACTGCGACTACCTCGGACGCATGCTCGACGACCGCCTGATGGCGATCCTGCCGCACACCGACCAGGCCGGCGGGCGCAGCGCCGGCGAGCGCCTGCTGAAGGCCGCCCGCGGGCTGCACTTCGAGGCCGGCGGCAACGAGATCCGCGTCACCCTCTCGATCGGCATGGCGACCTACGAGGACGAGAACACGATGTTCTTCGACAGCCTCGTGCAGGCGGCGGAGCGCGCCTACGCGAAGGCGATGCGCGAGGGGGGCGACCGGCTGCTCGTGGGCAACCCGGCGCCGGCCGGCGGCAAGGGGCCCGAGGGCGGGCCGCGCTGAGAGGGGGCGGCGGCCGGTGCGCGTGCTCTTGGCCGAGGACGAGGAGACGATCGCGGTCACCCTGCAGGACGCGCTCGAGGAGCAGGGCCACGAGGTCGTGCACGTGGCCGACACCGACGCGGCGCTGGCGGCGCTCGCCGAGCGCGCCCCCGACGTCGTCCTGACCGACATCCGCATGCCCGGCAAGGGCGGCATGGCGGTGCTCGAGCGCGCCGTCGAGCTCGACCCGCGGCGGCCGGTGATCCTGATGACCGGCTTCGGGACGGTCGAGCAGGCGGTCGAGGCGATGCGCCTCGGCGCGGCGCACTACGTGCAGAAGCCCTTCCACAACCAGGCCGTGTGCGCGCTGGTCGAGCGCTTCGGCCGCGAGCACGACCTGGCGCGCGAGAACGAGCGCCTGCGCGACGAGCTGCGCGCGCTCTCGGCCCAGCGCGTGGGCCAGATGGTCGGGCGCTCGCCGGCCATGGCGCAGGTCTTCGAGCGCCTGCGCACCGTGGCGCCGACCGACGCGACGGTGCTGATCGAGGGCGAGAGCGGCACGGGCAAGGAGCGCGTCGCGCGCGCCCTGCACGAGCTCTCCCCGCGCGCGGCGGCGGCCTTCGTGGCGATCTCCTGCGCCGCGCTGCCCGAGACCCTGCTCGAGGCCGAGCTGTTCGGGCACGAGCGCGGCGCCTTCACCGACGCGCACCGCGAGCGGCGCGGGCGCTTCGAGCTGGCCCACGGCGGCACGCTGTTCCTGGACGACATCGACGACATGCCGGTCACCGTGCAGGTCAAGCTCCTGCGCGTGCTGCAGGAGCGCTCGTTCGAGCGCCTGGGCAGCGAGGAGTCGCGCTCGCTCGACATCCGCGTGGTGGCGGCCACCAAGCAGCCCCTGCGCCAGCTCGTGCGCGAGGGGCGCTTCCGCGAGGACCTCTTCTACCGCATCAACGTCGTGCCCGTGCGCCTGCCGCCGCTGCGCGAGCGCGTGGGCGACGTGCCGCTGCTCGTGCAGCACATGATCGAGCGCCACGGCGGCGGGCGCGAGAAGTTCGTCTCGCGGCCGACGCTGGCGGCCATGGAGCGCTACCCCTGGCCGGGCAACGTGCGCGAGCTCGAGAACGCCGTGCAGCGCGCGATCGCGCTCTCGGGCGAGCGGCGCGAGCTGGAGCGCGGCGACCTCCTGCCGCTCGACCCGCGCTGGCGCGGCGCGACCGAGACCGCCGACCTGGTGCGCCCGCTGCGCGACGTCCTGCGCGAGGCGGAAGCGGCGCACATCGAGCGCGCGCTGGCGCAGACCGGCGGGCACCGCACGCAGACCGCCGAGCTGCTCGGCATCTCGCGCAAGGTGCTGTGGGAGAAGCTGCGCGACCTCGGCATCGACGCGCCGGCCGCTCCGGGCGACGAGCGCGGGGAGGACGGATGAGCGCCGCGGGGGCCCCCCTGCCCGAGGTCGACCTCGCGCCCGGGACCCTCGTGATCGGCGACCTGCACCTCGACCTGGTCGAGGCGCGGCGGGTCGAGGCCTTTCGCGGCTGGCTCGAGCGTGCGCGCGGCGCCCCGCGCCTGGTCGTCCTGGGCGACCTGTTCGAGTACTGGATCGGCCCCGCCCACGCCGGCACGCCGGGCGGCCGCTCGGTGCTCGCCGCCCTGGCGGCGTTCGCGGCCGGAGGCCGCGCGCTGGACGTGATCCCGGGCAACCGCGACTTCCTGCTCGACGGCGCCTTCGAGCGCGCCAGCGGCGCGACGCTGCGCCCGCGCGGCCTGGTCGGGCGCACCGCGGCGGGGGAGCGCGTGCTGTTCGTCCACGGCGACGAGCTGTGCACGCTCGACCGCCGCTACCAGCGGCTGCGGCGCGTGCTGCGCTCGCGTCCGCTGCGCGCGCTGGCACCGCGCCTGCCGCGGCCCGTGCTCGACGGCCTGGCGCGCCGGCTGCGCCGCGCCTCGCGCCGCGCGGTGGCGCAGAAGCCGCGCGCCGAGACCGAGCAGCAGCCCGACGCCTGCCGCGCGCTGGCGGATGCCGCGCGCGCGCAGGTGCTCGTGTGCGGACACGCGCACCGCTTCCGCGACGAGCGGCTCGAGGGCGGGCCGCGCTGGCTGGTGG
>CADEGS010000343.1 GCA_902826945.1 uncultured bacterium | reverse complement strand
TCATGACGCGGCCGCCTGCAGCTCGCTGGTGGTGAGGGAGCGGAAGACCCAGTCCATGCGGTTCTTCGTGACCTCGGGCGGCGCGCGGCGCTCGAGCTCCGCGGGCCGCGCGTCGAACACCACGCGCCCGCGGTTGACGATGATCGCGCGCGTGCAGACCGCCTCGACCTCCTCCAGGATGTGCGTCGAGAGCACGATCGCCTTGTCGCGCGCCATGGCGCGGATCAGGCTGCGCACCTCGTGCTTCTGGTTGGGGTCGAGGCCGTCCGTCGGCTCGTCGAGGATCAGGACCGGCGGGTCGTGCAGCAGCGCCTGCGCCAGGCCGACGCGGCGCTTGAAGCCCTTGGACAGCGTCTCGATCGGCTGGTGCATCACCCCCTGGAGGTGCACCAGCGCCGCCACCTCGTCCACGCGCCGGCGGCCGGCCGCGCCGGTCAGCCCGCGCACCGCGGCGGCGAAGCGCAGGAACGAGGTCGGCGTCATGTCCGGGTAGGCGGGCGCTCCCTCGGGCAGGTAGCCGATCGCCTTCTTGGCCGCCACCGGCGCCGTCACGACGTCGTGCCCGCACACGCGCACGCCGCCCCCCGAGGGGTCGAGGAAGCCCGTCACCATCTTCATGGTGGTGGACTTGCCGGCGCCGTTCGGGCCGAGGAAGCCCAGCACCTCGCCCTTGTCCACGTCGAAGCTCACGCGGTCGACCGCCACCAGGGGGCCGAAGCGCTTGCTCAGGTCTCGAATCTCGATCATCGCCATGGCGGTCTCTCGGGCGGCGCGCGACGCGCCTGGGGGAAGCGGGGCCGACCGGCTCGCGCGTGGCGAGGGTCGCCCCGGGCGCCCCGTCCCGGGGGGCGAGCCAGCGGCCGACGCCCGCGCTCGCGCGCGCCGTGCCTGCGGGGCTGGGGAGCAGGGGTGATAGCTTGCGCGGCGGCTCCTGGCAAGGCCGGGTGGGGTCGGCGGCGGTACGACGGTGGGGGCGGGGTGTTGGAGGGTTTTGCGGAGCGAGGCGCTGCGAGCGGGGGGCGATGGGGGCGCGGGCATCGTGACGTGAGGCACGAGCGTGAGGGCTTCGAGATCGGGGGCGCGTGCTTCCGTCGCTGCGCGACGATGGGGTCGCGCCTGCGGCGCGACGAGGCCTGCGGCGCCACGGCGCTGGCGCGCCGGCCGCGGCCATGCGGCCGCGGGTCCGAGCCACGAGGTCGGCGGCCCCTCGCGATGCGAGGGACCGCCGACCTCGTGGCTCAGACGCCCATCACGTTGTACCCCGCGTCCACGTACAGGGTGGAGCCGGTGATGCCGCGCGAGAGCGGGCTGGCCAGGAACGCGCACGCGTCGCCGACCTCCTCGGCGGTCACGTTGCGCCGCAGCGGCGCGCGCGCGGCGATGTGGTCGAGGACGTCGTTGAAGCCCTCGATCGCCGCCGCGGAGAGCGTGCGGATCGGCCCGGCCGAGATCGCGTTCACGCGGATGCCGTCGGGGCCGAGGTTGTAGGCCAGGTAGCGCACGCTCGCCTCGAGCGCCGCCTTCGCCACGCCCATCACGTTGTAGTTCGGGACGACGCGCTCCGAGCCGATGTACGTCAAGGTCACGATCGAGCCCTCGCGACCCTGCATGAGCGGGATGGCGCGGCGCGCGACCGCGGTGAGCGAGTAGGCCGACACCTCCTGCGCCAGGCAGTAGCCCTCCCAGGACGTGTCGAGGTAGGAGCCGGTGAGCTCCTGGCGGTTGGCGTAGGCGATCGCGTGCACGATGCAGTCGAGCGAGCCGAAGGCGGCGCGCACGCCGTCGATCATCGCGTCGATCTCCTCGGGCTTGGTGACGTCGCACGGCAGCACCGTGTCCACCTCGAGCTCCTCGGCCAGCTTGCGCACGGAGTCCTCCAGGCGCGTCCCCGCGTAGGTCAGGGCCAGGCGCATGCCCTCGCGGCGCAGCGCGCGCGCGCAGCCCCACGCGACCGAGCGCTTGTTCGCCACGCCCAGCACGAGCCCGTTCCGGCCTTCCAGGATCCCGCTCATTCGCTCGCCCTCCGCTGCGCCCGGACGCGTTCGGGGCGGGCCCCGCGGACCCGCGGCCTGCCGCGCGTGGCCGGAGCTTGGACGAATCGCGCGCCCCGGGCAAGGCCGAGCAGGGCCCGCGCGCCGCGCCGTCCGGACGCGTCCCGCGCGCGGGCGCGCTTTTTGCCGTCGGCGCGCGCGCGGCCCGCGTCTTCCAGGGAGCCATGAGCCGCGCCGCGCTCGACCGCTCGTCCGAGCCGCCGCGCGCGGCATCGACGGGCCCGCTCGCCGAGCGCGCGGCGCTGCTGCTCCTCCTCGGCACGCCCGAGGAGGTGCTGGCGCGCATCGTGCCGGGCGACCCGCTCGGCGTCGCGGCGCGCGTCGCGAGCGAGCTGCGCCGGCGCGCGCTGCTGCTCGACGCCGAGCACGCCGTGCGGCGCGCTCTCGCGCGCTGCGCGCGTGCCGCGCCGGCCTGGCGCGGCGCGCCGCCGCTCGAAGGCTGGCTCGCCGCGCGCGTCGCCGAGGCGGTCGAGGACGTGCGGCGCTGCGAGCCGGAGGCGGGCGCCGCCCCGGGCGCGCAGGCGTTCGAGGCCATCGCGGCGCCGCTCGGGCTCGCGCCGCGCGCGATGCAGAGCGCGTGCGCGCGCTTCAACCGGCTGCCCCGGGCCGAGCGCGAGGCTTTCATCGCGATCGTGCTGGAGGGGCAGCCGCTCGACCTGGTCGCGCGCCGCGCGGACGTCGCGCCGGGCGAGGCCGCGCGCCGCGCCCGGCGCGGCCTCGAGCTCTTTCGCCAGGCCGGCGGGCGCGCGCGCGAGCGGTGAGCGGCGCGGCCGATCCCCTGGTCTGGCTCCTGCCCGACGTCGGCGAGCCCGCGCGCGCGCGAGCGCGGCGCGTCGCGACCTTCCTGCGCCTGCTCGCGTGCGACGCCCGCGGCCGGCGCGCCGAGCGCGTCGGCGTCGGCGTCGGCCGCGTGCGCGCGGAGCTCGAGCGGCTGGGCCGCGAGCGCCGCGCCGCGCTGACGCTGGCGCTCCTGCGCCAGCACCTCGCGGCGCTCGTCCCGTCGGGATCGTTCCTGCGGCCGCCGCCGGCCTCGGGCGACCCGGCGCGTGCGCTCGCCGAGTGGGTGCTCGAGCTGCGCCTCGACGGCCAGGAGATCCCCTGGCGGCCCGAGGCCGACGCGGCGTGCCGCGCGCGCGCGCGGCGCGAGCTCGAGCGCGCGCAGCTCGGCGCGGACGCGCCGGCCGCGCGGCTCTTTGCCGCGCTGCTCGAGCACGCGCTCGAGGGGCCGCGCGCGGGCGAGCGCGCCTGGCTCGCGCTCGCGCGCGTGCCCGCGCTGCGCGCGCTCGCGGTCGAGGGCGTGGCCGCCGCGCGCCTCGACCGCGGGCGCG
>CADEGS010000342.1 GCA_902826945.1 uncultured bacterium | reverse complement strand
CGCCGACCGCCGGCGCGAGGCCGTCGAGCGCCTGTCGGAGTTCGGCTGGGAGAGCGCCTTCGACGACTTCGAGCAGAAGCTCGCGACGCTCGTGCGCGAGCGCGTGCGCGTCGGCGCCGAGCAGACCACCGACGCCGTGCAGTCGGCGCTCGAGGAGTGGTTCGCGAACGACGCCAGCCTGCAGACGCTGGCCGAGGACCGCCTGCGCCCGATCTTCCGGGAGCACCACGAGGCGCTCTCGGGCTTCGTGCAGGAGACGCTCTCGCGCGAGGCCTCGGGCGTCGCGGGCGGGATCGCCGTCTCGCCCGAGATCGCGGCCGAGCTGCGCCACGCCGACCTGCACGCCGACGAGCTGGCGCGCGCCGCCTTGCGCGGCATCAAGAACGCCGTCCCGCCGCCCTCGATCGAGAGCCCGTTCTCGATCGACGCCATCCCGGTGAAGAAGCGCTTCGCGGACTGGCTCCTCCTGCGCCGGCGCGCGACCGTGCAGCGGCGCCTGTTCGGGCCCGCCTCGCGCCCCTCGCTGCGCATCCCGCAGGCGGAGAAGGAGGCGCGCCTGGGCGCCGACGGCCGGCGCGCGCTGAAGGCCGCGGTGGACGCGTACAAGGACGACTTCTTCGAGGCCGCCAGCGCCGGCGTGCGCGAGAGCGTGCTGGCGCAGTACGCGAGCGGCATGTCGCGCTCGCTGCGCAAGGACCTCGACGCGCGCCGCTCGGCGCTCGCGCGCGACCTCTCCGGGCTCGACGCGCGCGTGGCGGAGCTGGGCAAGATCCAGGACCGCCTCGAGGAGCTGCGCGCGCTGCACGCCGACGCGAGCGCCGGCCTGGACGCGCTCGCCGAGCACCGCTCCGCCCGCGAGCTCTTCCCCCACCCGCGCCGCGCCGGCGCGGAGGCGGAGGAGGGAGCCCCGGAGCTGGCCGAGCTCCCCGGCGACGCCGAGCAGGCCGTCGCGGACGACGCGCGCCGCTCGTAGGGCGCGAGCCCGATTCAGTCCCGCGCCGCGTACCCGAGCGAGCGCAGCTCCTCCAACGCCTCGTCCTGCGGCAGCTCCTCGCCGCGCGCGCGCGCGTGGCCGGCGACGAGCAGCGCCTTGTAGCGCGCGAGCGCGGCGACCAGCCGGGCGTGCTCGGGGTTCGCGGGATCGAAGAGGTCGCGCGTCAGCTCGGGGTCGGCCGCCAGGTCGAAGACCTGGTGCACCCAGCGCTCGCCGTCGAGGCTCCGGTGCTGGCAGACGAGGTCGCCGTCGCGCGCGCGCACCCACAGGAGCGCGGGATCCGGGCGCGGGTAGAACACCTCGCCCAGCGGGTCGTGCGCGTGGAGCTCGAGGTGGTTGCCCTCGAGCAGCGTCGTGTGCGAGAAGGCCACCAGGCGCGGCGGCGGCGCCTCGCCGCGCAGCGCGGCGGAGAGGTCCACGCCGTCCACCGGCGCCCCGGGCGGGAGCGGCACGCCCGCCAGGCCGCACAAGGTCGGGAAGACGTCGATCGAGCGCGTGACCGCCTCGTAGACGCCGGGCCGCACGCCCAGGCCGGGCGCGCGCACGATCAGCGGGATGCCCAGCACCTCCGGCGCGAGCTGGCCGCCGTGCGTCCAGTGGAAGAGCGCGCTCTCGCGGTGGAAGACCTCGCCGTGGTCGGCCGTGAACGCGATCAGGCTCCGGTCGAGGAGCCCGCTGGCGCGGATCGTGTCGAGCAGCTTGCCGAGCTGTCGGTCGAGCAGCTCCAGCTTGACCGCGTACGCCAGCCGCTGCGCGCGGTCGAGCCGGCGCACGTCCTCCGCGCTCAGCCCGAGCCGCGCGACGGCGTCCTCGAAGTCCCACTGCAGGTCGAGGCGGTTCTGCTCGCCGTTCCCGTCGAGCAGCGCCTGGAAGCGCGCCAGCTCCTCCCTCGTCACGCCGGCGGCCGCCTCCGGGTAGCGCTCCGCGAACGCGTCGAGCATCGCGTCGGTCAGCCCGTGGTGGTAGGGGCTGTGCGAGAGCGTGAAGTTGACCTGCACGAAGGCCTTGTAGCCGGGCTCGCGCCGCAGGCGCTCGAGGATGGCGGCGAAGCGCTCGTCGTTCGCGGTGCGGCCGTCCAGGTCCTGCATGCCGCGGTGCACGAAGACGTGCTCGCGCGCGACGCCCTGGCCGTAGCCCAGCGCCCACGAGCCCATCGCCTGCCCGCTCCAGAAGAACGTGTCGTAGCCGGCCTGCGCGAAGGCCTCGGAGACCTGGTACACGCCCGGGTCGAGGCGCTTGGGATGGCAGTAGACGCCGTGGCGGTCGGCCTGCGAGCCGGTGAAGAGCGCGGCGAAGTCGGTGCCGGACTGGCCCGCCTCGGTCTCGTGGCGCAGGAAGACGACGCCCTCGTCGGCGAGCGCCGCCAGGCTCGGCGTGTACGGCACGCGCGCGTCCCAGGGCTCGAGGAACGAGCGGTTGACCGAGCACGGCGCGTACAGGAGGACCAGTCGCGGCGGCTCGACCGCCGGCGGCTTCCCGCAGGCGCCGAGCGCGAGGAGGAGCGCGCCCGCGGCGACCCCGGAGCGGCGAATCGTGCGCAGCATCGCGCCTACTCTAGCGCCCGCGCGCGCCGCCGCCGGCGTGCGACGAGCGCGCGCAGGCCCAGCGCCGCCGCGGCCGCGGCGAAGCCGACCTGCGGCAGCCAGGCCCAGCGCACGGCGGGCCGGAAGCGCAGGTCCAGCGCGCGCGTCCCGGGCGGCACCACGACGCCCAGGTACAGGTCGTCCACGAGCACGGTCTCGAGCGCGCGCCCGTCCGCGCGGGCGCGCCAGTCGCGGTGGTGCTGCTGGCTGACGAAGAGCAAGGTCGGCCGCGGCGCGGGCGCGAGCGCGAAGGCCAGGTGGTCGTCCCTGTCCAGCGTGCGCCGCACGCCCGCCCCCGGGCGCAGCGCTCCCTCCGTCCAGGCGCGCTCGCCCTCGCGGCGGAAGCGCTCGACCACGCTCTCGAGCACGGGCGGCGCGCGCAGCTCGTACACGCCGAAGGGGCCCGCGCGCGGCACGGCCAGGCGCGCGAGCGAGCTCGCGAGCGGCGTCGAGGAGAGCAGCACGCGCACGCCGGCGGCGCGCAGCCGCGCGGGGTCCAGCCCGCTCGCGGAGTCGAGCGTGAGGCAGCGGCGCCCGTGCGTCTGCGCGCCGTCGTCGCTCTGCGCGGAGCTCCAGCGCAGGTAGGCGAGCGACGCCAGCGAGTTCGTCGAGTGCACGCTGCGCAGCCCGTGCAGCATCTCCTGGTTCGACGGCAGCGCCGGCACGGTCTTGTCCACCCACGCGAAGCGCGAGCCGTCCGCGGTCGCCTCGCGCAGCAGGTCCACCAGCCCCGAGCCCAGGTGCACGTCCGCGCGCGGGCGCTCGAGCACCAGGCGCCGCCCGTAGTGGAACGCGCCGGCGACC
>CADEGS010000341.1 GCA_902826945.1 uncultured bacterium | reverse complement strand
CGCCGCCGGAGCGGGGGAGGCGGGCGGCGGGCTCGGCGGGCGCGCCGCGGCCGCGGGCCGCGCGGGCTGCGGCACGATCGTCTTGGGCGCGCGCGGCGCCTCGGTCGGGCGCGGCGCTGCGGCCGCGGGGCTCGGCGCGGGCCGCGCCGGCGCGCTCGGCGCCGCGGGCGGCGCGCTCGCGGCGACCGGGGCCGGCGCGATGTGCACCGTGCCCTGGCAGACCTTGCAGCGCGCGACGTCGTGCGCGAACGAGGCGGGGATCTTGTACTCGGCTCCGCAGGCGGAGCACTTGCCGATCCGGTAGTCCATGGGGTCGGGAGGAGGAGTGGTGACTCGCGAAGGGGGAAGGTGTGCTCGGGGGCTCAGCCGCGCGCTCCTGCGGGGCGCGCGGCGCCCTGGGGGTCGGGCTCGAGGCCGAAGTCGTCCTGGTGCATGTTCCACCAGGCGAACCACTGGCGGATCGCGCTGTCGCGGCGCTCGGCCGTGGTGCCCAGGCTGGAGCCCTCGAAGATCTGCGGGCGGAAGCCGAAGGTCTCGCCGGTGATCGCGCGCAGGCACTGGTCGATCCGGTTGCAGCGGATCGCGTCGTCGGTGCTCTCGAGCGGCGACTCGTGCAGCGCGCTGAGCAGCGGCGGGATCGCCGCGCGGCCGATCGCGACCAGCGCGGCCTGCGCCCGGTCGCCCTCGACGGTCAGGTCGAGGTCGTTCATCGTGACGAGCAAGGCGTCGATGCGCGCGCGCAGCTCGGGCGGCGTCTCCTCGAGGTGGCCGAGCCGCTCGCCGGGGCGCTCGACGACGCGCGAGCCGTCGGAGAGCACGACGAGCGCGTTGCGCGGCGCCGCGGCGCGCTCCTCCTCCGGCGAGACCCAGCGGCGCCAGGCGCGCGCGCGCCAGCCGCCGCGCGCGTCGCGCGCGAGCTCCCACTCGAGCCAGCGCTTCGCCATGCGCTCCTCGGGCGGCAGCTCCTGCGCCGCGCGCGGCGCGCAGGCGAGGCGCACGAGCGCGCGGCCCTCGTCGCGCTCGACGAGCGCGCCGTCGAACGGCCGCCAGCGCGCGGGCGCGTAGGCGTCCTCGCCGGCGAGCAGCAGCGCCAGCGCGCCCTCGGCGGCCGCGGGCGCGAGCAGCGCGCGCAGGGCGTCCGCGTCGCGCGCGGCCGCGGCCTCGTGCACGCGCACCGCGGCCTGCACCGCCGCGCCGGCCCAGCCGGCGTCCTCCTGCGGCGCGGCGGCGAGCGCCGGCGCCTCGGGCTCGGGCGCGCGGAGCGGCTCCTCGGCCTGCGCGCGCGAGGAGCGCACGATCAGCGTGAGCGCCACGCCGGCCAGGGCCGCCGCTGCGAGGCCCAGGGCGAGGCCGCTGCGCGAGGCGCGCGGCGCGCTCAGCCGGAACGCGCCGCCGCAGCCCGGGCACACCAGCCGGGCGGCGCGCAGCCCGCCCTCGACCCGGATCTGGACCTGGCAGCGAGGGCATTCCGTGAGCATGTCCGGGCAGGGCGGCGCGGGGGGCGCCGGCCCCGTTCCCGAGACCCTGGGCCCCACGACCCCGATCGAGCAAGATACGCGGGCTCGGAAAGGGCTGCAAGACGGGCTCCCGCCCCGGCTTCCGTCGAACGAGCACGCATGGCGGAGCGCTTCGAGCTGGCCTGTCCCTTCGAGCCCACCGGCGACCAGCCGGCGGCCATCGAGAAGCTCGTGGAATGGGTGCGGGGCGGCGCGGCGGCCCAGACGCTGCTCGGCATCACGGGATCGGGAAAGACCTTCACGATCGCCGCCGTCGTCGAGCGCCTGAACCGCCCGACGCTCGTGCTCTCGCCGAACAAGACGCTGGCGGCGCAGCTCTACTCGGAGTTCCGCGAGCTCTTCCCGAAGAACGCCGTCGAGTACTTCGTCAGCTACTACGACTACTACCAGCCGGAGGCCTACGTGGCCTCCACGGACACGTTCATCGAGAAGGACGCCAGCCGCAACGAGAGCCTCGAGCGGCTGCGCAACAGCGCGACGCGCTCCTTGCTCGAGCGCCGCGACGTCTTGATCGTGGCCTCGGTCTCGTGCATCTACGGCCTGGGCTCGCCCGAGGCGTACTCGGAGATGTCGCTCGCGCTCGAGGTCGGCGCGACGGTCGAGCGCGACCAGCTCCTGCGGCGCCTGACGCAGATGCAGTACTCGCGCAACAACCTCGACTTCCGGCGCGGCACGTTCCGCGCGCGCGGCGACGTCGTGGAGGTCTTCCCGTCCTACGAGGAGGACCGCGTGATCCGCTTCGAGCTCTTCGGCGACGAGATCGAGAGCATCCTCGAGGTGGACCCGCTGCGCGGCGAGGTGCTGGCCGACAAGCGCTCGGTCACCGTCTGGCCGGCCGGCCACTACGTCACGCCGCAGGAGCGCATCGAGCGCGCGCTCGAGGGCATCGAGGCCGAGCTCGACGAGCGCCTGGCCGCGCTGCAGCGGGACGGCAAGCTGCTCGAGGCGCAGCGCCTGGAGCAACGCACGCGCTACGACCTCGAGCTCCTGCGCGCGACCGGGGTGTGCAACGGCATCGAGAACTACTCGCGCTGGATGGACGGCCGCAGCGCGGGGCAGGCGCCCTTCACGCTCCTGAACTACTTCCCCGAGGACTTCCTCGTGTTCGTGGACGAGAGCCACGTGGCCGTGCCGCAGATCGGCGGCATGTTCCGCGGCGACCGCTCGCGCAAGCAGACGCTGGTGGACTTCGGCTTCCGCCTGCCCTCGGCGCTCGACAACCGCCCGCTGCGCTTCGAGGAGTGGGAGCGGCTGGCGCAGCGCGTCGTGTACGTCTCGGCCACGCCCGGCAGCTACGAGATGGCGCGCTCGGCCGAGCGCGTGGCCGAGCAGGTCGTGCGCCCGACGGGCCTGCTCGACCCGGCCATCGAGGTGCGCCCCGCGCGCACGCAGATCGACGACCTCCTGCACGAGGTGCGGCGCACGACCGCCGCCGGCTGGCGCACGCTGGTGACGACCCTGACCAAGCGCTCGGCCGAGGAGCTCACGACGTACATGGCCGAGCTCGGCGTGCGCGTGCGCTACCTGCACTCCGAGATCGACGCGATCGAGCGCGCGCAGGTCCTGCGCGACCTGCGCCTGGGCGAGTTCGACGTCCTGATCGGCATCAACCTGCTGCGCGAGGGGCTCGACCTGCCCGAGGTGGCGCTGGTGGCCGTGCTCGACGCCGACAAGGAGGGCTTCCTGCGCTCGACGACGTCCCTGATCCAGACCTGCGGGCGCGCGGCGCGCAACGCGGAGGGGCGCGTGCTCTTCTACGCCGACCGCATGACGGACTCGATCCGCGCCACGCTCGAGACGGTCGAGGCGCGCCGCGAGCGCCAGCAGGCGCACAACGCCGCGCACGGCATCGTGCCGCGCACGATCCTCAAGCCCGTGCGCGACTCGATCGAGGCGCT
>CADEGS010000340.1 GCA_902826945.1 uncultured bacterium | reverse complement strand
CGCCCTGCTCGGCGCCGGCGAAGCGCGAGCCGAGGTAGATCCACTCGTGACGGCGCATGCTGCGTCCGCTCTCGAGGTTCACGAGCGTGTCCTCGACGCGGAAGAAGTAGTCCTCGCCGTCCTCGCGCCAGGCGACGTAGGGCAGGAAGCGCGCCGCCTCCTCCCCGCCGGGCGGAACGACGCGGTACGCGTCGCGCCCGGTCGCGCCGGGCACCTCCTCCCAGCTCGCGTTGCGCCCGGGCTGCGCGCCGGCGGCGAGCAGCGCCGCGTTCAAGAGCGTCGGCGCGACGTCGGTCACGAACAGGCTCTCGTGCGTCGCGCCGTGCGCGGCGACGAGCAGGTACTCGAGCAGGTCCTCTTTCACGAGCACCTCGGCGCGCAGCGCCACGATGCCGCGCGCGGGGTCGATCCACAGGCCGCCCGCCGCCTGCGGCGCGCCGGCGCGCGGCGCGGGGCCGCCGGCGGCCAGGGCGCAGGCCAGGACCAGGAGGGCGCGCCGGAGCGAGGAGCGGAGCATGCCTGGAAAGGTGTAGGTCGGTCGTTCGAGAAGCGCAAGGAAGCGGAGCCTTCGGCCGGCGCTCCCTAGAATGCCGGCGCACCCCCACGGCCCCCCGCCCGCAAGAGGCTCCCGCGATGTTCGTGCCCTCCCTCCTCTGGCTCGCGCTCCAGGCCCCCGGCGCCGCGGCCGGACCGCTCGTCCCGACGCGCACGGTGACGCTCCCGAACGGGATGACCGTCGTGCTGCACGAGGACCACTCGCTGCCGACGGTGGCGATCAACACCTGGTTCGCCGTCGGCTCGAAGGACGAGGCGCCCGGCCGCACCGGCTTCGCGCACCTGTTCGAGCACCTGATGTTCATGGGCACGACGCGCGTGCCCGACAACCAGTTCGACGTGCTGATGGAGTCGGGCGGCGGCGCGAACAACGCCAGCACGAGCACCGACCGCACGAACTACTACAGCAGCGGGCCGAGCTCGCTCCTGCCGACGCTCCTGTGGCTCGACGCCGACCGGCTCGACGGCCTGGCCGACGCGATGACGCAGGAGAAGCTCGACCTGCAGCGCGGCGTCGTGCGCAACGAGCGCCGCCAGACCAGCGAGAACGTGCCCTACGGGAAGGCCGAGCTGCTCCTGCCGGAGCTGCTCTATCCCGCGGGGCACCCCTACCACCACTCGGTCATCGGCAGCCACGAGGACCTCGAGGCGGCCACGCTCGAGGACGTCGTCGGCTTCTTCCGCACGCACTACGTGCCGGCCAACGCGTCGCTGGTCGTCGCCGGCGACTTCGACGCCGACGCGGCGCTGGCGCTGATCGAGCGCACCTTCGGCGCGATCCCCGCGCGGCCGGCGCCCGAGCGCCTGCGCGTGCCGCCGGTGCGCCTCGAGCGCGAGACGCGCTTCGTCACGACCGACGACGTCGAGTTCCCGAAGCTCTTCCTCGTCTGGCACTCGCCGGCCGAGCTCGCTCCCGGCGACGCCGAGCTCGAGCTCCTGGCGCGCATCCTGGCCGACGGTCCCTCGTCGCGGCTGTACCGGCGGCTGGTGCTCGAGCGCCAGATCGCGCAGGAGGTGGACGCCGCGCAGCTCTCGCAGGAGCTCGGCTCGCTCTTCCAGATCGAGGCGCTGGCCGCGCCCGGCGCCGACCTCGAGGAGATCCGCCACGAGATCCTGGCCGTGCTGGAGGAGCTCGGCCGGGGCGGCCCGAGCGCGGAGGAGCTGGAGCGCGCCCGCACGCAGCGCGAGGCCGGCTTCCTGGCCGCGCTGGAGTCGCTCGCCTGGCGCGCCGACCAGATCAACCTCTACCGTCACTACTGGGGCGTCTCCGACGGCTTCCGCCGCGACCTCGAGCGCGCGGCGCACGCCGCGCCCGCCGACCTGGCGCGCCTGGTGCGCGAGCACCTCGGCGAGGGCAAGGTGGACCTGCGCATCCTGCCCGAGGGCGCGGCCGTGGCCGCCGCCTCGCTCGACGAGCGCCCGGCCGACCTCCCGCGCCGCGCGTGGTCGCCGCCCGAGCCGCGCACGCTGCGCCTCGCGAACGGGATCGAGCTGCACGCGCTCGAGCGCCCCGGCAGCGGGCTCTTCGCCGGCGCGCTGGTCGTGCGCGGCGGCGACGCGCTGCTCGCGCCCGAGCAGGCCGGCCTGGCCGAGCTGTGCGCGCGCATGCTGCTCTCGGGCGCGGGCGGGCTCGACGCCGCCGCCTTCGCGGCCGCGGTGGACGACCTGGGCGCGAGCGTGGACGCCGACGCCGGCGTGGCGGACATGACGCTGAGCGTGCGCGGCCTCTCCTCGCGCCTCGCGCCGACGCTCGAGCGCTTCGCGCAGCTCGCGCTGGAGCCGCGCCTCGACGCGGCCGACTTCGCGCGCGAGCACGAGCTCCTGCGGGCCGAGGTCGCGGCGCGCGCCGACGACCCGCGGCGCGTCTCCGGCGTGGTCGCGAACGCGCTGCTCCTCGGCCGCGACGCCCCCGGCGGGCGACCGCTCTCGGGCTGGAGCGAGACCGTCCTGGGCCTGACGCCGGACGACGTGACGCGCGCGCTGCCGCTCTTGCTCGATCCCTCGCGCGCGAGCTTCGTCTTCGTCGGCGACTTCCGCGCCGAGGCGCTGCGCGACGCGCTCGACGCCCGCTTCGGGCGCTGGCGCGCCGCCGAGCGGCCGGTGGCCGCCTCCGCGCCGCGCGTTCCCGTCGCGGCGCCCGAGGACCTGCGCGGGAAGCTCGTGCTGGTCGACCGCCCCGGCGCGCCGCAGACGACGATCCTCGTCACGCGGCCGGTCGAGACGCTCGAGGGCGTCGCGCGCGCCGTGCGCGCGGCGGTGAACACCGCGCTCGGCGGCAGCTTCACCAGCCGCCTGAACCAGAACCTGCGCGAGCGGAACGCGTTCACCTACGGCGCGGGCAGCCGGCTGCGCCGCCAGGGCGAGGTGACGCTCTTCGCCGCCAGCACGGCGGTCTTCCGCGACAAGACCGGCCCGGCGCTGGTCGAGCTGAAGGGCGAGCTCGAGCGCCTGGCGCGCGAGGGCCTGCCCTCCGAGGAGGTGTCGAAGGCGCTCGAGCGCCTGCGCACGGACCTGGTCGACGAGGCCGAGACGACCGGCTCGCTGGCGCGCGCCTTCCAGGCGCTCGTGCGCGAGGGCCGCCCGCTCGACGCGCTGGCGACCGAGCTCGCCGAGCTGGAGCGCGTGGACGCCGCCGCCGCGGCGAAGGCCGCCGCCGCCGGCACCTTCTCGTGGGACCAGTGCCTGATCGTGCTCGTCGGCGACCGCGCGTCCGTCCTGCCGCAGCTCGCCGCGGCCGGCTTCCCCGCGCCGCTCGAGCTCGGCCCCGACGCGCGCGCGGCGCGCTGACGCTCCGAGCCCGGGAAAGAATCCTGCGTGGCTCCCGGTGCCGTCTGGCTTCGTCCTGGCAAGGCGCGCCGACGACGCG
>CADEGS010000339.1 GCA_902826945.1 uncultured bacterium | reverse complement strand
CGCTACCACGCGGTGTCGCGGCGCACGCTCGACGAGCTGCTGGGGGAGCAGGGCTAGCCGCGGTCGGTGGTCCGGACGGAGGGCGATGCGCCCGACCCGTTCCATGCCGTGCTCGTCGCGGGCCTGGACCGTGCGCAGGGGCGTCGGGAGGGGAGGGGGTCTCCTGGCGACCCGGGAAACACCGGCGCCGCGAGGCGGACCACCCAGCGGCGGTTTTTCCCGATTCTTGCAACCAAGCGGCTCGCGCCACGCGCCAATGGGGATCCCGGGCCGACTGCGTTCCGCTCGACGCCCGGAGCGATCGTCCCCCCGGCCCCTTCCTCAGCTTGGCCGCAACCCGATGAAGACCACCAGTCCCGAGCGCACGCTCGCGCGGCAAACGCTCTTCCGCAGCGTCCCGATCCTGATCCTCGCGGCCACCCTGTCGAGCGCGGCCGCTGCCGGCGACGTCAAGCTGAGCGGACCCGTGCTGTACGGAGCCACGGGGGGCGACGTCGAGCGCTTCGCCTGGGACGCGACCGGCACGCGCATCGTCTACCTGGCGCAGCAGAACGGCCAGGACCTGTGCGAGCTCTTCAGCGCGCCGGCGGGCGGCGGCCCGGGCGACGTCGTGCAGCTCAGCCCGACGCTCGTCTCCGGCGGCGGCGTGCAGCCGGACTTCGCGATCACTCCGGACGGTCAGCGGGTCGTCTTCCGCGCCGACCGGACCGTCAACGAGAAGTTCCAGGTGTTCAGCGTGCCGATCGACGGATCGGCCCCGGCCACGCGCCTGAGCGACCAGTTCCCGGATGCCCACTCCGATGTCGTCGGCTTCGTCATCGCGCCCGACAGCCAGCAGATCGTGTACCGGGCGAACCACCCGAGCACCTCCGTGTTCGAGCTCTACAGCGCGGCCATCACGGGTGCGGGGGACCCGGTGCGGCTGAGTGCCGGCGTCGCCGCCACCGCCTTCACGATCACTCCCGACAGCTCGACGGTCGTGTTCCACGGGAGTCGGCTCTACAGCGTTCCGATCGACGGCAGCGCCGCAGCCACGGAGCTGAACGGCCCGCTCGTCACCGGCGGGCACGTCAACAGCTTCCGGCTGGCAGCGGATGGAGTCCACGCCGTCTACAGAGCGACCCAGGACTCGCCCACGCTCTGGGAAGGGTACGCCGTGCGGGTCGACGGCAGCGCGCCGGCGGTGAAGCTGAACGGTCCCATCGTCCTCGGGGGCGACGTCCTCGACGTGGTCGTGAGCCCGCTCGGCGACACGGCGCTCTACTACGCGGACCAGGACGTCGCGGGCCAAGGCAAGCTCTACAGCCTTCCGATCGACGGGAGCGCGAGCCCGCTCGAGTTGCACGCGACCCTCCCGGCGCATGCGAGCATCCAGGCGGACTTCAAGATCCGTCCGGCCGGCGACCGCGTCCTCTATCGCGTCGACGGTCCGGTCGACGACCAGTACGACCTGGTCACGGTGCCGCTCGACGGAAGCGGCGTGCCGACGGCCGTCAACGGAGCCCTTCCGGCCGGCGGCGACGTGGCCAGCTTCGGCCTGACACCGGACGGGGGGCGGGTCGTCTACCTCGCGGATGCGGAGGTCGACGGCAGGGTCGAGCTGTACTCGGCGCCGAGCGACGGCAGCGGGGCCCCGGTGAAGCTCAACCAGGCGCTCGCCGGCGGCGGCCGGGTGACCGAGTTCGCGATCCGCGCGGACGGCGCGCGGGTCGCCTTCGTGGCCGATCCCGGCGACGGCGAGCGCAGGCTGTACAGCGCGCCGATCGATGGCGGCGCCGTCCTGCAGCACAGCGAGGATGCGGGCCCGGAGGGCGGAGGCGTCGTGACGGGCGTGCTCCTCCCCGGCGGCCACGCCGTCTACCTCGCCGATCCCGAGCGCGTCGACACGTTCGAGCTCTTCGCGGTCGTCGCCGACGGCGTATCGGCGCCGCACACCGTGAACGGCGAGCTGTACCCGAGCCCCGTCGTCAGCGACGTCGACAAGTTCCTCGTGTCGCCCACGGGCGAGCACGTGATCTTCAGCGGCGACTACGACGTCGACTCCCGGTGCGAGCTCTACAGCGTCGCGCTGTCCCCGCTCGGCTCACGCGTGAAGCTCAACGGCCCGCTGCCCTTCGGCAGCTTCCTCAGCTCCAGCTTCCTGTTCACTCCCGATGGCTCGCGGGTGCTCTACATCACCGACCGTCTCTACTCCGTTCCCGCGGGGGGAGGCGTGTCGACCCAGCTCTCGGACGGCTTCACCTTGCCCGTGCTCACGGCCGACGGACAGCACGCCGTCTACAAGAGTGGCTCCGCTCTCTACTCGGTCCCGGTGGACGGGAGCAGTCCGCCGCTCCTGTTGACGCCGCCGAGCATGTCGGTCATCGCGTGGGTTCTTTCCCCGGATGGGCTGACCGTCGTCGTCTCCGCAGCCGGCGGCGTGCATCGCGCTCCCCTGGACGGAAGCCAGGTTACGGTGCGTCTGACGCCGGTCGTGGGAGGCAACCTCGCGATCAGTCCGGACGGCAACTGGGTGATCTTCAAGGTGGGGAACGACCTCTACAGCACTCCGATGGCAGGCGTCGATGCGTCGGTCAAGCTGAACGGACCCTCGCTGCAGGGCCCCATGATGGGGCACGCCGTGACGCCGGACAGCAGCAGCGTCGTGTACCTGGCGCGCGAGCTGTCTGTCAGCCAGGAGCTCCTCAGGGTGCCGATCGATGGCAGCGCTCCGCCGGTCCGGGTGAACAGCGCGCTGCCCCCCGGGGGCAATCTGGCTTCGGACCAGATCCAGTTCTCGCCCGACGGCACCCGCGTCCTCTATCGGGCGGACGCCGTCGTGGACGAGGTCTACGACCTCTACGTCGCCGCGCTCGGCGGCGGTTCGCCGCCGGTGCAGATCACCGAGCTGGCCGTCAGCCGGTCGATCCTCGACTTCAAGGTGGTCGCGCCCGACCGGGTGCTCTATCGCGCGAACCCGGACCTGATCGAAGCCTACGAGCTCTTCAGCGCCCGGCTGAGCGGCGTGGGCGACCCGCTGCTCTTGCATCCCTTCCTGGGACCCGTGCAGGACGTGGAGGATGGCTTCTCGTCGAACGGCCAGTGGGTGGTGTTCCGCGCCGACCTCGACACGGTGGACCGGATCGATTGCTACGCCGTCCCCGCGAACGGGGATGCCGCTCCGCGGCGACTGAACGGCCCCCTGGTCGATCTGGGCACGGTGACCGAGGTGCGGTTGCCGAGCGCCGGCGACTTCGCCTTCTACCGCGCGAGCCAGGACACCTTCGGCGCCTTCGAGCTCTACATGAGCCGGCTGCCCAGCAACCGCTTCGTCGAGGCCCCGCCCCGTATCCCCCGCTGACCCACCGGCGTCGGCGCGGCGGGAGGGCTTCTCGGGAGCACCTAGGGCCGTTCCGGCGCCGAAGGCGGGCGTGCGTGCGCGCCCGGCTCGGGGGGCTCCCGCGCGGGAGAGGGCGGCGCGCCGGAGCGGCCGTCCTCGCCGCCGAGGTAGCCGAG
>CADEGS010000338.1 GCA_902826945.1 uncultured bacterium | reverse complement strand
GGACTACGTGCTCGGCACGAGCGACCACGAGCTGGCGCGGCTGACGCTCCAGCAGGAGGTGTGGGGGGCGACGACGGCAGGCTTCCTCGACCGGCTCGGGCTGGGGCCCGGCGCGCGCGCGCTCGACGTCGGCTGCGGGCCGGGGCTCGTGACGACGATGCTGCGCGAGCGCGTGGGCCCTACGGGGCGCGTGCTCGCGATCGATCCGAGCGAGCGCTGGGTCGAGCACGTGCGCGCCCGCGCGCGCGCGGAGGGCTGGCGCGCGGTCGAGGTGCGCCAGGGCACCGCCCTGGAGCCCGGCACCGAGGAGGCCTTCGACGTCGTCTTCCTGCGCTGGGTGCTCTCCTTCCTGCCCGAGCGCGAGCGCGTCCTCGCGAGCCTGGCGCGGCGCCTCGCGCCCGGCGGCCGGCTGGCCGTCATGGACTACAACCACGAGGGCGTCTCGCTCTTCCCGCGCAGCGCGGGCTTCGACGCCGTGATCCGCGCCACGCGCGCGCTCTACGCGCGCGGCGGCGGCGACACCTGGGTCATGGGCACGATCCACGCGCTCTTCCGCGCGGCCGGGCTCGAGCCGTGCGCGCTCGAGCCCTGGGTGATCGCCGGCGGGCCGGGCTCGCCCGCCTTCCGCTGGGCCGACGCCTTCTTCCCGTACCATTCGCAGGGCATGGTCGAGCAGGGCGTCCTCACGGCCGACGAGCGCGCGCTCTTCCTGCGCGAGTGGGAGGAGCGCAAGGCCGACCCCGACACCCTCTTCTTCTCGCCGATCGTCGTCGGCGCCGCCGGACGCAAGCCATGAAGGACGAGCGCAGCCTGCAGGAGCGCTACGCGCCCGCCAGCCGTTGCTTCGGCTGCGGCCCGGCGAACGAGCGCGGCCTGCGCATCCGGAGCGTCGTCGAGGGCGACGAGGTCACGTGCACGTGGCGGCCCGAGCCGCACCACGAGGCCTTCACGAACATGCTGAACGGCGGCATCGCCGGCACGCTGCTCGACTGCCACATGAACTGGACGGCGGCCTGGCACCTGATGCAGAGGAACGGCTGGGACGCGCCGCGCTGCACGGTGACGGCCGAGTACTCGCTCCAGCTCCGCAAGCCCACGCCGACCGACGGCCCGCTCGTGCTGCGCGCGCGCGTGGTCGAGAGCTCCGAGCGCAAGGCCGTCGTCGAGGCCACGCTGGAGGCCGGCGGAGCGGTCACCGTGCGCGGCCGGGGCACCTTCGTGGCCGTGCAAGAGGGCCACCCCGCCTACCACCGCTGGTAGGCAGCGCGCCCGCGTCGGCGGGAGCGGCCGCGCGCGGCCGACCGCGAACATCTTTCCTGCGGGAAAGCCCCGTTGCAGGGCCGAAACAAGGCGGGCAATCGGACCCGTCGAGGCGCGAATGGGGAACGGCTCGAAGGGGTTGCTCGTACGGATTCCCCCCAGCAATCCGAGTCCTCGTGGGCCTCTCCAACCTGTTCGCCAACATCTTCAAGAGCCGTCGTCAGCGCCTGCTGGAGGAAGAGCTCGAGTGGCGGCGCAAGATCATCCTCGCCACGCGCAAGATCCAGCACGTGCAGCTCTCGATCCGCGAGAGCGTCGAGGACGTGCGCGGCCTGGCGGGCCGGTTCGACGAGGCGCATCCCGAGATCGAGCTCCTGACGCACGAGCTGGTCGACTCGCGCGGGGTGAGCCAGGAGCTGCAGCGCGGCCTGACCGAGCACGCCGCGCTCCTGCGCGCGAGCATGGAGCGCACGCGCGAGCCCGGTCCGACCGATCACGAGCTGCACGTGCGCGAGGACCTGACGCGCATCCACCTGCAGCTCGAGCGCTTGCTCGACGCGCGCGCGGCCGGCGCGGCCGGCGCCTCGGACGCGCGCCTGCGCGAGCTCGAGCGGCGCTCCGCGCTGGAGCGCGCCCACCTCGAGGAGGAGCTCGAGAGCGTGACGCGCGTCTCCCAGGGGCGCATCGTCGAGCTCGAGCGGCAGCTGCGCCTGCTCGAGACGCGCCCCGACAGCCCGGCCGTCACGCACGACGTCGAGCTGCACCAGGTGCGCCAGGAGTCCGAGCGGCGCGTGGCCGAGCTCGAGCTGCGCCTGCGCGCGGTCGAGGCCGTGCGCATCGAGGAGCGCGAGCGCTACGAGGGCGAGCTGCGCAAGGCGCGCTCGCTCGGCGCGAGCCGCGTGGCCGAGCTCGAGCGCCTGGCGGCGCGCCTGCGCCAGGAGCGCGTCGAGCTCGACGCGGCCGAGCGCGCGGACGCGGGCGCGGCCGAGGCGCGGCTCTCGCGCACGACCGACGAGGCGCGGCGGAGGATCGCGGCGCTCGAGCAGGAGGTCCAGCTCCTGCGCCGCGTGCGCGCCGAGCTCGAGGAGCGCAACGCGCGCGAGCTGCAGCGCACGCGCGAGGAGTTCGAGGCGCAGGTGGCGGTGCTCGAGGAGCGCTGCCACGAGCTCGAGGTGCTGAGCGAGGACCTGCGCCGGCACCAGCAGGAGGCGCAGGACGCCGCCAGCGGCATGACCGCCGAGCGCGTGCGCGAGATCGAGAAGCTCGTCGCCGAGATGGGCACGATCCGCAGCCAGCTCCAGGACGCGCACGTGACCGAGGTCGCCGCGCTGCGCGGCGAGGCGGCCGCGCGCGTGCACGAGCTCGAGGAGCGCTGCCGCGAGGCCGAGCGCAAGAGCGGCGAGGTCGAGCAGCGCTACGGCCTCGAGCTCGCGGCGCTGGCGCGCGAGAGCGAGGACCGCGTGGCCGCGCTGCGCGCCGAGGCCTCCGCCTGGCGCGAGCGCTTCCAGGCGCTCGAGAAGCGCCAGAGCGGCGAGGTCGCCGCGCTGAACGAGCGCGCCGAGGAGCGCCTGGCGGAGCTGCGCGTCTACGCGCAGGGGCTGCAGGAGCGCTGCGTGACGCTCGAGGCGCAGGGCAAGGAGGAGGCCGACGGCCTCAAGACGACCTTCGCGCGCAGCCTCGAGCAGCACCGGGCCGAGGCCGCCGAGCAGCTCGCGCGCCGCGCCGAGCTCGAGGCCGAGGTGCAGCGGCTCGAGCTGGAGCGCGTCGAGCTCGACGCGCGCCACGCCGAGGAGCTGGCGCAGCTCACGCGCGCGAGCGAGAAGCAGCTCGCCGCCTCGCAGGAGCGCATCCGCGCCGCGCAGCTCGAGCTGAGCCAGCTCCGCACGCGCCACCAGAGCGAGCTGACCGAGCTGGCCGACACGAGCCAGTCGCGCATGCGCGAGCTGGAGGCGCTGGTGCGCGAGAAGAAGCAGGCCATCGAGCGCCTGGAGGGCCGCAACCAGGACCTCGAGCAGAAGGTCTCCACGATGGCCGAGGTGCTGGCGCAGAAGGACCAGCGCATCTCGCAGTGGGAGGGCCTGCACCGCGCCATGGAGGAGCGGCTGCGCCGCCTGGAGCAGCGCGGCCACCAGCTCGACGACGCCTCGCAGGAGCTCCTGCGCCTGCAGTCGGAGATCCAGAGCTCGAGCGACGACCTCGAGCGCAAGGCCTCGCGCCTGATGGACCTGATGCGCCTGCT
>CADEGS010000337.1 GCA_902826945.1 uncultured bacterium | reverse complement strand
CCTCTGCCACCCGACCTACGGGGGCTCGGGCGTGGTCGCGAGCGAGCTGGCGCTGAGCCTGGCGCGCTTCGGCCACCGCGTGCACCTGTTCTCGCACGAGGTCCCCCCGCGCCTGGCGCGCGCCGCCGAGCCGGTCCTGATGCACCGCTCGCAGGGGCTGCCCTACCCGCTGTTCGCGTCGCCGCCGCACGACCTGGCGATCGCCTCGTCGGTCCTGACGGTGCACCGCGCGCAGGGGCTCGACATCCTGCACGCGCACTACGCGCTGCCGCACGCGGTGTCCGCCTACCTGGCGCGCGCGGCGGCGCGCACGGACCACCGCCGGCCCGCGCCGCGGCTGGTGACGACGCTGCACGGCACCGACATCACGATCGTCGGGAGCGACCCCTCGTACGCTCCCCTGACGCAGTTCGTGATCGCCGCCAGCGACGCCGCCACGGCGGTCTCGGAGTCGCTGGCGCGCCAGACGCGCGAGGCCTTCTGCCCCGACTCGGGCGTGACGTGCCCGATCCACGTGATCCCGAACTTCGTGGACGTCGAGCACTTCCGGCCGCAGGCGGCGCCGCGGCGCGGGCCGCCGCTCGCGATCCACGTGTCGAACTTCCGGCCGGTCAAGCGCGTGCCGTGGATGATCCGGGCCTTCGCGCGCGCGACGCAGGGCACGCCGGCACGCTTGATGCTGGTGGGCGACGGGCCCGACCGCGGCCCGTGCGAGCGGCTGGTGGACGAGCTCGGCCTGTGCGAGCGCGTGGACTTCCTGGGCGAGCGCGACATCCTGCCGCCGCTCCTGGCGCCTGCCGACGTGTTCCTGCTCGCCAGCCACGAGGAGTCCTTCGGGCTCTCCGCTCTGGAGGCGATGGCCTGCGGCGTGCCCGTCGTCGCCACGCGCGTCGGCGGCGTGCCGGAGGTGGTCGAGGACGGCGTCAGCGGCCTGCTCGCCGACGTGGACGACCCGGCCGGCTACGCGGCCGCGCTGGCGTCCCTGCTCGGCGACCGCGGGCGCGCGCGCGCGATGGGGGAGGCGGCCCGGCGCACGGTCGAGGAGCGCTTCGTGCGCGACACGATCGTGGCGCGCTACGAGGAGCTCTACCGCGAGGTGCTGGCGCGGCCGGCCGGCGACGAGCGGTGAGGCGCGCCTACCTCGACCACAACGCCACCACGCCGCTGCGCCCCGAGGCGCGCGCGCGCTGGCTCGAGGTCGCGGACGCGCTGGGCGGCAACCCGAGCAGCCTGCACGCCGAGGGGCGCCGCGCGCGCGACGTGCTCGACCGCGCGCGCGAGCAGGCGGCCGCCGCGCTCGGGGCGCACGAGGACGAGATCGTGTTCACCTCGGGCGCGACCGAGGCGAACAACCTCGCGCTGCGCGGGGCGCTCGCGTGCGCGCCGGGGGGCGCGCTCGTCGTGAGCGCGATCGAGCACTCGTCCGTGCTCGAGACGGCACGCGCGTTGCACGCGGCCGGCCACCCGCTGCGCGCGCTGCCCGTGGACGCCGAAGGACGCCTCGAGCCGCGGGCGCTGCGCGACGCGCTGGCGCAGCCCGCGCTCTCGCTCGTCTCCTTGCACGCCGCGAACAACGAGATCGGCGTGGTCTACGACCCACCAGATGTTGCGGAGGTCGTCCGCTCCACCGCAAGCGGACGCGTCCTCTTGCACGTCGACGCCGCGCAGGCCCTGGGCCGGCTGCCCGTCGATCTCGCGCGCTGGGGCGCGGATCTGGTCTCCTTCTCCGCACACAAGGTCGGCGGGCCGGTCGGCTGCGGCATCCTGTGGCGGCGGCGCGGCACGCGGCTCGTGCCGCTCGCCACCGGTGGCGTGCACGAGGGCGGCCTGCGCGCGGGCACGGAGGACGTCGCCGGCATCGCCGCGGCGGCCGTCGCGATCGAGCTCGCCGCGCGCGAGCAGCCGGCGTTCGCCGCGCGCACGAGCGCGCTCGTGCGCGAGCTGTGGCACGAGCTGTGCGTCAGCGTTCCGCACGCAGTGCTGCTCGGGCCTCCGCTGGGCTCGCGAGAACGGTTGCCGAACACGCTCGCGTTCCGCGTGCCGCACGAGGACGGCAAGGTGCTCGTGACGCGGCTCGACCTCGAAGGCGTCGCGATCGGCGCCGGCTCCGCGTGCGCGAGCGGCGCGCTCGAGCCGTCGCACGTGCTGCTCGCGCTCGGTTGCGACGAGGACGAAGCGCGCGCGGGCTTGCGCGTGTCGCTCGGTCGCACGACGACGCGCGACGAGTGTCGCCTCGCGCTCGACGCGTTTCGCAAGCAGCTCGCGCGTGCAAGCTGAGCGCACGTCGTCGTGTCGCGTCGCGAAGCGCAGGAGTTCGCTTTACGGGCTGTTGACGCTTTCGCGGGCGCGCCTTGTAATGCGCGAGCGTCGGAGGGAACGACGCCGTCGCGCGCGCACGAAGGTCCCGCGCGCCGACGGCGACGAGCGCACCGGCGAGCACAGATGTGGGGAGCGTCCGCGACGCGTGACAGCGCGCGCGAGCGCTCGGGGGGAAGGTCGCAACGTCTGATCGTCGATCGCCGAGGGCGGGCACGGCCCGCGCCTCGCTGCGTGATGTCCCATGTGGTGGAACCCGGCGCGATGGAAGCAGCTTCGTCTCGTCAACCGGATCGTGAGCCCGACCAAGCCGCCGCGGCGCATGCCCAGGCCCTCTGGGGGCGGATCCTCGAGCGCGTGCGCGCGAGCGTGCGCCGCGAGCAGTTCGAGACGTGGTTCCGCCGCACCGAGCTCGCGCTGCCGCCGGACGGCAGCGTGCAGGTGCTCGTGCACAACCGCTTCACCCGCGACTGGCTCGACACGTACTACCGCGGCGTCCTCCAGGGCGCGCTGGACGCGGTGCTCGGCCCTGGCCGCGAGCTCGCGTTCCTGGTCGATCCCGAGCGTCTGGCCCCGCCGCCGGCGCGCGCGCTAGCGCCCGAGCCGCCGCCCGCGGCGCCTCCCGAGCCGGCGCCCGCCCCCGCGCTGCCCTACCGCCTCTCGCGCCAGAGCGACGTCCAGCTCCACGACAAGTACCGCTTCGACACCTTCGTCGTCGGTCCCTGCAACCGCTTCGCGCACGCGGCCTGCGTCGGCGTCGCCGAGCAGCCCGGGAAGAGCTACAACCCGCTCTTCCTGCACGGCAGCGTCGGGCTCGGCAAGACGCACCTCCTGCAGAGCCTCTGCCACACGATCCTCGAGCGCCAGCCGGAGAGCGAGATCCTCTTCCTCTCCTGCGAGACCTTCGTCAACCACTTCATCAACGCGCTCGAGGACGGCGACCTGCAGGCCTTCCGGAACAAGTACCGGAACGTGGACGTGCTCGTGGTGGACGACATCCACGTGCTGGCGAACAAGGGCCGCACGCAGGAGGAGTTCTTCCACACCTTCAACACGCTCTACAACGCCGGCAAGCAGATCGTGCTGTCCTCGGACAGCCCGCCGGTGGACATCCCGACGCTCCAGGACCGGCTCGTCTCGCGCTTCAAGTGGGGGCTCGTCACCGAGATCGAGAAGCCCTGCTACGAGACGC
>CADEGS010000336.1 GCA_902826945.1 uncultured bacterium | reverse complement strand
AGGACCTGCCGGCGTTCCTGGCCGAGCAGCGGGTCGAGGTCGTCTGCTCGCTGCCGCACTACCGCCAGCCGAGCACCGACCGCCAGCGCGGCGAGGGCGTGTTCGAGGCCTCGATCGAGGCGCTGCGCCGGCTGAACGCTCACGGATACGGCCTGGAGGGGAGCGGGCTGCGCCTGGTGCTCGTCACGAACCCCGTCGGCGCCTTCCTGCCCGGCGGGCAGGCCTCGCTCGAGGCCGAGTGGAAGCGCGAGCTCCTGCGCCTGCACGGCGTGCGCTTCGACGCGCTCTACACGATCACGAACATGCCGATCAGCCGCTACCTCGAGTGGCTCGAGGCCTCGGGCAACCTCGAGGCGTACATGCAGCGGCTGGTGGACGCCTTCAACCCGGGCGCGGCCGCGGGCGTCATGTGCCGCACGACGCTGAGCGTCGGCTGGGACGGGACGCTCCACGACTGCGACTTCAACCAGATGCTGGGCCTCTCGACGGGGTTCGGCGCGCCGCGCCACGTGCGCGACTTCGACGCGGGCGCGCTCGCGCGGCGGCGCATCGTGACCGGGCGTCACTGCTTCGGCTGCACGGCGGGCGCGGGCTCGTCGTGCGGGGGGAGCCTGGCCTGAGGTGAGGGGCGCGGCGAGCGCGCGGCCGGCGCTGCGGGCCAGCAGCGAGCGGCGCGCCCTGCGCGGCGCGGCGCTCGCGCTCGCGCTCGTCGCGGGCTGCCGCAGCCTGCCGCCGCTCCCGCCGGACGAGCCCGAGCCCGCGCCGCACGCCCGCGCCGCGCCCGAGCCGACCGGACGTCGCGCCGCGCGCGGCGCGATCGTCGCCTGCGGGCGGCGCTTCGCGGTGGACGCGCCGGTCGTGCTGTGGGACGAGGCGCCCTTCTACGACGCGCGCTCGCTCGCGCCGCGCTTCGGCGGCGGGCCGCGGGGGAAGCCGCGCTGCCGTCCGACGCGCGAGGCGCCCGACCCCGCGCTGGCCGCGCGCGTCGCGCGCGAGGGCTGGACGCTCGCGGCGCTGCGCGACGCGGTGGACCTGTTCGTGCTGCACTACGACGCCTGCGGCACGAGCCGGCGCTGCTTCGAGGTGCTGCAGGACGAGCGCTGCCTCTCGGTGCACTTCCTGCTCGACGTCGATGGCACGATCTACCAGACGCTCGATCTCGCCTGCCAGGCCTGGCACGCGGGCGGCGCGGCGAACCCGCGCTCGGTCGGGGTCGAGATCGCGCACGTCGGCGCCTTCGCGCCGGGCGAGGCGGAGGCGCGCTCGATGGCCGCCTATCTGCGCGACGCGCAGGGGCTGCGGCTGCGCCTCGCTCCCGAGGACGGCGTGCGCACGCCGGGCTTCGTCGGCCGGCCGGCGCGGCCGGGGCTCGTGCGCGGCCGCGTGCAGGGGCAGGAGCTCGCGCAGCTCGACTTCACGCCGGAGCAGTACGCCTCGCTCGCGTCGCTCGCCGCCGCGCTGGTCGAGCTCTTCCCGCGCCTCGCGCTCGAGGTCCCGCGCGAGGGCGGCCGCCCCGGCGCGGCGGTGCGCTCCACGGCGCTCGAGGCGGACGAGCTCGCGCGCTTCCACGGCATCCTCGGCCACTGGCACGTCGGCGCGCACAAGGTGGACCCGGGGCCGGCCTTCGACTGGGAGCGCTTCCTGGACGGCGTGCGCGCGCGGCTTACGCAGCCCTGACGGCGCGCGCACGCGGCGGCGGCCGCGCCTGCGCTACGATCCGCGACGGCATGGGGGAGGAGCGGGCAGACGCCGTCCCCGCGCGGAGCGGGCGCATCGCCTCGCTCGACCTCCTGCGCGGGATCGTGATGGTGGTCATGGCGCTCGACCACTGCCGCGACTTCTTCGGCGGGCGCTCGGGCGACCCGACCGACCTCGACACGACCACGCCGGGGCTGTTCCTGACGCGCTGGGTGACGCACTTCTGCGCGCCGGTGTTCGTGCTCCTGGCGGGGACCTCGGCGTCGCTCTACGGGCGCGGCCGGCCGCGCGGCGAGCTGGCGCGCTTCCTCGCCGCGCGCGGCGTGTGGCTGATCGCGCTCGAGTTCACGCTCGTGCACCTCGGCTGGTTCCTCGGCTATTCCGGCGCGCTGATCCTGCAGGTCATCGCCGCCATCGGCGCGGCCATGCTGGCGCTGGCGGGGCTCGTCTTCCTGCCGCGCGGCGCGATCGCGGCGATCGGGCTCGCGATCGCGCTCGGCCACGACGCGCTCGACGGCGTGCGCGCGAGCGATCCGGGGAGCGCGCTCGGGATCTCCTGGACGCTCCTGCACGAGGCCTTCACGCCCGTGCGGCTGCCGGGCGGAGCGGTGCTCTTCGTGATCTACCCGCTCCTCTCCTGGATCGGCGTGATGGCGTGCGGGTACGCGCTCGGCGGCTGGATCGAGCGCCCGCGCGCCGAGCGCGCGCGGCTCCTCGCGCGGCTCGGGCTCGCGCTCGTGCTCGGCTTCGTCCTGCTGCGCGCGGCGAACGGCTACGGCGACCCCGCGCCCTGGGTGCCGCGCGAGAGCGCGCTCTTCAGCGCCTTCTCGTTCGTCAACGCGACGAAGTACCCGCCCTCGCTCCTGTTCCTGGCGATGACGCTCGGGCCGGCGTTCCTGTTCCTGGCCGCGGTCGAGCGCGCGGACGCCCGCGCCGCAGCACCAACCCGCCTGCGCGTCGCGCTCGAGACGTTCGGCCGCGTGCCGCTCTTCTACTACGTGCTGCACCTCTACCTGGCGCACCTCGGCGCGGCGCTGTGGTTCCGGCTGCACGAGGGGCAGCTGCTCTTCTTCTCGCTGCGCGGCCCGGGAGCCCCATGGCAAGGCCTGGGCGTGGTGTACGCGGGCTGGATCGCGGTCGTCCTGCTGCTCTATCCGCTCTGCCGCTGGTACGCCGGCGTCAAGCGCCGCAGCCGCTCGCGGCTGCTCTCGTACCTCTGAGGGCCGCTCGCACCGGCGCGCCGCGCGTCCTGCGGACGCCCCGTCGGGGCTCGCGAACCGGTTCCGCTGGTGCTTGCCGGAGGGCAGCGTCGCAGCGACGGAGGCGGCGCATGAACGCCTCCGTCGCTACCGTGCTCCCGGGTGCGCCGGGTGGCGGAACAGGGGTCGGGAGCGCACGGGCCCGAACGCGCGAGAGAGCCGGCTAGAGCTCGGCCTCGAGGTCGAGCGCAGCCGTCTCGCCCGAGGCGAGCTCCAGCGTGCGCAGGACCACGGGTCCCTCGCCGTCGTACGCGGGCACGAGCTCGAGCACCAGCGGGCCGGGCGGCACGGGGAAGGGCTCCTCCAGCGTCCACACGCCCTCGCGGACGACCAGGCCGTCGAGCCGAAGGCGATAGCCGCCCTGGAAGGAGTCCGCTCGCTCGATGGAGACCCAGGCGGGCAAGGGGGGACGCAGGACGACGTCGAGGACGCGGTCGCCAGGACCCGGCACGCGGACGTGCGTCAGGCCGAGCGCGTCCCCCTGCTGCGCGAAGAGGAGCCACGCGCCGGGCTCGCGGCCGTCGAGCGCGAAGCGGCCCAGGCCGCCGCCCCGGGGGCGGCGCATGGCCGGCCAGAACC
>CADEGS010000335.1 GCA_902826945.1 uncultured bacterium | reverse complement strand
GCCTGCCGGCGGCGGGCTCGCAGGCGCTCTACCTGCCGCCCTCGCAGGACCAGGTCGGGCTGACGCTGTGCGCGCAGCTCCTCGATCTGCGTGCCGGGCTCGGTCGCCCCGTGCTCGGCTGCGTGCGCCCCTGACGCGCCGCACGCTCCAGCGCTACTCGCCGGCCTCGCGCGCGCGCAGGTCGTCGACCGAGCTCTGCACGAGCTCCTCGAGCACGCCTGTGTCCACGTCGGCCAGGCGCTTGAGGTACAGGCAGCCCTTGCCGGCCTTGTGCTTGCCGAGCCTGCGCAGGAGCGCCGCGCGCCCCTCGAGGCCGGCCATCACGTACACGGTCAGGTCCTGCTTGCGCGGCGAGAAGCCGGCCAGGAACCAGTCGCCCTCGCGGCCGCTCGCGTAGCGGTAGTGGTAGCTGCCGTAGCCGACGATCGAGGCGCCCCACATCTTCGGCGTCGCGCCGGTGACGCGGCGCAGGAGCTTCGCGAGCGCCTTGCAGTCCTTGCGCCGCTCCTCGTCCTCGATCCCGTCGAGGAAGGCGGACACGCTGGCCTTCGTGGCAGCGGTCTTCAGGGTCGCTTTCTTCTTGGCCATGGCGGAGCCTCCGGGAGCGGGGTGCGCCCAGGGTACGGATCGGCGCGGTCCTCGCGCGCGGGCAGCCGCGAGCGGGCGCTTTTTCCTCGGCGCGCGTGAGGGACGGGACGCGCCGCGCGCTCTACTCCCGCGCATGATCGCGCTCGCCGGCCTCGCTCTCCTCCTCGCCGTGCCGCAGGCCGCGCCGGCGCAGGATCCCGCGCTCGACAACCTGGTCCACGCGCCGGGCTACGAGACCGCGCCGCTCGGCTCGCTCGGCGCGGTCGTCGAGAAGGGCCGCGGGCCGGTGGACGTGCTGCTCGTCTCGGGCTTCGGGCTGGGCGCGTCGGCCTTCGCCGGCTTCCAGGAGCGCAACGCCGAGCGCTACCACACGCTGGCCGTCACGCTGGCGGGCTTCGAGGGCACGCCGGCGCCGCCGATGCCGCCCGCGGGCACGAGCTACGGCGCGCAGACCTGGACCGACGCGGCGGTGGACGGGCTCGAGGCGCTCGTCGTCGAGCGCGGCCTCGAGCGCGTCGTGCTCGTCGGCCACTTCCTGAACGGCCCGCAGGTCGTGACGCGCCTCGCCGCGCGCCGGCCGGAGCGCGTGCGCGCGCTCGTCCTGCTCGCCGCCTCGCCGCGCTTCGAGCCGCGCGCGTCCACGCCGAGCTGGCCGGCCGGCTTGACCCTCGAGCAGAAGGTCGCCTTCGTCGACCAGGGCCTCGCGCCGCGCTGGTTCCGGACCGTGACGCGCGCGACCTGGGTGGCCGGCAACTTCGCCGGCGGCGACTACTCGCTCGAGCCCGTGCGCGGCGAGGCCTTCGCCGAGCGCGCGAACGCGCCGCCGCTCCCGGTGCTCGTGCGCTGGCTGTGCGAGTTCCATGCCTCCGACCTCGTGCCCGAGCTGGCGCGCCTGGACGTGCCGCTCCTCGTGCTGCGTCCCTCGTGGCCGCCCGAGGTCGCCGCCGAGCCCGCGCGCGGCTACCTGGCGAGCTTCTTCGAGGTGCCCTGGGAGGGAGCGCTCGCCGGGCGCGCACACACGCGCCTCGAGGCGGTCGAGGGAGCGGGCATCCTGCTCCAGGACGACCGCCCCGAGGCCGTGGACGCGGCGCTCGCGTCCTTCCTCGAGCGCGAGGCGCCCGCGCCCGCGACGCGCTAGCGCCTGGCCGCGGCCTCGACCGGCGCGTCGTCGCCGCGCGCGTCCACGCGCACGGCGTAGCTGCCCTCGACCTCGAACACGCTCACGTAGGTCGGGCCCGGCTGGCCGGGGTCGCGCTCGGTCGTCGTGGCGCTCGCCCAGGGGCCCGAGAGCCGTAGCGAGAGCAGCTCGCCCGCCGCGAGGTCCCACTCGAGCGCGCCCTCGACCGTCCAGGTCTCGACGATCGTGTCGGTCGCGGTGCCGTCCACGACGGGCACGCGGCTGAGATCGCCCGGCTGCACGGTGCGGCGCTCGAGCTCGCCCGCGATCGAGGCGCGCGCGCGTCCGCCCGCGACCGACTCGAGCGCGAGCGTGAGCGCGCCCGAGGTCGCGCGCTCGTCGTGCTCCACGAGCAGGTGCTCGGCCGCCTCGGGCGGCATCTCCCAGGCGAGGCTTTCGCCGAGCTCGAGCAGCGCGCCCAGCGCGGCGCCGTCCGCCTCCCAGCGCTCGCCCGGCGCGCGCGGCGCGTCGGGCAGGAGCGCGCTCCAGCCGAGGAGCGGCGCGGGGTCGGCGGCCGCGAGCGCCTCGCCGTCGTCCGCGAAGGACGCGCGCGCGGCCTCGCCGGGCTCGCGCTCGAGGCGCAGGGTGCGGCCCTCGAACGGGCTCTCCGCGCTGGACGACCAGGGCCACTTCTCGTCGTGCCCCTGCATCGACATCCCCATCGAGCCCTCGTTCGTCCAGGCGAGCTCCTCCACGCGCACGAGGAACGCCGCGCGCTCGCCCGTGCGCTCGCACGTGGCGCGCGTCACGACGCGTCGGCGGTCGAGCGTCTCGAGGTGCAGCTCGGGCAGGTATTGCGGGTCCACGCGCGCGCCGTCCATCGTGACGGAGAGGTCGCCGCCGGCGAGGCGCAGCTCGCTCTCGATCTCGGTGTGGCGCGTGCGGCCGACCTCGGGCTCGAACACGAGCGGCACGCCGTCCTGGACGGCCGGCGGCAGGACGATCAGGGCGGGGAGGAGGACGCGGCTCGCGTGCATGGGAAGGCTCCGGAGAACGGGTTGGGACGGGGGCCAGCGCCTTGGTGCCGCGGCCCTCCGGCCCCCTGCGCGCCTTCTCGGATTCGCTCGGCGAGCTCGCTCGCGGCCAGGGCCAAGCACGACGGCCTCCGATCTGAGCGCCACTTCGGCAGTGTCGGCCATTGTGGCAGTCAAGCAGCCCTCTCGGCCACGCGAGACCGGCTGGAGGAGCCCTGGCGCTCCCTCCGCCAGGCTGCCGCGAGGCTGGTACGCCCCTTGCCATGCCTCTCCCATGCAGAACCCCTTCACCCGCAAGACCACCGAGGCGTTCCAGGCCGCCCAGGAGCTCGCGCGCCGCGAGGGACACCCCGAGCTGACGCCGCTGCACCTGGCGCAGGGCCTGCTGGCCGAGCCCGAGGGCGCGACCGCGGCGCTCCTGCAGAAGCTCGGCGTCGAGACGGGCGCGCTGCTGACGGAGATCGGGCGCCGGCTCGCGAAGCGCCCGCGCACGAGCGGCACCGAGGCGCAGCCCTCGCGCGCCCTGATGGAGGTCCTGAACGCCGCCGGCGCGCACGCGCAGAAGCTCGGCGACGAGTACGTCTCGACCGAGCACGTGCTGCTCGCGCTGAGCGAGCACGGCGGGAGCGAGATCACCGAGCTCTTCGCGCCGCGCGGCCTGACGCCCGAGCGCCTGCGCGCCGCGCTGCAGGAGGTGCGCGGCGGCCGGCGCGTGACGAGCGAGACGCCCGAGTCCACCTTCGAGGCGCTCGAGAAGTACGCGCGCGACCTGACCGAGGACGCGCGCGCCGGCAAGCTCGACCCGGTCATCGGCCGCGACGCCGAGATCCGG
>CADEGS010000334.1 GCA_902826945.1 uncultured bacterium | reverse complement strand
GCCAACGCGCTGATCGACCACGTGCGCGACCTGCGCCAGGCGACGCCGGCGGGCGAGTGGCGCTCGGTGTGCGTGCGCAGCGACGGCTCCTACGGCGTGGACGAGGGGCTGATCTCCTCGTTCCCCGTGCAGGCCGACGGCAAGGGCGGCTGGTCGATCGTCCAGGGGCTGGCGATGGACGAGTTCCTCGGCGGCAAGCTGCGCGCCTCCGTGGACGAGCTGCGCGACGAGAAGCGCGTCGTCGCCGACCTGCTCGGCTGAGCGCCTCCTTACGCAACGCGCACGCGGCCGCGCGCCTCGCGCGCGGCCGTCGCGGCTAGCCTGGGGCGGAAAGGAGCCTCCGATGCTCGCGCACCTCCTCGCGTTTCTCCTCCTCGGCGCGCCCCCGGCGGGGCGCGAGGCGCTCGTGGTCCTGAACAAGAGCGACGCCACGGCCTCGCTCCTCGACGCCGCCTCGGGCGAGGCGCTGGCCGTGCTGCCGACCGGCGTGGGACCGCACGAGGTCGCGGTGCGCCCCGACGGCGCCCTGGCGGTCGTGTCGGACTACGGCGAGGCGACGCCCGGGCACACGCTGAGCGTGCTCGACCTCGCCGGCCGCCGCCTGGCGCGCACGATCGACCTCGGCGCGTACCGCCGCCCGCACGGCCTGGCCTGGGTGCCGCGCAGCGGGCGCCTCCTGGTCACGGTCGAGGCGCAGGCCGCCGTGCTCGAGGTGGACGTGGACGAGGGCAAGGTCCTGCGCGCGCTGCCCACGCGCGCGCAGACCTCGCACATGATCGCCGTCGCGCCCGACGGCGAGCGCGCGTTCGTGGCGAACATCGCCCCGGGCACGGTCACGGCGCTCGACCTCGCCAGCGGCGAGGTGCTGGCCGAGGTCGAGGCCGGCGCGGGCTGCGAGGGCATCGACGTCGCCCCCGACGGCGGCGAGGTGTGGACCGCGAACCGCGCGGCCGGCACGCTCAGCGTTCTCGACGCGCGCTCGCTCGAGACGCGCGCGACGCTCGACGCGCCCGGCTTCCCGATCCGCGTCAAGCTGACGCCCGATGGCAAGCGCGCGCTCGTCTCCTGCGCGCAGGCCGGCGAGGTGTGCGTCTTCGACGTCGCCGAGCGGCGCCTGCTGGCGGCCATCGGCCTGGCCGACCTCGCCGGCGAGGCCGGCGGTACGATGCTCGGGCCCGGCTTCCAGGGCCCGGTCCCGATCGGCATCCAGGTGCACCCCGACGGCGCGACCGCCTGGGTCGCGGGCTCGGGGCTGGCGCGCGTCGCCGTGCTCGACCTCGGGACCCTCGCCCTGCGCGGCTCCTACCCCACCGGCCGTCAGCCCGACGGCCTGGGCTTCTCGCGGCTCCCCTGAGGAGCAACGCTCCGACCCCTTACCCCCCGCTCCCCATGAAGATCCTGCTCTCGCTCTCCGCGCTCGCGCTCGCCGCGCTGGGCCTCCCCTTCGGCACGGCCTCCTCCGCTCCGGCGCCCGCCGCGACCGACGCCTCCGGCGCGTACGAGGCGGACGCCGGCCACTCGTCGGTCGTGTTCGCGACCGGCCACCTGGGCGTGTCGCGCTTCTACGGCCGCTTCAACGAGGTGAGCGCCGCGATCCAGTTCAACGAGGCGGACGTGAAGCAGAGCCGCGTCTCGATCGAGATCCCGGCCGAGAGCATCGACTCGAACAACGGGAAGCGCGACGCGCACCTGAAGAGCCCGGACTTCTTCTCCGCCAAGGAGTTCCCGGTGATCACCTTCGAGAGCAAGGCCGTGCGCGGCACGAAGGACGCCCTCGAGATCGAGGGCACGCTCACGCTGCGCGGCGTGGCCAAGCCGGTCACGGCCCAGGGCCGCCTGGTCGGCTCGGGCGAGACGATGTTCGGCGACTTCCGCGCCGGCTTCGAGGCGCGCCTGACGATGAAGCCGGCCGACTTCGGCTTCGCCTTCGTCGAGAAGAACCCCAAGGCGGTCGGCCCCGAGGTCGAGGTGACCGTCAGCCTCGAGTGCGTGCGCCAGTAGCGTGCCGCTCGACCTCTCGGCGCTGACCCAGGTCGCCGCCGGAGTCGTGCCGCCGGCGCTCGCGGCCGGCGCGGCGCTGGCCTGCGCGCGCGCGCTCGGGCGGGCGCGAGCCGGCCCGCCGCTCGCGCTCGGGCTGGCCGCCTTCGCCGGCTTCGTCGGCACGCACGGCTGGCCGGGCGACCCGCGCCACGCCGACGTGAAGGAGGCGCTGGCGTGGAGCGCGCCCGCGCTGGCGCTCGCGGCCGCGCTGCTCGAGCGCGAGCGCGCCGCCGCCCTCGCGCGCGTGGGGGCGGCCTTCGCGCTCGCCTTCGCGCTCGCCTGGTACGAGCTCGACTTCGTGCGCGCCTACCGCTGGAAGGGTGCCGCGGCCTGGATCGGCTGCGCGGCCTTGGCGGCGGCTGCGATGCTGGCCGCGACCCTCCTCGGGCGCCTGGCGCGGCGCCGCGGGGCGGCCGCCGCGCGCGAGCTCGGCCTCGGCCAGGCGCTCGCCTCCGCCCTGGCGGCTGGCGCCCTCCTGCTCGGGAGCAGCGCCTCCCTGGGCCAGCTCTCGGGCGCCGTCGCGGTCGGCGCGACCGCGGTCGCTCTCCTCGGCCGCTCCTTCGGACCGGGCGCGGCGCTCGCGGCGGTCCTCCTGCACCACGGGCTCCTGTGGGCGGGACACTTCGCCGCCGAGCTCCCCGTCGCGGCCGCGGCGCTCGCCGGCGCGTCCCCGCTGGGCGCCTGGCTGGGCGAGCTCCAGGGGCGGGACTCACGAGCGCGGCGCTGGGTCGGCTGGCTCGGCGTCACCCTCCTCGGAGGGGTCGCGTGCTGGATCGCGGCCGCCGCCCGCTCGAGCGATCCGTACGCGTTCTGAGTCCCCCGAGCGGAAGCGCTCGCAGGGGCGAGGAAAGACCTTCCATGGAGGCGTGGCCGCGCGCCGGCCGATCGGAATCCGGCGCCTGGGAAGGGACGTTCCCGGGGGGGCGAAGAACCCTCTTTGTCCTGCCCGAACATGGGCCTTGCGCTATCATCACGACGTCAAGACGGCGCTCGATGACCCACGGCTCTTTGCCTCGCCTGTCAGGGAACCCGTACAGGAAGCGATTCGTCCCTACACCGATCCCATACGCTCCCGGTCTGTTTCGGCAGATCCGGGAGGGGGGTCGGTGATGGTCGTTCGCGGCCGCCGGCCGGCTTCCTCCCAGGTGGGGTCGATCGAGACGTCTTCGTCAACCGAAACCCCTCGCTAGTGAGACATCCAAAGAAGGTGAACATGATGGTTCCCAGCAAGTCCCTCCTCGCCGGGTTGGCGATCGCGGGCTTCGCCTTTACGGCGAACGCCCAGGAGGCGCTCGACTCGAGCTCCTTCAAGCGCATCACCCCGGTGAAGCACATGACGTACGACTACGCCAACCAGAAGGTCGTGCGTAACGGCGCCCCCGACAAGCGCTTCGTCGCCACGTTCTGCTACGTGAACACCGACACGGTCGGCTTCTTCACGTCGACGAGCGTCGGCACCGAGTACATCGACTGGGGCGTCCTCGGCGGCACCGCCACGACGCAATGCGCCGGTCTGTCCGACATCGTGTCGAACTTCAACTTCGCCTACGCCTCGTCCTCGATCGACACGTCGGTCGCGGGCCCGGGCGCTTCGCTGACGC
>CADEGS010000333.1 GCA_902826945.1 uncultured bacterium | reverse complement strand
GCTCTTCGAGGCACGCCGACCGAAGGACCCCTCGGTCATCTCCGAGATCGACGGCATCGTCGAGCTCGGCGAGAAGAAGCGCGGCAAGCGCACGATCATCGTGCGCGCGCTCGGTCCGAAGAGCGAGGTGATCGAGGAGCAGGAGCACTCCGTGCCGCAGGGCAAGCACCTGCGCGTCCACAAGGGCGACGAGGTGAAGGCCGGCGACCCGCTGGTGGACGGCCCGCTGGTGCCGCAGGACATCCTGCGCATCAAGGGCGACGACGCCGTGCAGGAGTACCTGCTGCGCGAGACGCAGAACGTCTACCGCTCGCAGGGCGTGACGATCGACGACAAGCACATCGAGATCATCCTGGCGCAGATGATGCGCAAGGTGCAGGTCAACGATCCCGGCGACAGCGAGTTCCTGCCCGGCGCGGTGGTGGACAAGTTCCGCTTCCGCAGGGAGAACGAGCGCCTGCGCAAGGAGCGCAAGAAGCCCGCCAACGGCCAGACGCTGCTCCTGGGCATCACGAAGGCCTCGCTGTCCTCGGAGTCGTTCATCTCCGCGGCCAGCTTCCAGGAGACCACCAAGGTGCTGACGGAAGCCGCCATCGCGGGTCGCCGCGACCACCTGGTCGGCCTCAAGGAGAACGTGATCCTGGGTCACATGGTCCCGACCGGCACGGGCTTCCGGGACCACTACCGCACGCGCGTGAAGAAGAACATCGACTTCGGCGAGATCGGCACCAAGGGCGCCGGCCTCGGCGCGGTGGCGATGGACGCGCAGATGGAGGCGCTGCTCTCCGGCGACATCGACGTCCTGGGCGGCGAGACCGCCCTGGCGATGGTCGCGGGCGGCAGCGCCCCGGCGACGGGCCTCCTCGAGGAGGAGGAGCCCGAGGCCGCCGGCTTCTTCCCCGAGCCCGCCGCCGAGGCGGAGGACGAGGGGGAGGGCGACGGCGATGGCGACGACGCGGAGGTCGAGCTGGACGACGAGGACTAGCCGGCGCCCCCGCCTCGGGCGGGGCCCGGCTTGACCGCATCCGGCCGCACCCTACACTCTTCCCCCCGCCGGCTCCGCGCCCTCCGCGCGGGCGGCGACCCGAGCCCACCCACCATGCCGACGATCAACCAGCTGGTCCGCAAGGGACGCACCAAGGTGCGCCGGCGGTCCAAGTCGCCCGTGCTGGACAGCTGCCCGCAGAAGCGCGGCGTCTGCCTGCAGGTCAAGACCCAGACGCCCAAGAAGCCCAACTCGGCGCTGCGCAAGGTGGCGCGCGTGCGGCTCTCGAACGGCAAGGAGATCACGGCCTACATCCCGGGCGAGGGGCACAACCTGCAGGAGCACTCGATCGTGCTCGTGCGCGGCGGCCGCGTGCGCGACCTGCCCGGCGTGCGCTACCACATCCTGCGCGGGACGCTCGACACGGGCGGCGTCGAGACGCGCGGGAAGAGCCGCTCCAAGTACGGCGCCAAGCGCCCGAAGAAGTAGGGGAGAGCCATGCCGCGCAGCTTCAAGTCCACCGCCACGCTGCTCAAGCCGGACCCGAAGTACGGCTCGATGCTGGCCACCAAGCTGATCAACAAGATCATGCGCGACGGCAAGAAGACGACCGCGCAGGAGATCTTCTACGACGCGATCGAGCAGGCCCACAAGCGCCTCCCCGACGTCGAGGACCCGGTCGAGATCTTCACCAAGGCGATCGAGAACGTGAAGCCCGGCGTCGAGGTCCGCTCGAAGCGCGTGGGCGGCGCGAACTACCAGGTGCCGCGCGAGGTGAAGCGCGCGCGCCAGCAGAGCCTGGCCATCCGCTGGGTGGTGGACAACGCGCGCAAGAAGAAGGGCAAGCCGATGTCGCAGCGGCTGGCCGAGGAGTTCGTGGACGCCTTCAACGGCACCGGCACGTCGGTGACCTGGAAGGAGAACGTCCACAAGATGGCGGAGGCCAACAAGGCCTACGCGCACTACGCGCGGTGATCCCGGGCGCGCCCGACGCGGCGCGCGCGGGCGGGCCGCGCCCCGGCGCAGCCAGCCTCGACGTCCTCGTCCTGCGCGACCCGCGCGAATCGCGCGCCAAGTGCTCGCTGACGCCCCTGCGCGGGCGCGAGGGCATCCGCTTCGTGGACTACAGCCACGAGCGGCGCGTCGATGCCGCGGGCCGCGTGCTGCTCGACCCCGCGGGCGAGCCGCTGGGACCCGAGGATCGCGGCCTCGGCCTGCTGCTGATCGACTGCTCGTGGCGGCGCCTGGCGAAGCTGGCGCGCGTGGTCGACGGCGCCCCGCTGCGCCGCCGCCTGCCGCCGCTCGTCAGCGGCTATCCGCGGCGCAGCAAGACCTTCGAGGACCCGGCGCAGGGGCTGGCCTCGGTCGAGGCGCTGTGCGCCGCGCTGGCCCTCCTGGGACGCCCGTGTGCCGACCTGCTGGACGGCTACCCCTGGCGCGGGGCCTTCCTCGAGCGCAACCCGCTCGTCGCGGCCGCGCTCGCCGCGCGCGGCTAGCCCGCGGCGGACGCGCCCGCACGACGGGCTACGATGGGCTCGTGGACCCGGCCTCGCTGCGCAACCTGGGGATCATCGCCCACATCGACGCGGGCAAGACGACGCTCTCCGAGCGCATCCTCTTCTACACGGGCGTCGAGCGCCGGATGGGGGAGGTCCACGAGGGCACGGCCGTCATGGACTGGACCGAGGAGGAGCGCCGGCGCGGGATCACGATCACCGCGGCCGCGACGAGCGTCCCCTGGCGCGGGCACACGATCAACCTGATCGACACCCCGGGGCACGTGGACTTCACGGTCGAGGTCGAGCGCTGCATGCGCGTGCTCGACGGGGCGGTCCTGGTCGTGAACGGCGTGGCCGGCGTCCAGGCGCAGTCCGAGACGGTCTGGCGCCAGATCCAGCGCCACGGCGTGCGCGCGCTGGCCTTCGTCAACCAGCTCGACCGGCCGGGCGCCGACTTCCTGGCCGCGGTGCAGAGCATCCGCGACCGGCTCGGCGCGCGCGCGATCCCGGTGCAGTTCCCCGTCGGCGAGGGGCGCGAGCTGCGCACGGTGGTCGACCTCGTCTCGCGCACGGCGCTCCGCTTCGACGAGCAGGAGCTCGGCCGCGACCCGCGCCCGGTGCCGGTGCCCGACGAGCTGGCGGACGAGGTCGGCGTGCTGCGCGCCGAGCTGGTCGAGCTCCTGGCCGAGGACGACGAGACGCTCCTCGCCTGCGTGGTGGAGGAGCGCGAGCCCTCGGCCGAGGACCTGCGTGCCGCGCTGCGGCGCGCCGTGCTCGCGCGCCGCGCGCTGCCCGTCCTGTGCGGGGCCGTGCTGCGCAACGTGGGCGTGCAGCCCGTGCTCGACGCGGTCGTCGACTGGTTGCCCTCGCCGCTCGAGGCCGAGCCGGTGCGCGGCGCGGCGCTGGAGGGCGGGGCGGCGCTCGAGCGGCCGCCCGACCCGGATGGGCCGCTGTGCGCGCTGGCCTTCAAGCAGCAGGCCGACCCGAGCGAGGACCTGCTCTACGTGCGCGTCTACTCGGGCACGCTGCGGCCGGGGCAGAAGGTCTTCAACCCGCGCCAGCGGCGCATGGAGCGCGTGGCGCGCGTGCTGCGCATGCACGCCGACGCGCGCCACCCGGTCGAGAGCGCCGGCCCGGGCGAGATCGTCGCGCTCACCGGCTGCAAGCTGACG
>CADEGS010000332.1 GCA_902826945.1 uncultured bacterium | reverse complement strand
CGGCCAGCAGGCGATCGACCAGGATCATCCGGCGTCCTCCGCGCGCTCGAGCTTGAGGCGGATGTTCACGAAGTTGTACGGCGGCCAGGGGCCCGTGTACTTGAACGTCAGGTGCGGGTAGGAGCTGCCGATGGCCTTCACCGCCGCGTCGAACTCGGGCTCCTTGTCGCGCGTCACCAGGAAGGCGGCGTTCATGATCATGCGCTCGCCGATGGGCTTGTTGGCGCGCGAGGAGACGCAGGCGGCGCGCAGCCCGTCGAAGATCTCGCGCACGTAGAAGACGGAGCGCTCCTGCAGCAGGGAATCCACCAGGCGGCCGTATTGCATGCGGGCGAAGTAGGTCGAGCCGCGCTGCTTCAGGATCTCCTCGCGCAGCCGGCGCAGGTTCTCGTCCTCCTTCTCCAGGACCCCGATGATCTCGTCCGGGTCCCACAGGACCTTCAGGCCGAACTCGAACTTGCTCTCCATCTTCTGGAGCACGTCGCGGAAGGCCTGGTAGGCCGAGCGCAGGAGCTCGACGATGTCGTCGGCCGTCTTGAACACCGTGCCGAACGACATGGGGATCACGGTCGTGTCGTGCATGACGCGCTCGTTCACGCCCTCGTGCGAGAGCACGTTCTCGCGCGTCGGGTCGTACACCTCGAGCGGGGTGTCCGAGACGACGGCGGCGATGTCCTGGTAGCCGATCGTGTAGACCTCCTTGGGCTCCGCGCCGATGCCGATCGAGCCGAAGGAGGTCGGCTTCGTGCTGGGGATGATGCAGTAGACGTACTTGCCGCTGCGGTCGGAGTCGGCGGCGGCGCCCCGGCGTCCGCTGCTGGCCTGGGCGGAGCGCTCGCCCGCTCGGCCCGCGACCGCCGGCGCCGGGGCGGCCGCCGTGCGGCGTGCGCGCCCGCCGGCGGCGCGGCGTCCGGCCGGCGCTCCGGCCACGGCGTCGGCGGCGGCCGCCCCGCGACCGGCGCGCTTGGCGCCCGTGGCGCGCCCGGCGCCCGGCTTGGGGCTCGTGCTCTTCTTCTTCTCAGCCATCGCGCGCTCTCCTCCTCGCAGGGCCTTCATCGAGCATGGCGCGCACGCGCTCCGCGAGCACGCGCGGGGGACAGGGCTTGGTGAGCACGGCGTCGCAGCCGGCCTCGCGGGCGCGCTCGAGCGCGCTCTGCTCGGCGTGCGCCGTGAACCCGAGGATCAGGAGGTCCTGCGTGGCCGGGTCGGCGCGCAGCTCGCGCGCGACCGCCCAGCCGTCGAGGCCGGGCAGGGACAGGTCCAGCAGCAGGATGTCCGGCCGGTGCGCGCGAGCGCTGTCGAGCGCGTCGTGGCCGTTGGTGGCCTCGAGCGTGCGCAGGCCGATGCTCTCGAGCACGCGGCAGGCGATGTCCCGGCCGTCGCCGTAGTCGTCCACCACGAGCCCCAGCGGGCGCGGGTCGGGCTCGTGCGCGCGGCTCACGGACGGTGCTCCCGCGGGAACAGCAGGGTGAACGTGGAGCCGGCGCCGGGGCGCGAGGAGAGCTCGATCTCGCCCTGGATGACCTCGGCCAGGCGCTTGCTGATCGAGAGGCCGAGGCCGGTCCCCCCGTGACGGCGGGCGCTCGAGTCGTCGGCCTGCTGGAACTCCTCGAAGATGCGCGCCTGGTGCTCGGGGCGGATGCCGATGCCGGTGTCGCTGACGGTCACGCAGAAGCGGTCGCGCGCGCGCTGGTAGCTGCACTGCACGCGCACGAAGCCCTCGGGCGTGAACTTGATCGCGTTGGAGAGCAGGTTCAGGACGATCTGCTTGACCTTCTTGCGGTCCGTGCAGGCCACGGGCAGGTCGTCGGGCACACCCGAGGTGACGGTCAGCCGCGAGCGGCCGATCAGGGGCTCGAGCTCGCGCATGATCTCCGCGACGAGCGCGGCCAGCCCGAAGGCCTCCGGGTGGACGGGCATGCGGCCCGACTCGATGCGCGCGATGTCGAGCAGGTCGTCGATCAGCGAGACGAGGTGGCGCGCGTTGGCGTCGACGCGCTCGATCTTCTCGCGCTGCAGCGCGCCGAGGTCGCCCAGGATGCCGTCGAGGAACAGGTTCGTGTAGCCGAGGATCGCGTTGAGCGGGGTGCGCAGCTCGTGCGACATGTTGGCCAGGAAGCGGGACTTGGCCGCCGACGCCTCCTCCAGCGCCATCGCCTGGCGGCGCAGGAGCTCGTTCTGCTGGCTGAGCTCGGTGGTCGCCTCGCGCACCTTCTCCTTGAGCTCCTCGGTGTGACGCTTGACCTGCTCGTACAGCGCCGCCTTCTCGAGCGCCTCGCTGCGGTCGTGGAGCAGCGTGACGATGCCGGCCACGCGGCCCTGCTTGGAGATCACCTTGCCGGCGATGGCCTCGACGGGCAGCGGGCGGCCGGTGGTCGGGTCGGCCAGCTCGAGCTGGCTGCGCAGGCGCAGCGCCTGCATCGTGAACAGGTTCGAGACGAACGAGGAGAAGACCACGTCGTTGGTGCGGATGATCCGCTCGCTGGCGCTGCGCCCGCCCTCGTCGGCGGTGAAGAGGTGCTCGGCCGGCGGGTTCATCAGGACGATGCTGCCGCTCTCGTCGGTGACGAGCACCGGGTCGGCGACCGCGTTGATGATCAGGTCGAGGCGGTCGCGCTCCGAGCGCACCTCGGCCTCGGCGCTGCTCAGGCGGCGGTAGTTCTCCTCGATCTCCTCGGTCGCGCGCCGCAGGTCCTGCACGTTGCGCAGGATGCTGACGACGCCGCTGACGCCGTGCTCGGCGTCCTGGACGCCGGTGCTGATCAGCTCGTAGAGCAGGTCCTGGCCCTCGGTCGGGTCGACCAGGAGCAGCTCGCGGCGCATCGGCCCGCCGTGCTCGGTGGCGGTGAAGAGCGACGCGGAGAAGAGCATGTTGTTCAGGGCCACGGCGCGCGCGCGACCCTCGCTCGGCTCCTCGCCGGCGCTGAGCAGCCCCTCGGCGTGCGTGTTCGCGAAGAGCATGCGCCCCTGCGCGTCGGTCAACAGGATCGGGTCGATGACCGAGTCCAGCACGAGGCGCGCGAGCGAGCGCTCGTGGCGCGCGCGGCGCTCCGCCGCGCGCATGGCGGCGAAGCGCGCCTGGAGCAGCCGCAGCGCGAGCAGGCGCGCGGCCCAGGCGACCTCCTCGGCCGCGCTCTCCTGGCCCGCGACGAGCAGCAGGCCGAGCGGCGCGTCGGTCGCGTCGGCGACGTCGAGCGGGAGGGCCTGGAACACCGTCGCGCCCAGCGGCGTCGCGGGGAAGCGCGCCAGCGCGTCCTCGCGGCCGGGCCGGAAGACGATCGGCTCGCCGCCGTGCAGCGCGAGCGCGAGCGGGTCGTCCTTCTGCGCCAGCTCGACGCGGAACGAGGCGACGCGCGAGTGCGGCACACCGTCGCCGGCCAGCCCGACCAGCGCGCCGGCGTCCGGGTCCACCGTGGCGCACAGGCTGGCCTCGACGCCCGCGTGGCTGCTCAGCCAGCGCAGGACCTCGTGCGCGCAGGCGGCCGCGTCGCTCTCGGAGAGCAGCACGCGCACGATGTCGTCGCGGCCGCCGGGCTCCCGGGCGGCCGGGAGCCGGGAGCCGCGGCGGACCTGTACCCGCTGCCGTGACGCGGGCCGCTAGCGCCGCGCGGGGGTGCGCTTGCGCGCGGGGCTCGTGGCGACGGCGCTGGCGAGCTCCTCGATCCGCGCGCGCAGCTGGGCGGTCTCGGCCGCCAGCTCGCCCTGGCCCCGCCCGCCGCCCGCCC
>CADEGS010000331.1 GCA_902826945.1 uncultured bacterium | reverse complement strand
GCGCGCCCCCCGCGCGCGAGCAAGAGCCAGCGCGCCTCGCCCTCGGCGCCGCGCACCGCGAGCACCGCCGGCGCGCCGCGGCGCAGGAAGGACGCGCAGCTCCCGAGCGGCACGTCGACCGCCTCGAGCTCCAGGCCGAGCGCGAGCGCGTGCTCCTCGGGGCCCGCCGACCCGGCGCCGGCCTCGCGCGCCTCGGCCTCCGCGCCGAGGAGCCCGGCGCGCCGCGCGCACAGCGCCAGCCCCTCACCCAGCCGCTCCGCGGGCCACGCGAGCTCGGCGAGCAGGCTCACGCCGCGTCGCCTCCGTCCGCGCCGGCGGCCCTCTCGCGCGCGGCCGCTCGCTCCACGTGCAGCACGCCGTCCGCCACGCGCCAGCGCTCCCAGACGGGCGCCTCCCACACCTCGCGGCGCGCCGTCTGCTCGGCGTCGAGCAGCGCCCGGAAGCGCGAGCCCGCGCGCGCGGCCAGCGCGCCGGGCGCGCCCGCCTCGACCACGCGCCCGTCCTCGACGACGACGACGCGCTCGAAGCCGAGCGCCTGCGCGACGTCGTGCGTCACGCACAGGAGCGTCGCGCCGCGCCAGCGCGCGCGCGCCTCGGCCAGGAGCGCCCGGCGCGACGCGGCGTCCAGGCCGCAGAAGGGCTCGTCGAGCAGCGCCAGCCGCACCTCCGCGCGCGCGAAGGCGCGCGCGAGGCGCACGCGCTGCCCCTCGCCGCCGGACACGAGCCCGCCATCCTGGCCGAGCGGCGTGGCGAGCCCCTCGGGCAGCGCCGCCAGCACGCCCTCGAGGCGCGCCGCGCGCAGCGCCGCGCCGGGCGTCGCCTGCGGGCCGCCGCCGTAGGCGAGGTTCGCGAGCAGCGAGCGATTCCAGATCTGCACGCTCGGATCGACCCAGGCGCAGGCGCGCCGCAGCGCGGCCAGCCGCGATCCGTCGAGCGGAGCGCCGTCGACGAGGAGCTCCCCCGCCGCGGGCCGGTGCCAGCCGAGCAGGAGCCCGAGCAGGGTCGACTTGCCCGCGCCGGAGCGTCCGACGATCGCGACGTGCTCGCCGGGGCGCACCTCGAGCGCGACGTCGCGCAGGATCGTGTGGCCCGCCGCCACGACCGAGACGCCGCGCCAGGCGAGCGCCAGGCCGGGCGCATCGCTGCGCGCGGCAGGCGCGCGCTCTTCCGACGCGGCCGGAGCGCCGGCCGGCGCCTCGTGCAGCTCCTCGGCCGCAGCGCTCGGCGCGCAGGCCGCCGGCACGGCCACGGCGAGCGCGCCCTGCGCTCCGGCCGCGCGCAGGCTCGTGCGCGTGGCGAGCGAGGGCGCCGCGGCGGGAGCGCGCGCGGCGGGCGCCGGCTGCGGCGCGAGGCCGTCCTCGGCCGCGCCGAGCGGCTCGACCAGGCGCAGGAAGGCGTTCTCCTGCGCCGGCACCTGCTGCGCGAGCACGGCCAGCGCCTGGCCCTGGCCCGCGCGCGAGAGCGCCCCGGAGCCCACCAGCCCGAGCCCCCGCGGCAAGCCGCCCGCGATTTGCCATCACGCGTGAACAGATTAGACTGACGCCCCAATTCACGAAGGAAAGTCCTGCCTCATGTCCAAACGCATCGTCATTGTCGGGGCCGGCGCCGTCGGCGGTTATGTGGGCGCGCACCTGACCGCGGGGGGGCATGACGTCACGATGATTGATCCCTGGCCGGAGCATGTGGAAGCGCTGAAAAAGAACGGCTTCGAGATCTACGGCATGACTCCCGAAGAACGCATGACCGTGCCGATGAAGGCCATGCACCTGACGGAGGCGCAGAACCTCGCCAAGCAGAAGCCGGTCGACATCGCCTTCATCTCGGTCAAGTCCTACGACACCGTGTGGGCGACGCGGTTGATCGCGCAATACCTGTCCTCCACCGGCTGCGTGGTGTCGATGCAGAACTGCATCAACGAAGAACGGGTGGCCGGCGTCGTCGGCTGGGGCCGCACGCTGGGCTGCATCGTCACCGGCGGCGTCGGCGTCGATCTGTATGAACCCGGCCATATCCGCCGCGGCTATGCCAAGCGCGCCGACATCACGTCGTTCTATATCGGCGAACCCACCGGCATGGTGACCAAACGATCCGAGGAGATCGCGGATATCATGAGCTGCGTCGACGCCTCCAAGGCCACCGACAATCTGTGGGGGGAGCGTTGGACGAAGCTGTGCGTGAACGGCATGCGCAACGGGGTGTCCGCCGCCACCGGGATGGGCGGCAACGCGCGCGACCAGCACGACGCGGTGCGCCGCATCTGCATCCAACTCGGCGGCGAGTCCGTCCGCGTCGGCCAGAAGCTCGGCTATAAGCTCGGCAAGGTAGGGGCCCTGCCGTATGAGGCGCTGGCCCGGGCGATGGAAGGCGACAAAGCGTCCTATGCGGAAATCGAAAGGCTGCTGGTCGATGGCGGCGCGGGGCAGGCCGAACGCAGCGATTACCAGCGCCCGTCGATGGCGCAGGATATGGAAAAGGGAAGACGCACAGAAATCGAGTTTATGAACGGCTTCATCGCCAGCGAAGGCGCCCGCGCCGGCGTGCCCGCCCCGACGCACGAAATGCTGACCCTGCAGGTGCTGCGGGTGGAGCGGGGGGAAATCCCGCAGCGGCCGGAAAACGTGCTGGTCAATAGCTGAGCACGGTGCAAACCCCTTGCGGTGGATCGGGGGTTCCGCTACACCCCCGCCCCTGGCAAGCGCCCGTAGCTCAATTGGATAGAGCACCAGACTACGGATCTGGGGGTTAGGAGTTCGAATCTTCTCGGGCGCGCCAATTTCCGGTCAACAGCACGAATGCTTGCCATCGCCGACGACCCCTTGCTGGTCCATTCGACCGGCGACGGCCCTCTGTCGTCCGTTCCGCGACTGTTGGCTCATGATTGGATTGCCGAAGGCCGATCACCCGGGCCGTCACGCGTCGCCACGGCGCCCCCCCCCCGCTTTCTGGCGCATCACCGCCATGGCACCATGGCTCGCCGCACGTCAGGGGAGCCATCCATGTCCTTCGCCAGCCGACTCGCCGCCATCCTGCGCGACGTGGACCGGCCGGGCGACTTGCAGGTCGCCGGCCGCATCGACCTGCCGACGCCGCGGATCAACGTCAATGGCGTCGGCCCGCTCGCTCTGCCCGTGTTGCCCGCGCAGGCCGAAGCTCTCATCAAGGTCGCCACCCGGGCCCCTTATGGTCGCGGTGCGGAAACCATCGTCGATACAAGTGTCCGCAGCACCTGGCAGATCGAGGCAAGTCAGGTCAGCCTCGGCGGCAAGCACTGGGCCGAAACGCTTGCCGCCATCGTCCGCCTGTGCGCCGAGGGGCTGGGTGTGTCCGACCAGGTTACCGCCGAACTCTATAAGCTGCTGATCTATGAGGAGGGCAGCTTCTTCGTCGGCCATCGCGACACGGAAAAATCCCCCGGCATGTTCGCGACGCTGGTCGTGGTCCTGCCCTCATCATCCGAGGGTGGCGCGTTGATCGTCCGTCACAAGGACCGCGAGGCGCGGATCGATCTCGCGAATGATGAGCCGTCGGAGGCGACCTTCGCCGCGTTCTACGCTGATTGTGTGCACGAAGTGCTGCGGGTGACGAGTGGATGCCGCGTGACCCTGGTGTTCAACCTGGTGCGCAAGGCGCGTGGCGCGGCGCTGGAACCGCCGGACTATGAACCACAGACCGAGCGGTTGGAGACGTTGTTGGGTGATTGGGGAAAGGCGCTGGCATCGACCAGG
>CADEGS010000330.1 GCA_902826945.1 uncultured bacterium | reverse complement strand
TGGTCGAGATCGACGTCTGGCACTGGCTCTACGAGCACCCCGAGGCGAGCGCCGCCGAGCTGCGCGAGGCCACGGTGCGCATCGCGCGCGCGACCTGGGACCGCCACTTCGCGCCCGTGCTCGGCGGCGCGGGCGAGACGTCCTTGCTCGGCATCTACAGCCACACGATCACCTCGCCGCTCTACCTGTTCCACTACGTGCTCGGCCACCTGATCGCGTTCCAGATCGAGGAGCACCTGGCCGGCGCCGACCCCGAGCGCTTCGCGGCCGAGTTCACGCGCATGGCGCGCCACGGGGCGGTGCTGCCGGACCTGTGGATGGAGCACGCGACGGGCTCGCCGGTGAGCGCCGCGCCGCTGCTCGCCGCGGCGGCGCGCGCCCTGGGGGGAGGGTGATCGGCGCGGCGGGTTGACGAGCCCCGCGAGGGCGCGTCGAAGCCGAACGGCCGAGAGGGGCGCGCACGGAGATCAGGGCTCCGCGGTCGCGGCAGCGAGGCCCGGGGGCGCGTGCTTCCGTCGCTGCGCGACGATCGCTTCGCGCTGCGCGCGAAGGAGGCCTGCGGCGCTACGGCGCTGGCGCGCCGGCCGCGGCCAGTCGGCCGCGGGGCTGCTCGGCGGGTGAAGGACGATGCCGAGCCTCCTCGCGTCCCGCGAGGAGGCCCGGCATCGTCCTTCACCCGCCGAGCAGCCCGTCCTTCGCCCCGCTCCACCAGGCGCGCCACTCCGCGACGCGCTTCGCGCGCTCGCCGGGCGCCGCGCTCGGGTCGAAGCGCAGGTCCTGGCCGCTGGCCGCGCGCAGCGCTGCGATCGCCTGCTCGCGCACGCTCGGCTCGGCGTCCTCGAGCGCATCGATCAGGGCCGGGATCGCGCGCACCGCGCGCAGCTCGCCGAGCACGCGGCAGGCCGCCATGCGCACGAACAGGTCGGGGTCGCGCAGGACCGGCACGAGGTGCTCCGCCACGGCCGCATCCTTCGTCTGCCCCAGCGCCTGCACCGCGGTCCAGCGCTCGCCCGACCCGCTGCTCTGGAGCGCCTGCACGTGCGGCCACCACAGCGGCTTCGACGGCCCCGCGGGGGCCGCGCTCTCGCCGCCGCCGGCGGCCCTGGTCTCGAGCTGCGCGGCGACGCGCCCGACCTCGCGGCGCAGCTCGGCCACGTCGCGCTCGAGGCGCCCCAGGTCCTCGCCGAAGGCCGCGCTGCCCTTCTGCGCCGGCTCGCTCTCGCGCGCCTCGATGCGCCGCGCCAGCCCGCCCAGCTCCTGCTGCAGCCCGGCCAGCGCCTGGTCGTGCGCCGCCAGCGCGTCGTCGATGCGCAGCACGACGCCCTGCAGCTCGTCCTTGGCCGCGTCGGCGCGCCAGACCGCCTCCTGCACGCGCTCGTCGACCCTCGCCTGGAGCTCGTCGGACGAGCGCGCCACCTCTCCCTGCATCTCTGCGCGCAGCGCCGAGAGGTCCTGCGCGCGGCGCTCGGTCTCGCTCAGCAGGTAGAAGGACGACGCCAGCGCGAAGACCAGCGCCAGCACCGCGAGCAGGAGCGCCGTCCCCGCCCCGCGCCCGCCCTCGCGCGCGAGCGCGGGCGGGCGCGCCGGCGGCGGCGGCTCGGGACGCCGGGCCGGGTCGCCCGGGCGGGCGGGCTCGACCGCTCCGGGCGCGCGGCCGCCCTCGCCGCCCATGGCCTGCTCGCAACGCGCGCAGACCGCGCGCCCGCCGCGCCGCACGGCCTTGCCGCGCTCGAGGTCGCCGAACGGGATCGACTCGTTGCACAGATCGCAGAAGGTGACCTGCATGCGCCCTCCGGGGCTCTCCAGAACTCTAGGCACCCGGCGCGGGCGAGGCCACGGCGGAAGGCGCGCCCTCGTCCCGGGAGGCCGGGCGGCGGGCTCTCCCCCGCCGCCGCGCCGCGCTACCCTGCGGGCCGTGGACGAGTTCCCGCTCTCTCCCGGCACGCGCGAGCGCATGGAGCGCCTCGGCTCGGAGTTCCTGGCCGAGATCCTGCGCACCGCGACCGAGCGCGACCCCCGCAACCTGGAGGCGCTGGCCGACCTGGGCAGCGTCCTGACGCGGCTGGGGCGCTACGAGGAGGGCCTGGCGGCGGACGAGCGCCTGGTGCGGCTCGCCCCCGAGGACGCGACGGCGCACTACAACCACGCCTGCTCGCTGGCCCGCTGCGGGCGCGCCGACGACGCCTTCGCGGCGCTCGAGCGCTCGCTCGCGCTGGGCTACGACGACGTCGAGCACCTGCGCGAGGACGAGGACCTGGTGAGCCTGCACGGCGATCCGCGCTTCGCGGACGTGGTGCGGCGGCTGGGCGGGGAGTAGAGCGGCGGAGGGGGGCCGGGGGCGCGTGCTCGCGGATCCGGGGAGGCGGGCCGGATCTGGCGCGGGGATCCGCGGCACGTGCTTCCGTCGTTGCGCGACGATCGCTTCGCGCTGCGCGCGAAGGAGGCCTGCGGCGTTACGGCGCTGGCGCGCCGGCCGCGGCCACGCGGCCGCGGGGCTGAGCCACGGGACGTGGCTCAGCCGTCCAGCAGCCCCTCCCCGTTGCGCGAGAGCCACCACTCGCGCCACAGGTCGATCGCGTGCTGGCGCTTGTCCTCGCTCGCGCGCGGGTCGAAGCCGAGGTCCTCGTGCGTCGCCTCGCGCAGCGCCTCGTCGCACAGGGAGCGCGTGTACACGCGGTCGTCGGAGAGCCCGTGGATCAGGGTCGGGATCTCCGACCAGTCGCCCAGGCGCACGAGCGAGCGCGCGCGCTCCAGGCGCAGGTCGGGGTTGCGCTCCGGCCCCCAGGGCAGGTCGCGCAGGTAGGGCACCAGCCGGCGGTCCATCGTCGCGCCGAGCGCGGCCAGCGCGGAGGCGGCCACGTCGTCGCGCGGATCGCCCGCGAGCTCGAGCAGCGTGTCGTACGCCGGCTCGCCGACCGAGGCGAACCAGCGGATCTGCTCCAGGCGCTCGAAGCCGTGCGTCCAGGGCAGGCGCGCCGCCTCGTCCTGGATCTGCTGGCGCAGGATCGGCGAGGCCTGGATCCAGGGGCTCTTGCTCGAGGCCACGAGGTCGCTCTTGTCGCCGGAGCTGGAGCAGCCGAGGGCGGCGAGGAGCACGAGGGCGAGCCCGCCGAGGCGGGCCCGAGACGAGGGGTGTTGCATGGGTTCGGGCTCCTCCTTGGAGCGCGGGGGCCGGGCGGGGTCCCCGGGACGTCGGGAGCCCTATCGGCCGTCCATCCGCGGCGCTTGATCCCGCGCGCCGAGGGCGTGCGCGAGGAGCAGCCCGAGGCCCAGGACCAGACAGGCCGGTCCCCAGGGCCCCTGCGCGGGGCCCGCCGGCGTCGTGGTGGTGACTCCCGCCGCCGCCAGGGCGTCCAGGCGGCGCGCCAGCGAGCCGGCGCCCAGGTCCTGCGGCGGGAGCAGCTCGGCGGGCGGCGGGCGGCGCAGCAGGAGCGGCTCGAGGCCGCCGCCGGGGAGCTCGAGCAGCGCGGCCGCGACCGCGCCGCGCTCGGCGTCGGAGAGCGCCGGGCCGCGGCGCACGTCCAGCGCCAGGACGCCCGAAGGCGCTCCCTCCGGGCCGAGCTCGACCACGCGCGCCGGCGCGTCCCCTGCCCCGCACAGCCGCACGCGCACGAGGAGCGGCGTGCCCGGCGCGACGCCGCGCAGCTCGAGCGCGTCCTCGGCGAGCACGAGCGCCGGCGGCTCGTCGCGCGCGCCCTCGCCGCGCGCGAGCCAGCGCAGGAGCGGCGCCAGCGCGCGCGGCTCGCCCGG
>CADEGS010000329.1 GCA_902826945.1 uncultured bacterium | reverse complement strand
CGAAGATGGTCACGGTCACCTTGACCGTGCCCTTGTCGGGGTTGACCTCGTCGACGGTGCCATCGAAGCCGTCGAAAGCCCCCGCCTTGATCTTCACCATGTCGCCCTTGCGCAGGCTGATCGCGACCTGCGGGCGCTCCTCGCTGTCCGACATGCGCGACAGGATCGAGGTGACCTCGGTCTCCGTCAGCGGCGTGGGCTCGCCCCGCGCCCCGAGGAAGTCGCCGAAGCCAGGCGTGTCGCGCAGCGTCGCGCGCGCCTCGAGCGAGCGCGGATCCTCGCCGTCGGTGATCTCGGCCTGCACCATCAGGTAGCCGGGGTACAGCTTGCGCGAGACGACGCGCCGCTTGCCGTTCTTGAGCTCGGTCACGCGCTCGAAGGGCACGAGCACCTGCGGGATCACGTCCTGCAGGCCCTTCACGCCGATGCGCGTCTCGAGCTGCTTGCGGATCGAGTCCTCGCGGCCCGACTGGCAGCGCACGAAGTACCACTTGTAGCCCATCAGGCCTCCCCCAGGAGCAGGTAGCGCATGACCCGCGCCAGGAACCAGTCCGCGGCCGCCAGCAGCGCGAACAGGATGAGGACGCACAGGACGACGACGATCGAGGTGTTGATCACCTCCTGCAGGCCGGGCCAGGTGACCTTGCGCAGCTCGGCCTCGGTCTCGATCAGCAGGTCCGCCGTCCTCGGCTTGGCCTGCCAGCGCTGGATCGCGATCACGCCGACCACGAAGACCGCCAGGGCGATCAGGAACGCGGTCGACAGATCGACCCCCACGACCGGGATGCGGATCCCGCCCAGCGGCGTGCGCAGGGACGAGAACTGCACCAGGATGCCGTGGAGGAACGAGCACCCGAAGAGCAGGAGCAGCACGCACGCCCAGAAGGCGAACATGCGCGCCAGTCGGCCCTGTTCCTCGCGGTAGCCGCGGGCCTGGGACTCGGGCGGTTCCGAGCCCTGCGCGGCGGGAGCGGGTGCTTGGGAGTCGATCGTCATCGTCGAGCGCCGTGGACGGGGGCCCCGGGGGTCAGAGCTTGCGCTCCTTGTGGGCCGTGTGCTTGCGGCAGAAGCGGCAGAACTTCTTCTTCTCGAGCTTGTACGTGGCCTTCTGGCGCTTGTGCGTCGTGTAGTTGCGGTTCGAGCAGTCCTGGCACACGAGGAAGACGTAGCGTTCCTTGGTCTTCATGGGCGATGGGCGGGGCGATGGGCGGGAGCCCGGCGGGGCGCGCGCGCCCCGGCCCGGGCCCGCCCGGGCGTCACTCGATGATCTTGGTCACGACGCCGGCGCCGACGGTGCGGCCGCCTTCGCGGATGGCGAAGCGCAGCTGCTCGTCCATGGCGATCGGCGTGATGAGCTTGACCTCCATGCGGATGTTGTCGCCGGGCATGCACATCTCGGCCTCGGCGCCGTCGAGCGCCGTGAGCTTCAGCGACTCGCCCGTCACGTCGGTCGTGCGGAAGTAGAACTGCGGGCGGTAGCCCTTGAAGAACGGCGTGTGACGGCCGCCCTCGTCCTTCGACAGGATGTACACCTCCGACTCGAAGTGCGTGTGCGGGGTGATCGTGCCGGGCTTCGCCAGCACCATGCCGCGCATCACGTCCTCCTTCTTGACGCCGCGCAGGAGCGCGCCGACGTTGTCGCCCGCTTGCCCCTCGTCGAGCGTCTTCTGGAACATCTCGACGCCGGTGCAGGTCGTCTTGCGCGTGTCGCGGATGCCGACGATCTCGAGCTCGTCGCCGGTCTTGACGATCCCCTGCTCGATGCGGCCCGTGACGACCGTGCCCCGACCTTCGATCGAGAACACGTCCTCGACCGGCATCAGGAAGGAGCGGTCGACGGCGCGCTTGGGCTGCGGGATGAACGAGTCCACCGCGCCCATCAGCTCGTTGAGCGGGCCGAAGACCGCGTCGTCCGCCCCCTTCTTGCCGTCCAGCGCCTCCTGCATCTTCAGCGCCGAGCCGCGCACGATCGGCGTGTCGTCGCCGGGGAACTCGTACTTGGTCAGGAGCTCCCGGATCTCCATCTCGACCAGGTCGAGCAGCTCGGGGTCGTCCACCTGATCGACCTTGTTCATGAACACGACGATCGCCGGCACGTTCACCTGGCGCGCGAGCAGGATGTGCTCGCGCGTCTGCGGCATCGGGCCGTCGGCCGCCGACACGACCAGGATGGCGCCGTCCATCTGGGCGGCGCCCGTGATCATGTTCTTGACGTAGTCGGCGTGGCCGGGGCAGTCGACGTGCGCGTAGTGGCGGTTCGGCGTCTCGTACTCGACGTGCGAGGTCGAGATCGTGATGCCGCGCGCCTTCTCCTCCGGAGCCTTGTCGATCTCGTCGAACTTCATCTCCTTCGCCAGGCCCTTGAGGGCCTGGTAGCGGCAGATGACCGACGTCAGGGTCGTCTTGCCGTGGTCGACGTGTCCGATGGTGCCGACGTTGCAGTGCGGCTTCGTACGCTGGAAGACTTCCTTGGCCATCGTCTTGGGTGGTGGGCTGAGAGAGGGGCGGGGCCCCGTCCGGTGTCGGGGTCGCGGCGCGCAGGGCGCCGCGGGTCTGGTATGCGATGTCGTGTTGGGAGCGTCGCCCCGCGGGGAGCCCGGCGGGGCGTCGAACGGTCCGCGGGGGTGGAGCTGCTGATGGGGATTGAACCCATGGCCTCTTCCTTACCAAGGAAGTGCTCTACCACTGAGCTACAGCAGCAGCCCGCGATCGGGAGCGAACGGAGACCTCGCGAGGTCGCGCGCGGCGCGGGTCGCGCCGGCCTGGCCAGCCTGGAGCGGGCGATGGGAATCGAACCCACGCGTTCAGCTTGGAAGGCTGACGTTCTACCACTGAACTACGCCCGCGAGCCCGGCGCGGCGAGGGCCGGCACGGGATGCGTGCGCGCAGCAGGCGGCGAGACGACGGGAGCTCGAAGGTGGTGGGGGGAACAGGATTCGAACCTGTGAAGGCTGAGCCATCAGATTTACAGTCTGACCCCTTTGGCCGCTCGGGAATCCCCCCACGAGATCGCGTGGGCTCCCCCCGCGCGGCGGCGGCCCAGGGGCTCGCGGGAGCGAGCATCCGCTGCGGGCAGCGCCCGGGGGTCGGCTCTCGGGACGCATCGGTTCCGGCGCGCGCGACCGTCTCGTCGCGCGCTCCCGTCTCGTCCGTTCGTTGTCTCGTTGCCAGGGAGCAGCCCGGCGTGAGAGCCGGGGGGCCGTGCGGCGCCGGAGGCAGCCGCGGTCGACCCGGACCTGTTCGTGTTGGAAGGAGCGCTGCCCGGCGCGCCGCGGTGGAGCCAGCGGTGGGACTCGAACCCACAACCACCTGATTACAAATCAGGGGCTCTGCCAGTTGAGCTACGCTGGCGAGCCGGCTCGCCCCGCGCCCCGCGGAGGCGGCCCCGGCTGGATGGTTCGGATCCGGCGGGCAGAAGAGAGCGGGAGATGGTACTCCCCGGCACCCCGCGTGCAACAGGCAGCCGGTTTTTCGCCGGGAGGCCCTTCCCCCCCACGAGCGAGGGTGTGGCCCGCCCCCCCTCCTCGGCCCTATTAAGAAGGAGCCGAGCCCCCAACCGCCCCGTCCGCGGGTCGGTCCCGCCATGCGCATCCTGGTCGTCGAAGACAACCCCAAGCTCGCCGGCAGCATCCGCCAGGGCCTGACCGAGCAGGGCTACAGCGTGGACGTCTGCCACTCGGGGTTCGAGGCCGAGGACCTGGCCGCCACCGAGCCCTACGACCTGGTCCTCCTGGACCTGATGCTGCCCGACCGCGACGGGCTC
>CADEGS010000328.1 GCA_902826945.1 uncultured bacterium | reverse complement strand
CGTGCAGCAAGGCGTCAGCGTGTCGGGCCGCGTGGTCGACGAGCATGGCGCACCGCTCGCCGAGGTCTCCATCAACGCGTACTCCGAGGATCCGTCGACCTTTGTGCCCGCTTCCTTCCTCGGCAGGTTTCCGATCAATACCCGGGCGGATGGAACGTTCCAGTTCCGTGGGCTCGCTCCCGGTCTCATCTCCGTAGAAGCCGACGGGCCGGGCATGCGGGATGCGCGGCTCGAGCTGGACGCGAGCGAGCCGGGCCTGGTGCTGGAAGGGATCGAGCTGGTCCTCGCGCAGCAGCTCTCGCTCTCGGGCATCGTGCAGTGGCCCGACGGACGACCCGCGAAAGCTTCGATCGCGGTCCATGGTGGGCCTGCGGAGCAGCCAGAGACCTATTGGACGGGCGGGGACGGCGTTTTCACTGCGGAGGGGATCGCCGCAGGGACGTACCGGGTCGAGGCGCGCGCCTGGGAGAACGTGGAGACGATCGAGGGGGCGACAAAAACGAGGGAGCGCAGGAGATGGCACGCCGTGGCCGAGGAAGTGCCCGCGGGCACCGTCGGCATCGTGCTCACGCTCCAGCGGACTCGGTCGGTCTTCGGGACCGTTCGCGACGACCTGGGGGCGCCGGTCGGCTCGTTCCAGATCGAGGCGCGGTCCGCAGACGCGCGGTTCCTCCAATCCGGGTATCCACAGCTCGTCGAGTCCTTCCACGACGCGAGAGGTGCGTTCGATCTGTCCGGCTTCCTGCCCGGCGCTTGGAGCGTCCTGGCGCGCGCGGAGGGCCATGGAGCCTCGCAGCCGATCCAGGTCCAGATCTCGGCCGCGAGCGCAAAGGTCGAGCTCGTCATTCCGCGCGCGGCCCGCATCGAAGGCATCGTCGTCGATCCTGATGGCCGGCGCGTCGCCCACGCCGAGGTCTCGCTTCTGCCGGAGCCGCTCGCCTTCGCCTGGGGCTTCGACAAGACGAGGAACGAGCTCACCGACGAGAACGGCCGTTTCATCTTCGAAGGCGTGGAGCCGGGGAGCGCCTCCTTGCGCGCTACGGTGGCTGGGGCTACCAGCGAGCTCCTTTCGCTCACTCTCGAGCCCGGAGGTCTGCTCGCGGGCGTCGAGCTCCGGCTGGCCCACCGAGCGAGCGAGAGCACCGGCGAACAGAAAGGCGGCTAGACGCTTTCCGTCGCCAGAGCGCCGCGCCTCCGCTCACTCCGCCGGCGCGAGCAGCTCGCGCGTCACGCCCACGCGCTCGAGCTCGTCGCGGAGCAGGCTCCACACGCCCTCGGCGTAGCGGCGGATCTCGTGCTGCGCGTCGGCCTTCAGGCGCTGCTCGAGGAAGTGGATCACGCCCTGCAGCGAGACGGTCCAGTAGGCCTGCGTGTAGAGGTTCTGGGGCAGGAGCATGCGCGCGATCTCCTTCGCCACGCCGCGCGCCAGGCGCTCGTGGTACAGGCGGAAGGCTTCCTCGCACTCGGCGCGCATCGCCGCGCGCTCGCCCTCGTGGTCGAAGTCGGACGAGAGCTCGACCGAGGCCTGCTTGTTGCCGTGGGGCGGGTTCGCGCGCAGGCGCGCGGGCACGTAGAACTCCGGCTGCCAGGTCACGTAGCGCCCGGAGACCTCGTTCCAGCTGCAACCCTTGTCGGTATCGAACAGGACGTCGAAGGCCGCGAGCGAGATCGACTCGCCGTTCGCCTCGTACTCGCGCCACGTCGAGCCCACCTGGTACTTGAACGCCTGGCGGAAGACGAACAGCGGCGCCTTCCAGTGGAAGGTGAAGAACGTGTGGCGGTAGGGCGAGGTGTGCCCGTGGGTCCACAGGAAGCGCGCCAGCTTGCCGTCCTCCGCGCCGAACTCCTTCTTCTGGCGCGAGTAGGAGATGCGCGCGGCGTTGACCACCTTGAGCGCGGCGTCGGAGCGCATGCGGTCGACCAGGGCGATGAAGCCGATCGAATCGTCCAGCGTGAGGAAGGCGCCCTCGGGCGCGTCGAGCGTGCCGGCTCGGGTGGTGGTCATGGGCGTCGCCAGTCGGGGTCTCGTGCTCTCTCTGCGCAGGGCCGCGCAACCGCTCGGGAAGGGAGAGCGTAGGCGATGGAGCGGGTCGGCGGTAGCGGAGCGGGCGCGCGTCGCGGCGGCGCTGGCCCTAGCTCTCCAGCTCGCATTGCGCCGGCGCCAGCCAGGTCACGAGGTCGGAGGCGATCAGCGCGCGCGGCCCGAGCTCGCGCGCCGCGAGGTCGCCCGCCAGCCCGTGCACGTGCACCGCGAGGCGCACGGCATCCCAGGCGCTGAAGCTCGGCGCGAACGGACGGTCGACGAGGGCCAGGTAGGCGACCAGGATGCCCGCCAGCACGTCGCCCGCGCCCGCGGTCGCCATGCCCCAGTTGCCGGTGGACGCACGCCACGAGCGCTCGCCGTCGCTGACCACGGTCTGGGGTCCCTTGAGCACGCAGATCGCTCCCGCGCGGCGCGCCAGCTCGGCGGCATGCTCGCGCCGGCCGGCCTCGTCCGCGGGCACCGGGCGCCCGGAGAGCCGCTCCGCCTCGCCCGCGTGGGGCGTGATCACCAGCGCCGCGCCGCGGCGCGCGGCCAGCCGCTCGGGCTCGCCCTCGAGCGCGTTCAGGCCGTCGGCATCGATCACCAGCGGGCGGCTGTGCTCCTCGAGCGCGATGCGCAGGAGACCGCGCGCGCGCCCGTCGTCGCCGATGCCCGGGCCGATCAGGCGCGCGTGCGGCTCGCGCGCCAGCAAGCGGCGCCCGGCGGCGGCGGCCGGCGGGCCCTCGACCGGAAAGGCGGCCGAGAGGTCGATCAGCACCGCCTCGGGCGCGGCCACGGGCAGCATCAGCATGAGCTCGCGATCGAGCGTGCCCATGCACACCAGACCCGCGCCCGCGCGCTGCGCGGCGCGCGCGACCAGGATCGCGGCGCCCGGCATGCTGCGCGAGCCGGCCACGCACAGCACGCGGCCCGCCGTCCCCTTGTGTGCGTCGGGCGGCAGCGTCGGCAGCGGGGGGAGCATGTGGTCCATGGGTGCCTCCGTCAGCGGCCGGGAGCGCCCCGCGAGAACGGCGCGTGCGCCGTGCCCCCCGCGCGCCTGCGCCCGGCTCCTGGAACATGGGTCGCTCGGCTGCGGGCTGCAACCCGTGGATTGCAGGCCATCGGCGACGGGCGCGGCCGCCGCGGGGCGCCCCGGCCCCCCATCAGATGCGCACCACCGGCTCGATGCGCCCGACGGCGAGCCCGGCGCGGTTCTGGATGTCGCGCTCGCTCCAGGGCGTCAGCCGGGCGAGCTCCTCCTCGGACAGGAAGCCCAGGGCCGCGAGCAGCGCGGGCACCAGCGCGTGGATCGCGCGCGCGCTCCCGTCGTCGATCTTGACCGCCAGCCCGCGCTGCGCGCCGCGCACGCCGACCGCGTAGACCGCCTCGGCGCCGACCTTGGGGAACAGCCGCCCGCCGCCGACGCGCGCCAGATCGGTGCACAGCCGCCCGCGCGAGCCCGCGATCAGGACCGGATGGTGCGCCGCGGCGTCGGTCAGGCGGCGGCACTGCGCGCGGCGCGCGGGCGCGAGGCCGTCGGGGTTGGCGAGGCGCGCGAAGGCGGTCGCCAGGGCCGTCAGCGGCAGCCGGTAGGTCGGCGCGCTGCAGCCGTCGACCGCCGGCGCGAGCGACTCGGGCGCGAGGCCGGTCAGCTCCGCCAGCGCGCCGCGCACCAGGCGCTGGCCCGCGGAGGCCGGATCGAGGTAGCGCTCGACCGGCACGTCGAGCGCGCGCGCGACCGCCAGGAAGCCCGCGTGCTTGCCCGAGCAGTTGTTGTGGATCGCGCCCGCTGGCTCGCCGCTCGCGAAGAGCTC
>CADEGS010000327.1 GCA_902826945.1 uncultured bacterium | reverse complement strand
GATCCCGCGGCCGTTCTCGATCTACCGCCAGCACGGGGACGAGCTCGAGTTCCTGGTCAAGGTCGTCGGGCGCGGCACGCGCGCGCTCGCCGCCGCGCGCGCGGGGCAGGAGCTCGTGCTGACCGGCCCGCTCGGCAACGGGTGGCCGGCGCTGGACGGCGACGGAGCGCCGTGGGTGCTGCTCGCGGGCGGCGTCGGCATCGCGCCCTTCCACCTCGCGATCGAGCAGGCGCTCTCCGGCATGGACGGCCGCCGGCCCGTGCCGCGCGAGGGCATCGCGCTCGTCTTCGGCGCGGCGCGCGCCGGGCTGCTCTACGACCTGCCCGCGCTGCGCGCGCTCGGCGTCCCCGTGCACACGACGACCGACGACGGCAGCGAGGGCCGGCGCGGGAACGCGCTCGACCTGCTGCGCGCGCTGTGGCGCGAGGGCGCGCTGCCCGAGCGCGTGCGGCTGCTCGCCTGCGGCCCCGACCGGATGCTCCAGGCGGTCGAGGACCTGGCGCGCGAGCGCGGGCTCGAGGCCTGGCTCTCGCTCGAGACGGCGATGGGCTGCGGCGTGGGCATCTGCAACGGCTGCCCCGTGCCGACGCGTCCGGAGGGCCCGCTGGGCGCGTGGCCGAACGCGAAGTGCTGCGTGGAGGGGCCCGTCTTCTCGGTGGCCGCGGTCACGCTGCACGGGCCGGGCGCGCCCCACGGCAGCCCCGGCGCGGCCCCCTCCTGCCGTCCCCAGCCAGAGCACGTGCCGGCCCTGGGGCGCAGCGGGAACTGACGGGCGATTCCTGAACCGCGTTCCGCGCCCGCGGCGACGATGGGGGCGCCCCGCGGCTTCCGTTCCCGACTTCCCAGAGCCCCCCATGCGCCAGCTCCACCCTCGCTCCCTCGTCGCCGTCCTCGTCCTCGCTACCGCCGCCTTCGCCCAGGACGCGCGGCCGGCCGCCGCGATCCGGCTCCTGCCGGGCGGCCCGGCCGGCTCCGGCGTGCCGGGGATCTTCAGCACGATCCAGGCCGCGGTGGACGCCGCCGCCGAGGGCGACACGATCGAGCTGCCCGAGGGCACGCTGAGCGGATCGGGCAACTGCAACGTGCTCGTGACCGGCAAGAACCTGACGATCCGTGGCGCCGGCACGGGGCGCACGGTGATCGACTGCCAGGGGGCCGGTCGCGCCTTCCTGTTCCTGGGCGCCGCGGTCGGGCATCGGACCCTGCTCGAGGACCTGACGATCCAGAACGGCGCGCAGAACGTCGGCGGGGGGCTCGCCATGGCGGGTAGCGCCTCCCCGATCCTGCGCGGCGTCGAGATCCGCGCCTGCAGCGCGGACACCGGCGGCGGGATCTACTCGCTCGCGGGCACGGACTGGCTGGCCGAGGGGCTCGTGCTGCGCGACAACCACGCCGCGCAAGGCGGCGGCGGGATCTCGATGCAGATCCCCCGGGGGCGGATCTCGAAGTGCCTGTTCGAGGGCAACTCCTCGGACACCGTCGGCGGCGGCGTCGTGATCGGCAGCTTGCCCGGGCCGGACGGCTTCTCCGGCCTGCGCATCGAGGACTCGGTCTTCCGCGCCAACACCGCGGCGCAGACCGGCGGCGGCCTGTACTCGGAGATGAGCGACAACTACACGATCGACCGCTGCGTGTTCACGGGCAACGCGGCCGTGACGACCGGCGGCGCCATCGACGTCGTCGGCGACTTCCTGATCGTGAACTCCGACGTCGCCTTCGTGCAGAACTGCCTGATCGTGGGCAACACGGCGGCCTTCGGCGGCGGCCTGCGCTCCGTGCTCGGCTCCCTGATCGTCCAGAACTGCACGATCGTCGCCAACGAGGCGACGACCCACGCCGGCGGCCTGTTCGCCGCCGGCGACGGCCTGTTCCTCTTGAACTCGATCCTGTGGGACAACGACTCGCCGGACGCGAGCGTCCAGGAGCGCCAGCTCGACGTCGCGGGCGTCAACGCGGTGCTGCGGTTCGTCTTCTTCAACGACGTCCAGGGCTCCTCGCCGGGGCCGTCGAACCTCTCGGTCGATCCGCAGTTCGTCGCGCCCGGTGCCGGCGACTATCGCCTGCAGACGACCTCGCCCTGCGTCGATGCGGGCCTCTTCGCCTTCCCCTCGATCGGCGGCCAGCGCGATCTCGACCGCCATCCGCGCGTCCAGGGCGCCGGGATCGACCTGGGCGCGTACGAGGTCGCGCCGCCCGGGCCCTGATCCGCGTCAGCCGCCGTCCGCCGCGTCGGCGGGCAGCGCCTGCAGGCGCCGGTCGAGATCGGCCAGCGCCTCGGTCGCGATCTCCGGCGGCCACTCCGGCGGCGGGCCCAGCGCGGCGGCGCGCTCGAGCGCCGCGCGCGCCTCGCGCGTGCGCCCGCGCTCGCTCAGCCACGCGCCGAGCTCGGCCTGCGCGGGGAAGGAGCGCGGCAGCCGCTCGCACGCGCGGCGCATGAGCTCCAGGCCCTCGTCGTGGCGCTCCAGTCGGCGCAGCAGGCGCGCCTGCTGCAGCAGCGTCTCGCCGTCGTCGGGGGCTCTCGCGAGCGCGCGCTCGAGCCAGCGCAGCGCTCCCTCGTTGTCGAGCCGGCGCGCGTCGCTCGCAGACAGGCGCCGCAGCGCCGCGGGCGGGACGTCCGGGAGCTGCTCGAGCGTCCGGCGCAGCGGCTCGCGCAGCGACTCGTCCGCGCACAGCTCGTAGGCGCGCACGAGCGCGCGCGCCGCCTCCTCCCAGCGCTCCTGGCGCGTGAGCAGCACGCCCAGGTCGTAGGCGGCGTCGAACGCGTCGGGGGCGAGCTCGCCGGCGCGCTCGAGCGCCGTCGCGGCGGCGCCGGGCTGGTCGGCGAGGATCAGCGCCTGGCCGCGCAGGTACCAGGCGCGCGCGTCCGCGCCGTCCGCGTCGAGCGCGCGCTCGCTCCAGCGCAGGGCCGCCGCGGCGTCGCCGCGGCCGACGGCGATGCGCGCCAGGAGGCACGCGGGCTCGGCGCCGGGGAGCTCGTCGAGCAGGCCGCGCGCGAGCTCCTCGGCGCGCTCGAGCCGGCCGAGCTCGGCGAGCGCCTGCGCGACGAGCAGGCGGTCCTCGGGATCGCCCGGGCGCAGCGCGGCGGCGCGCTCGAAATGGCGCAGCGCCAGCTCCCACTGCTTGCGGCGCGCGTACAGGCGGCCGAGGTTCTGGTGCGCCTCGGGGTAGCGCGGGTTGCGCTCCAGCGCCGCGCGCAGCGCGGCCTCGGCCTCGTCGAGGCGGCCGAGCTGCATGCGCGCGACGCCGATCGCGGTCTGGACCTGCTCGAGCTCGAGCGGGTCGCTCGGGGCCGCCGCGCCCGCCTGGCGCGCCTCGGCGCGGCGCGCCTCGAGCGCCAGGACGCGCTCGGCCAGATCCTCGAAGATGCCGAGCGCGACCGTCGAGCCGCGGTAGCCCGAGCGCTGGTCCTGCAGGAGCCGCGCCCAGCCGTAGCCCAGGTTCGCCTGCAGGAAGTCCGAGGGGCCGGCGAGCACGTCGGTGTCGGGCTCGCGCGACGCGACCAGCAGGTCCTGCGCGCGCACGAAGGCCGCCTCGGCCTGGTCGAGGAGCGCGGGATCGACGCTCGCCTGGTAGCGATCGAGCAGCACGCGCCCCAGGCCCCACTGCACGTACGGGCTGCGCGGCGCCTTCGCGGCGGCGTCGCGGAACAGCGCGAGCTCGTCGTGCCAGGCGCCGATGCGCTGCACGCTCGCCGCTCCCCAGGCGGCGGCCAGCAGCAGCCCGAGCGCGACGCCCGCGCGCGGGCCGAGGCGCAGCAGCGCCAGCGCGACCGCCAGCGCGAAGCCGAGCGCCGCCAGCGCGACGAAGCGGTCGGAGAGCGGGAAGATGCCGAGCGACTCGACGCGCACCAGCACGACCGCGAGCGAGGCCGGC
>CADEGS010000326.1 GCA_902826945.1 uncultured bacterium | reverse complement strand
CCCCTGGCGCTCGCCGCGAGCGCCCTCGCCGCTTCCGCGCACGCCGGGGAGATCTGCGTGACGCCGCTGCCGCTGGCTCCGACGGGCGGCAGCGGGGTCGCGTTCGGCCGCGCGGTCGCCGTGGACGGCGACCTGGCGCTCGTGTGCGCCGACACCGAGGCCTACGCCTACGCCTGGAACGGCGCGGCCTGGGTGCAGGAGGCGATCCTCACGATCCCCGGCGCCGAGAGCGGCTTCGGCGCCTCCGCCGCGCTCAGCGGCGACACGGCGCTGATCGGCTGCCCGGTGCAGGACGGCGCGTTCGTGGACCAGGGGCGCGCGCTCGTCTTCGTGCGCACCGGCCCGGGCGCCTGGACGCTCGAGGCCGAGCTCACCGCGAGCGGCGCCGCCGCGAACGATCGCTTCGGGAGCGCGGTGGCGCTCGAGGGCGACCGAGCCGTCGTCGGCGACCCGGGCGACGACGCGCCCGGGGCGAACGCGGGCTCGGTGCGCGTCTTCGAGCGCACGACGGCGGTCTGGACCCAGACCGCCTCGCTGGTCCCGACGAGCGGGGTCGCCGCGGGCCTGGGCACGACGGTGGCGCTCTCGGGCGACACGGTGCTGGCCTCGAGCGCGAGCTTCCTGGGCGGCGTGTTCGTCTTCGTCGAGATGGCCGGATCGTGGAGCGAGGAGCAGTCCCTCGCCGCCTCCCTGCTGCTGCCCGGCCAGGTCGCGCTCGACGGCGACCGCGCGGTCGTCGGCGGGCTGGTCGAGAGCCTCGTGTACGAGCGCTCGGGCGGGACGTGGACCGAGACCGACGCGCTGCCCTACACCGGCGTGACCGTCGCGCTCGACGGCGACGTGCTGCTCCTCGGCAACGCCTCGTGCCCCACCACGCCCGCCGTGCGCGTCCTCGTGCAGAGCGGCGGCGCCTGGGAGGAGAGCGCCGCGCTCGCGCTCGCCGGCGCCAGCATGCCGCTCGCCCTGTCCGGCCTGCGCGCCGTGGTCGGCACGCGCGGCGGCCTGGCGTGCAGCGGCGGCCTGGCCTCGGCCTTCCACCTCGTGCTCCCCGGCCCGCCGCCCTCCGTCCTGCACCGCAACGCGGGCACGAACCCCGACTCCTTCGTCGCGCTCGTCGGCTCGTACGGCGAGACGCTCGACCTCACGATCGACCTCGCGACCACCGGCCACGCGCTGGGCCTCGTGATCGGCTTCGACAGCCCCTTCCAGCTCCCGTTGCCCGGAGGCCAGACCCTCCTGTGTCTGGACCTCATGGGCAGCGGCGAGCTCCTGAACACCGGCTTCCAGCCCGGCCCGCTCGTGCACCTCGTCTTCCCGCTGCCGAACGACCCGGCCTTCGCCGGCTTCACGTTCAGCACGCAGGCGATGCATGCCTTCGGCGTGGCGCCCTTCGCGCTCTCGAACGCGCAGGACGTCACGATCGGCGGCTGCCCGTAGCGCCCGGCGCCGGCGCGCCCTTCGCTCAGGTCTGGCGCGAAGGCGCCGGGAGCGCGACCGTCGCGCCCTCGGCGCGGCGCGACGCGCGCGCCTGCCAGCTCCTCCAGCCGCGGCGGCGCAGCACCCACACGCAGGTGCGCGCGAGGATCCAGGCGTCGAGCGCGGGCGAGACGCGGCGGATGTAGAGCGCGTCGAGCGCGAGCTTGCGCCGGTAGGCGAGCGGGTCGCGCCCGGTGTAGCCCTGCACGATCTGCGCCAGGCCCGTGATGCCCGGCCGCAGCGCCAGGCGGCGCTCGAAGCCCGGCACGTGCTCGCGCGCCCAGGCGTCCACCTCGGTCATCTCCGGGCGCGGGCCGATGAGCTGCATGTCGCCGCGCAGCACGTTGTAGAGCTGCGGCAGCTCGTCCAGGTGCGTGTTGCGCAGGAAGCGCCCGAAGCGCGTGACGCGCGCCTGGTCGTGGCCGTTCGACCACGAGTCCATCGCGCCGCCGCTGGCCTCGCGCATCGTGCGGAACTTGACGATCGAGAAGCGCCGGCCGCGCAGGCCGAGGCGCTCCTGACAGAAGAAGACCTTGCGCGGGTCGCGGAACAGGAGCCCGTTCCCGAGCGCGACGAGGAGCCCGGGCACGAGCGCCAGCGGCAGGGCCAGCGCCACCAGCGCCAGGTCGAGCGCGCGCTTGCCGCGCCGCACGTACCAGCCCGCGGGGACGTCGCCGCACGCGTCCGTCCCGGCGCTCTCCGCGCGGGGCGCGCGCCGCCGAGGAGCCCCGCGGTGCGCGCCGACGACGTCCCGGCCGCGGGCGCTCAGGCGTTCGGCTTCCAGCTCCAGGGGGGACATGCGGGTCGTCCGGGAGCGCGGTCCGGCGCCGCGCTGCGCCCACAACGTCCGTTCGCGCGCCGTTCTTGAGCCGGCGACGAGCGCTCGCGCGCGATTCCCGGGCGCGGGCCGCGGCGCGCGCGCGAGCGCTCGTCGCCGTCCCATCTCCGGGCCGCTCGCGCGCGCCGGCCGCGCCGCGGCGGAGCGCGGTCAAGGACCGCCGCGACGACGCACGAGAAGGGACCGTCCCCGTGCGCCCCGCGTCCCCGCGGGAGGGGACGGCTCGTCCCCACCCTCCATGCCCTCCGCGACCGAACGCGCGCTCCCGACCGCCGCGGCGCCCCCGCTCCGACCGCGCGAGGCCGCGCGCCCGCGCCTCGCGGCGTCGGTCTCGCAGCTCCTCGCGAGCCAGGTCGCGCTGGGCGTCGTCGGGCTGGCGAGCCTGCCGGTCCTGGCGCGCAACCTCGGCCCGGGCCCTTACGGGCGCTTCTCCCTCTTCGTGACGCTGCTCGGCGTGCTGGTGCAGGTGGACTTCGCGCGCCCGATCCTCGTGCGCGAGCTCTCCGCCGCGGGCGGCGGCGGCGCGGCCGGGGAGCGCCGCGGCCTCGCCGGCGCGAGCGCGTGCCTCTTGGCGCCGCTCGGGCTCGCGATCGGATGGGCCGTGCTCGGCCCGCTCGCGGCGGCCGGGCTCTCGCTGTGCGCCCTGCTGCACGCCGCCGCGTCGGAGCCGTACGCCGCGCTCGCCGCGCGCGGGCGGGTCGGCCTCGGCGGCGCGGTGCGCAACGCCGCCTGGGCCGCGGCGCTGGCGGCGAGCGCCGGGCTCTCGTTCGTCACGCCGGGAGCGCACGCCTTCGTGTGGAGCTTCGTCGTCGCGAACGCCGCGATCCTCGTCCACCACCGCCGCGCCGCGGGCGCGCGCGGCGCGCCGCTGGCGGCCCCGCGGCTCGCCGCGCTGCGCGCGCACCGCCGCGCGGGCCTGGACCTGCTCCTCTTCAGCGCCGCCAACGCGCTCGTCGTCTCGCTCGACCGCGTGCTGCTGGCGCGCACGGCGGCGCCGGAGGTCGTCGGCCAGTACGTGGCGCAGATGGACCTCGCGATCAAGGTGCACATCCTGAGCACCGCGCTCGGGGCCGCGCTCTACCCGCTGCTCGCGCGCCTGCACGCCGAGCGCGGCGCGCGGCACGCGGCGCGGCGCTTCGTGCGCTTCGCCTCGTGGAGCGCGCTGGGCGCCTTCGCGCTGTGCCTGGGGCTGATGCTCGCCGGCGAGCGGCTGCTCCCGCTCGTCCTGGGTCCCGGCTTCCGCGGCGCGTTCGACGCGTACCACGTGATCCTGGTCGGCGTCTTCGTGCACGTGTTCGGCTTCCTGATCACGCCCTGGCAGCGCGCGCGCGGCGACTTCGCCACGCACCGCCGCGCCTACGTCGGGGCGGCGCTCCTGATGCTCGCCCTGGGCCCCGTGCTGGTGCCCGCGCTCGGCGCGCGCGGCGCGCTGCTGACGTACCTGTGCGGCCGCAGCGCCGAGCTGGCGCTGATCGTCCACGAGCTGCGCCGGCTGCCGCGCGCGCTCTTTCCGCGCCCCCGCCTGTCCGTCCTCGCGGGGCTCGTCCTCCTTCTTGCGGCCGTCCC
>CADEGS010000325.1 GCA_902826945.1 uncultured bacterium | reverse complement strand
GACCCGGTCGGCTCCAGGGTCTTCTCCCCCGCGAGCCGGCGCACCGACCGGCGCGCCTCGATCCAGCTGCAGCCCGTGCGCTCGCGCAGGAGGCGCGCCGCCTCGATCTCCATCCCGCGCTCGACGAGCTGGCGCACCATCGTCTCGGGATCCTGCGTGGCGGCGGCGACGCCGAAGGCCTCGGGGCGCTTCCCGAGGCGCTCGATCCCCTCGGGCAGCGCCGCGACGAAGGCCTTGCCCGGCCAGTCGATGCGCACGCGGCCGGGCGCGGGCACCTGCACCGGCCAGTGCTTGACGCGCGAGCGCGTGCGCACGCCGAGGAAGCTGCGCTCGGGCGCGGGGCGCGCGCGCTCGGCGGCGAGCGCGGCCGCGAGCTCCTCCGTGCCCCCGCGCAGGACGAGCTCGAGCCGCTTCGACACCTGCTTGTGCTCGACGCCGTCGGTCGTGTCGCGCGTGCGCGTCCACTCGTCCACGCGGCCGAGCGCGGCGATCTCCGACCACGGCACGAAGGCGACGGTCGGCGCGTCCGTCCCGAAGTGCGCGTTGCCGAACGAGCGCAGGTTGAGCCACAAGCCGTCGGGCGCCGTCGCCACCCACCAGCTCGTGCGTCGCCGCAGGGTCGCGGTGAACAGGCTCCAGAGCGACGCGTCCACGATCGCCATGAGCAGCGCGATCGGCAGCAGGATCACGCCGGCGAGCGCCTTGCCCCATCCGGGCGCGTCGTGCAGCGCGAGGGCCAGGAGCACGAGCATGGCCCCGGATCCGAGCGCGAACACGAGGAACAGCACGAGCGGACCGAAGGGCGAGCGGCGCGCGACGCGCTCGCAGCACGCGTCCGGGCCCCCGGGACCGAACGCCTCGTCGGGGGACAGGATGCGCATCGGGGCTTCATCGGATCCGGAGAGGGGCGCCGCTGAAGGGCGGAAGGGCCCGATCCGGGCTATCCCGGTCCGGCGTCCTGGCGAGCGTCTCGCGCGGGGCGTCGTGGCTGAGCGCCTGGGCGCGCCGCGACCTCACGCGCCATCCCGCTGGCGGGCTCCGCCGCGGCGCCCGCGCGGGGCGATCGACGCCTCGCCTGCGCCCCGGCTACGATCCTCGACGAGGCGGAGCGGAGAGGCGCGAGCGATGCACGATGCGACACGGGTGCTGCAGGCCGGCGAGCCGGAGCCGTCCCAGGGCGAGCCGTTCCTGCCCGGCCCGGTGTTCGCCGCGCCGTTCCACCTCGCGGGCGATCCGGCGAGCTCGCCCTACGCCTACGGTCGCTACCACAACCCGACCTGGACGCGGCTCGAGCGCGCGCTCGGCGAGCTGGAGGGCGGCGAGGCGGTCGTGTTCGCCTCGGGCATGGCGGCGACGGTGGCGGTGCTGGGCACGCTGCTCGAGGCCGGCGACGTGGCCGTGCTGCCTTCCGACGGCTACTACGCGGCGCGCGCGCTCGCCGAGGGCCACTTCGCGCGCGCCGGGATCACCGTGCGCACCGCGCCGACCGCCGGCGACGCGCAGGGCGAATGCCTCGAGGGAGCGACGCTGCTCTGGCTCGAGACGCCGTGCAATCCCGGCCTCGACGCGTGCGACGTCGCCGCGCTGGCGCGCCGCGCGCACGAGCGGCGCGCGCTCGTCGCGGTGGACAACACGACGGCGACGGTGCTCGGGCAGCGGCCGCTCGCGCTCGGCGCGGACGTCTCGCTCGCCTCGGACACGAAGGCGCTCACCGGCCACGGCGACCTGATCCTCGGCCACGTCGCCGTGCGCGACCCCGAGCTCGCGAAGCGCCTGCGCGCCTGGCGCACGCAGTTCGGCGCGATCCCCGGCCCGATGGAGGTCTGGCTCGCGCACCGCTCGCTCGGCACGCTCGACGTGCGCCTCGAGCGCATGTGCGCCAACGCGCTCGCGATCGCGCGCTTCCTCGCCGGCCGCGGCGAGGTCTCCCGCGTGCGCTACCCCGGCCTCGCGAGCGACCCCGCGCACGCCGTCGCGTCGCGCCAGATGCAGCGCTTCGGCCCGATCGTGGGCTTCGAGCTGCCCTCGCAGGACGCCGCCGAGCGCTTCCTCGGCGCCTGCCGCATCGTGCGCCAGGCGACGAGCTTCGGCGGCCTGCACACCACGGCCGAGCGCCGCGCGCGCTGGGGCGGCGACGACGTGTCCGAGGGCTTCGTGCGCCTGAGCGCCGGCTGCGAGCACGCGGACGACCTCGTCAAGGACCTGGCCGCAGCGCTCGCGGCGTCGGCCGGCTGAGGCTGCTCGCGGGACCCGAGCCGGTCGCCGCCTCCGCGCCTCGCTCCCGCCCCTACGCCAGCGCCCGCTCCACGATCTCGCGCACGTCCTTCGAGAGCGCCGTCTCGGCGGCGATGCGCTGGAGCTCGGCCTGCATCAGGGCCTGGCGCGCGGCGTCGAAGCGGCGCCAGGGCGTGAAGGAGGTGGCGAGGCGCGAGGCGACCTGCGGGTTGAGCGGGTCGATGGCGAGGATCTTGTCGGCGAGGAAGCGGTAGCCCGCTCCCGAGGGGGCGTGGAAGCGCACCTGGTTCGCCTTGCCGAAGGTGACGAGCAGGGCGTAGACGCGGTTCGGGTTCTTGAGCGTGAAGTCGGGGTGCTCGGCCAGGCGCTGCACGCGCTCGAGCGTGTCGGAGAGGCTCGAGGAGGCCTGCACGGCGAACCACTTGTCGAGCACGAGCGGGTCGGAGTGCCAGCGGCGGTGGAAGCTCTCGAGCGCGCGGTCGCGCTCGGGCGCCGCGAGGTCGCACAGGATCGCGAGCGCCGCCTGGCGGTCGGTCATGTTGTCGGCGCGCTCGAAGGCCGCGAAGACGCGCGCGGTCGTGGCGGGCTCCTCGAGCAGCGCCAGGTAGGCGAGCGCGCGGTTCTTGATGCGGCGGCGGTCGATCGAGCGCTTGTCGATCGCGTACGGGCCGCGCGCCTGGTTGGCCTCGACCTTGTGCTCGAGCTCCGTGCGCCAGGCGCGCGCCAGCTCGCGCGCGACGAAGCGGCGCGCGTCGTGGATCGCGTCGGGGTCGACGACCTCGAGCTCCTGGCCGAGCAGCCGCTCGGAGGGCAGGGCCAGCGCCAGCGCCTTGAGCGAGCCGTCGAGGCCGTCGTCGAGCAGCACCTTGCCGAAGGCCTCGACGAACGAGGGGTCGACCTCGCGCTCGCCGCTCCGCACCAGATGCAGGAGCAGGTCGCGCGCCAGCTCCTGGCCCGCGTCCCAGCGGTTGAACGGGTCGGCGTCGTGCGCCATCAGGAAGGCCAGCTCGTCGCGGCCGCGCTCGACCGCGAGCCGCACCGGAGCGCTGAAGCCGCGCAGGATCGAGGGCACCGGGCGCTCGGCGACGCCGGTGAACACGAACGTCTGCTCCTCCTCGAGGAGCTCGAGCACGTGCGTCTGCGCGCTCCCCTCGCGACCCTCGACGCCGACGCGCTGGTCGCGGCCGTCGGGGCCGAGCAGGCCGACCTCGACCGGCATGTGGAACGGCTTCGGCGCGGCCTGGCCGCCGGCCGGCTCGCAGCTCTGGCGCAGGCGCAGCGTGTACGTGCGCGCGCGCGCGTCCCAGGCGCCGCGCGCCTCGAGGCGCGGCGTGCCCGCCTGCGCGTACCAGCGCTCGAGCTGGTCGAGCCGCCGCCCGTTCGCCTCGCCCATCGCGCGGCGGAAGTCGTCGCACGTCACGGCCTGGCCGTCGTGGCGCTGGAAGTAGAGCGCGAGCCCCTTGCGGAAGCCGTCGCGGCCCAGGAGGCGCTCGATCATGCGCACGACCTCGGCCCCCTTGTTGTAGACCGTGACCGTGTAGAAGTTGTTCATCTCCACGTACGACTCGGGGCGGATCGGGTGCGCCATCGGCCCCGAGTCCTCGGCGAACTGCGCGGTGCGCAGGAGGTCCACCTCGCGGATGCGCTTCA
>CADEGS010000324.1 GCA_902826945.1 uncultured bacterium | reverse complement strand
CTGATCTTCGACGCGGTCTACGACGAGTTCCGCGGCATCATCGTCTACCTGCGCGTGTTCGACGGCACGCTGCGCGGGCGCGAGCGGATCGAGATGCTGAGCACGGGCAAGGTCTACGAGGCGGTCGAGATCGGCCGCTTCACGCCGCGCATGAAGCCCTGCCAGGACCTGGGCGCCGGCCAGGTCGGCTACTTCATCTCGAACATCAAGTCGCTGGGCGACGTGCGCATCGGCGACACGATGACGCTGCACAAGGGCCCGCAGGTCGAGATGCTGCCCGGCTACCGCCCGGCGGCGCACATGGTCTACGCCGACTTCTACCCGACCGCCTCGGGCGACTTCGAGCACCTGCGCGACGCGCTGGCGACGCTCTCGCTCTCCGACTCGTCCTTCTCGTACGACCCGGTCACGTCGGAGGCGCTCGGCTTCGGCTTCCGCTGCGGCTTCCTGGGCCTGCTGCACATGGAGATCGTGCAGCAGCGGCTCGAGCGCGAGCACGACATCGACATGATCCAGACGGCGCCGACCGTCACCTACAAGATCCGGCGCCACGACGGGTCCACCGAGGACATCCGCTCGCCGGGCCAGCTGCCCTCGCCCGACCACTTCGAGGAGCTCCTGGAGCCGATCGCGCGCGTCTCGATGATCCTGCCCAGCGAGTACATCGGCGCGATCATGCAGATCACGAACGACCACCGCGGCCGCTACGTGCGCCAGGAGTACCTCTCGGCGCAGCGCGTGCAGCTCGTCTACGACGTGCCGCTGGCCGAGATCATCTACGACTTCTACGACAAGCTGAAGTCGGCCACGCGCGGCTACGGCACGCTCAACTACGAGGTCACCGGCTACCAGCCCGACGAGCTGGTCAAGCTGCGCATCCTGGTCAACGGCGAGGAGGTGGACGCGCTGTCGAGCATCGTCCACAAGGACCAGGCCGAGTTCCGCGGGCGCGCGACGATCAAGAAGCTGCGCAAGGAGATCCCGCGCCACCTGTTCGAGATCCCGCTGCAGGCCGCCAGCGGGAACCGCATCATCGCGCGCGAGAACATCGCGGCGCTGCGCAAGGACGTGACCGCCAAGTGCTACGGCGGCGACGTGACGCGCAAGCGCAAGCTGCTCGAGAAGCAGAAGGAGGGCAAGCGACGCATGCGCCAGGTGGGCAACGTCGAGATCCCGCAGAAGGCCTTCCTGGCGGTGCTGGGCGACCGCGAGAGCGACCGCTGAGCCGGACGTGCGCGGCCGGATCGAGCTCGTGACGATGGCGCTCGTGATGGCGCTCGTCCTCAAGGGCTTCCTGGTCGACGCCTACCGCATCCCGACCGGCTCGATGCAGCCGACCCTGGTCGGCGACGAGCGCTCGGACCTGCACGACCGCATCCTGGTCGACCGCCTGACCTACGCGCTGCGCGCGCCGCGGCGCTTCGAGGTGGCGGTCTTCCGCTACCCGCTCGACCGCTCGCGCGCGTTCGTCAAGCGCGTGGTCGGGATCGGCCCCGAGGAGGTCGCGATCCAGGACGGCGACCTCTTCCGCCGCGACGACGCGTCGCAGCCGTGGACGATCCTGCGCCGGCCCGAGGTCGTGCAGGAGGCGCTGTGGCTGGCGCTCGAGCCGCCCGCGGACGGCGCGCCCGCCTGGGAGGTCGAGACCGCCGGCCGCGACTGGAGCGTCGAGGCGGATTCGATCGTCGCGCGCGGCGACGGCCGCGCGCGCCTGCGCACGGCGCGCGGCTCGGTGCGCGACGGCTACCTCGACGGCTACGCGGCGTCGCTGCGCGAGCACATCCGCCCGCGGCCCGGCGCGTGGGGCCGCCACGACGTCGGCGACCTGCGCCTGGACGCGACGGTCGAGGCGCTGGCGGGCACGCGCCAGGTCACGCTCGAGCTGTTCGAGGGCGCGCGCCGCTACGCGTTCCGCCTGCCGGGCCCGGCGGCGGCGCCGGACGAGCGCGCGCGCGTCGAGGCCAGCGAGGGCGGACGCGCGCTCGGCGCGGCGCAGGACGAGGAGCCCTGGCGCCTGGAGGCCGGCCGCCCGCTGCGCGTGCGCGCGCAGAACCTGGACGACCGCCTCGAGCTGCGCATCGAGGGCCGCGCGCCGCTCGCGCTCGAGGTCGCGCCCGCGCAGGACCAGGCCTCGGCGATCGCGCTCGCCGTCGGCGGCGCGGGCGCGGTGCTGCGCGACCTCTGCCCCTACCGCGACGTGTACTACACGAGCGACGACGCCAAGCGCTCGCGCTTCGCGGTGCCCGAGGGCAGCTACCTGATGCTCGGCGACAACGCGCAGGACTCGAGCGACGGCCGCGACTGGCAGCTCTACCGCATCGCGGTGCCGGGCGCCGCGGGCGCGGAGCCCGCCGTCGTGCGCGGCGACGCGCGGCCGGGCGAGAACCCGCGCTGGGTCAACGCGGCCGAGCTCGAGGGCCCGACGACCCTCTTCACAGACGAGTGGGGCGAGGAGCACTGGATCCCCGCCGAGCGGGGCGAGGCGCTCCCGCCCGTCCCCGCGCCCTTCGTCGAGCGCGACGCGATCCTCGGGCGGGCCGTGGCGGTATTCTGGCCGCTCCTCCCGACGCGCGGCATCGTCCGCCTGGGCCTCGTGCGCTGATGAGCCGAACGAAGAAGGATCGCGAGAAGAGCCGCCACCCCTGGCGCGAGAACATCGAGGCCATGGCCATGGCGATCGTCGTGGCCCTGCTCTTCAAGAGCTTCATCCTGGAGATCAGCAAGATCCCCAGCGGCTCGATGCAGCCGACCTTGATGGGCAACCCCGAGACGCAGGTCTTCGACCGCGTGCTCGTGGACAAGCTCTCGTTCAGCCTGCGCGACCCGCAGCGCTGGGAGATCGTGGTGTTCAAGCACCCGCTCGAGCGCTCGCGCATCATGGTCAAGCGCCTGGTCGGGCTGCCGGGCGAGGAGCTGCGCGTCTCCGGCGGCGACCTGTGGACGCGGCGCTCCTCCGCGGAGCCGTGGCGCATCCTGCGCCGCCCGCCCGCGGTGCAGGAGGAGATGTGGCGCAGCCTCGACGTGGACGAGCCGCTGCGCTCGAGCTGGACGCGCGGCGCGGACAGCGTGGGCTGGCAGGTCGAGGGGCGCACGATCGAGGCGCGCGGCTCGGGCCGCGCGACCTTCCGCGAGGACGCGGGCGCGATCAAGGACGCCTTCGTCGACGGCTACCCCGACGCGCTGCGCGGCCGGATCGCGCTGCGCCCCGAGTGGGGCCGCAACACGGTCGGCGACCTGCGCCTGCGCGGCGAGGTGCGCGCGGAGGAGGGCGTCGAGCTCGTGCGGCTCGAGCTCTCCGAGGGCGCGCGCCGCTACGCGTTCGTGCTGCCCGGGCCGCACGCGGGTCCGGCCGACGCGCCCACGATCCGCGTGCAGGAGGGCGAGCAGCCGCTCGAGAGCGCGCGCGGCGAGCCCTGGCACCTCGCGGCCGGCCGCTGGACGGACGTCGCGGCGATCAACCTCGACGACCGCCTGGCGCTCGTCGTCGACGGCGAGGAGCTCTGCGCGCTCGAGATCGAGGCGCAGTCGGGCCGCGGCTCGGGCGCGGCGCTGGCGCTCGAGGGCGGGCCGGCCACCTTCCGCGACCTGATGGTGGACCGCGACATCTACTACACCGGCGCGCGCCACGGCTCGAGCTGGGAGGTCGAGATCCCCGAGCGGAGCTACGTGATGCTCGGCGACAACACGCTCGACTCGGCCGACAGCCGCGACTGGGAATCGGTGCGCATGGAGTTCCCGGGCAGCGGCGAGCGCGTCTCGCAGCGCGGCAACTTCCGCGGCAACGACGAGAACCCCACGCGCAACCGCGCGCTCGGCCTGACGCGCTTCCGCGACGAGTGGGGCGAGGAGCACTGGTTCCCGACCGCCGAGGAGCGCCAGAGCCTGCAGAGCCCCCAGCCGCTGGTGCCGCGCGAGCTGATCCAGGGCCGCGCGCTGGCGGTCTTCTGGCCGATCAAGCCGCAGCTCGGGCTGTGGCGGCTCGGCTGGCTGCACTGAGCGCCG
>CADEGS010000323.1 GCA_902826945.1 uncultured bacterium | reverse complement strand
AACTGCTGCACGGGCGAGCCGGGCACGGTGCTCGTCGGCGAGGAGGAGGCGGCGCGCCTGGGCGCGCTGCTCGGGCTCGAGCCCGAGGCCTTCCGCGCGCTGCACACGCGCGCGCTCCCGAGCGGCCGCACGGTGCTGCGCGAGCGCTCGAACGGCGACTGCACCTTCTGGAGCGCGTCGGCGGGCTGCACGGTCTACGCCGAGCGCCCGCGCCAGTGCCGCACGTGGCCCTTCTGGCGCAGCGTCGTGAAGAGCCCCGAGACCTGGGCCGCGGCCGCGCGCGGCTGCCCCGGCATCGGCCGCGGGCCGCTGCACCCCGCCGACCTGGTGCGCGGCACGAGCGAGCGCGACGGGACGCTCTCGTCGGCCGCAGGCGGCTGAGCGGCGGGCCTTGCGCGCCGTACTGGAGGCCGGCAGGTGCGCTCGGTGCCTCGACCGTCCGGCCGCGCGCTCAGTGCGCGACGAGCGCGAGGTCGAACGACAGGTCGTCGCTCGCAGCGCTCGACTGGTGCACCTCGACGGCGACCGTGTTCGTACCGTCCACGAGCAGGCGCGGGTCGAGGCTCGTGCGCTCGGGCACGCCCTCGACGTCGAAGGGCGCGAGCGTGCCGGCGTCGATCGCGCCGCGCGGCAGGTCGATGCGCGCCGCCTCGTGGCCGTTCAGCCACACGACCAGGCCGTCATCGCGCTCGAAGGAGCACTCGAGCCAGCCCACGGCGGACGCGTCGGCCAGCGAGAAGGTCGCGCGGAACCAGGTCGTCACCGCGCCGGGCGCCGTCGTCGTGCTCTCGTCGCCCTCGCCGAAGCCGAGCGGCGCGGGGCCGCTCGACCAGGCCTGGTCGTCGAAGCCGGGCGTGCTCCACTGCGCGCCGGGGTCCACGCCGGTGTCGAGGTAGCGCCAGGTCGCGCCGGCGGGGAGCAGCGTCGTGCCGGCGCCCAGGCCGACGAGCTCGAGCGCGAAGCTGACGTCGCTCGAGGTCGGGCTCGCCTGGTGCACCTCGACGGCGACGACGTTCGTGCCCGCCACGAGCACGGCCGGGTCGACCGTGAGCGGATCGAAGGTGAGCTCCTCTTGCCCGCCGATCGCGACCGACGCGAGCGTCGCGGACGTGATCGGCCCGGCGGGCATGTCGTAGCGGCCCACCTCGGTGCCGTTCACGTGCACGACCGCGCCGTCGTCGTGCAGCACCCGGAGCTGGAGCTCGCCGAACGCCGCGGGATCGGCCACGGAGAACGCGTGCCGGAACCACGTCGTGACGTGCTTGTCCTGCGGGTCGCCGCCGAAGCCGACGACGGTCGCCTCGTCGCCGTCGCCGTAGCCGAGCTGCGCGGGTCCCTGCGCCCAGCCCGAGTCGTCGAAGGCGAGCGCGGTCCAGGTCGCTCCCGGATCGACGCCGGTGTCGAGGAAGCGCCACGTCGCTCCCTCCGCGACCAGCGTCGTCGAGCCGGGGTCGATCCCGCCGCGCGGCAAGACGAAGTCGTCGACGACGGCGTCGCCCGTCGTGACGAGCTGCAGGCGCAGGCTCTCCTCGTCGGCCACCGCGAGCAGGCAGCCCTCGGTCGCGTTGAAGCGCAGCGCGCTGCCGCCGATCGGCGGTCCGAACGGATAGCGCACGTTGCCGCCCAGGCCGCACACGACGTAGGGCAAGCCCGAGACGCTCGCGCGCTCGTACAGGTGGTCGTGCCCGGCGAGCACGAGCGACGCGCCCCACGCACGGAACGGCCACTGCAGCAGCCCTTGCGAGCCGTGCACCGCGCTGGACGAGTACGGCGCATGGTGCAGGTAGACGATCCGGAACGGCGCGCTCGAGGCGGCCAGCGCCGCTTGCAGCCACGCCGCCTGCGCCGAGCTCGCGAGGATCCCGTCCGGCTCCGACAGGTCGCTGTCGAGCGCGAACAGCTCGACCGGCCCGCGCCGCACGGAGTAGTAGCGCTCGTTCCCCGGCAGCTCGAAGTAGGCGAGGTAGGGCGCCGCCCCCGGCGAGAGCCAGTCGTGGTTCCCGAGGCACGGGAAGAAGCGGTTCACCGCCGCGCCGCTCCCGTACGACCCCGCATAGGGGTGGATGTAGTCGTGGAAGTGCTGCCCAACGTTCGCGTCGATCGTCGCCGCGGCGCCGTCGGGGTAATTGTTGTCGCCGAGCGTGATCACCAGCCGCGGCTCGAGCGCGTGCACGAGCGCCGCCAGCGCGAACGAGCCCGGCAGCGTCGTCCCGTAGTCGCCGACGGCGACGAAGCGCAGCGGCAGCGGCTCGGGCTCGACGTCCCGCGCGGGACCGAGCCGCGTGGCGGAGACCTGCGCGCAGAGCGCGAGAGCGAGGCACGAGGAGAGGTCCATGGCGTTCTCGTGGAGCGGAGTTCCAAATCCTGGCGAAGCGGGATGGTAGCGCGGGTCGCGGAGGCCGGGGGAGCGCAGGCGTGTGCCGTCGCTGCAAGTCCCGACATGGTCATGCTGCGGCCAGGGAAGCCACGTCCGCGGCTCGCCGGCCGCCCGTCCCTTCTTGCCCGGCTCGCCATCGGTTAGGGTCCGGCGAAGCATGGTCGCGCGCATCGCCCTCCCGGCGGATCGGATCGCTCGCTTCTGCGAGCGTCACCACATCCGACGCCTGTCGCTCTTCGGCTCCGTCGTGCGCGACGACTTCGGCCCCGACAGCGACGTCGACGTCCTCGTCCAGTTCGAGCCGGGCAAGACCCCTGGCTGGGAGTTCTTCACCATGCAGGACGAGCTTGCGGAGATCCTCGGCCGCAAGGTCGACCTCAACACGCCGGGATTCCTCAGCCCCTACTTCCGCGATCGAGTTCTCTCGCAGGCAGAGACCGTGTATGAGCGAGCGTGAGCCGACCGTAGCCTTGCGGCACATGCTCGACGCCGCCCGGCGCGCGATCGAGATCGCCCGGCCGCTCACCCGCGAGCGATTCCGGTCCGAGGCAGTCGAGGTCCTCGCGTTGACTCGACTGGTGGAGATCCTCGGCGAAGCCGCCCGCCGCCTCCCTGTCGCGTTTCGCGAGGCCCATCCGGCCATCCCCTGGCGCGAGATCACCGGAACGCGCGATCGGCTGATCCACGGCTACGACCAGGTCGACCTCGACATCCTGTGGACGATCGTCCGCCAGCAGCTACCTCTGCTCGCGTCCCAGCTCGAGGCCATCCTGAAGACCCCCTAGCGCCCGGGCCCGAGCTCCTGGGCGAGCCCGATGAGGACCCCCTCCGGCCCCCGGACGTAGCAGAGCCCATAGCTCTCCTTGTACCGGAGCACCCTGCCGACGAGCTCCGCGCCACGCTTGCCGAGCCGGGCGAGCGTGTCGTCGATGTCCTCCACGGCGAACATGACGCGCAGGTAGCCGAGAGCGTTCACGGGCGCGCGGCGGTGGTCGGCGGCCACGGGCGGTGCGAGGAATCGAGACAGCTCGAGCCGGCCGTGACCGTCGGGCGTGCGCATCATGGCGATCTCGACCCGCATGCCGCGCAAGCCGGTGACGCCATCTGCCCAGTCTCCCTCGATCGGAGCGCGCCCCTCGAGCTCGAGGCCGAGCTCAGTGAAGAACGCGACAGCAGCATCGATGTCTTCCACCACGATGCCGACGTTGTCCATGCGCTTGACCGTCATCACGCCTCCCTGGCCCTCGGGTCCCGGGACACCTGGCCCCCGCGGACGATTCACTTGCGCAGGATCTTCTCCATCGGCCTGCCCTTGGCCAGCTCGTCCACCAGCTTGTCCATGGTGCGGATCTTCCGCATCAGCGGATCCTCGATCTCCTCGATCCGCACGCCGCAGATGACGCCGGTGATCTTGTCGGCGTTCCGGTGGAGCGACGGAGCCTCGCCGAAGAACGTCTCGAGGTTCTTCTTCTCCTCGATCTGCTTCGCGAGCGCCTGCGGGCTGTAGCCCGTCAGCCAGCAGAGGACCTCGTCGACCTCCTGCTTCGTGCGCCCCTTCTTCTCCGCCTTCGCGATGTAGTGCGGGTACACGCCGGCGAAGGACATCTTGAAGACCCGGTTCAGGTCCATGGGCTC
>CADEGS010000322.1 GCA_902826945.1 uncultured bacterium | reverse complement strand
CGCGCTCACCACGACCAGTCGAGGGCCGCGCGCCAGCGGTCGAGCGCGTCGCGGTCGCCGGCCAACACGCGCTCGCGCAGGGTCCCCGCGGGCGGCGGCACGAGGCTCGCGAGCGCCTCGTAGGCCGGCGCGCGCACCGCCGCGCGCGGGTGGTCGAGCAGGTTCCACAGGACGAGCGTCGGGTCGCGCGGCGCGCGCGCGACGAGCGCGACGAAGAGCGCCGGATCGCTCCCGCTCGCGCCGTCCGCTGCGCCCGCGTCGAACGCCTCGACCGCCGCGCGCAGCTCGGGCGCGGCGTCGTCCCACAGCGGCGTGCTCGGCCCGCGCGCGGGATCGGCCCAGGCCGAGGCGCCCGCGGGCACGACGATGCGCCGCGCTGCGCCGGCGAAGGCGACCAGGCCGCCGTCCACGGCGAGCCGCGTGCGCCCGTCGTCGGCCACGTGCGCGCGGTACGAGCAGCCCATGTCCACGGCGATCCCCGCCGGCGTGCCGAGCTGGAACACGCGCGGCGCGCTCGTGATGCGCGCGGCGATCCCGCCGCGCTCGAGCGCCAGCGCGAAGCGCGCGCCCGCCTCGAGCGCGTCGGGCGCGAGCACGCGCAGGGCCGTGCCAGGCTCGAGCTCGAGCGCGCCGATCGAGCCCACGACGAGCCGCGCGCGCGACGCGTCGTCGCACACGACGCGCTGGCCGGGCGCGAGCGGCGCGGCGCCGAGCGCGCCCGACGCGCTGCCGCCGCTTCCCTCGACGCGCGGCGCGCCGGACAGCGTCTCGAGCGCGTAAGCCGCGTCCGACGCCGGCGTTCCCCCGCGCCACCAGCGACCCGCGCCGAACGCGAGCACGAGGCCCGCCGCGAGCGTCGCCAGCGCCGGCCACACGAGGAGCCGTGCGCGCGGCAGCGCGCGGTCGAGCGCGTGCCCCGACGCGGCGCGGCGCGCGCGTGTCTCGGGATCGCCGCCCGCGGGGGTGGCGTGCGCGACGCGCGCATCACCGAGCGGCTCGACCGCTCCGCCCGCGTCCGACACCTCTGCCGGCCCGACCCACGGGCGCGGCTGCCAGCGGTGCGCGCGCAGGCGCTGCTCGAGCGCCGCGAGCTCCGGGTCGGCCGGCGCGTCGGGGTCCCACAGCGGATCGTTCGTCGTGCTCATGGCCGAGTCCCGGGTCTCGCGGTCGTCCAGGCGCCGCGCCTCACGAGCGCTCCTCCCTCTGTAGCCGTTCGCGCAAGAGCTTCATGCCGCGCGCCAGGTGCACGCGCACGGCGCCGGGCGAGCGGCCGAGCGCCGCGGCGATCGCCGGGCCGCCCAGCCCCTCGATGAGGCGCAAGGCGAGCGCCTCGCGGTAGGCCTCGGGCAGCGCGCGCAGGTGCGCGAGCAGCCGCTCGTCGCCCGCGTCGTCCGGCTCCGCGCGCGCCGGCGGCTCGTCGGCGAGCGGCTGCAGGGGCCGCGCGCGCGCGTGGTGGCGCGCGGCGCGGTGGCGCGCCATCGCGGCCAGCCACGGGCCGACCTTCTCCGCCTCGCGCAGCGCGCCGAGCGAGCGCCAGGCCTCGAGGAACACCTCCTGCACCAGATCGGCCGCGTCCGCGGGCGGCACGCTCGCGACGAGCACGCCGTGCACCGCGCGCGCGAAGCGCTCGTACAGGACGCCGAAGGCCCGCTCGTCGCCCGCGCGCGCCCGTGCGACGAGCGCGGCGAGAGCGTCGTCGCTCGCGCCGCGCCCGACGTCGGGGCGGGGGCGTTCGAGGGGCTGCAAGCGTCTAGCCGCGCACCTGGGCGAGGAGCTCATCGTACGTGCGCGCGTTCAGGAAGCCGCGCGCGAAGACCATCAGGTTCGCGCGCAGCAGGCCGTCGGGGTCGGTGGCGAGCTCGGCCGCGCGCCGGAACGAGCGCTTGCGCAGGGCTTCGCCGCCCTCGCGCGTCCACGACGCGAGCGCGGCGCCGAGGAAGAGCGCGCCGTCGTCGGGGCACAGCTCGGCCGCGCGCGCCAGGGCGGCGACGTTGCCGTCCTCGAGGCGCAGGCCCGCCTGCTCGAAGGTCGAGAGCGCGTAACCGAGGTCGAACCACGCCAGGCCGAGCGCGCGCGGGCGCGGCTCGCGCCGGCCCTTCTCCGTCTCGACGCGCTCGTGCAGGCGCGCGACGAGCGCGCGTGCGGCCTCGCGCCCCTCGTCCTTCTGCGCGGTCAGCCGCAGGACGGCGCGGCGCAGCGTTTCCATGTGGACGAGCGTCGCGTCGCTCGCGTCGAGCACGGCCAGCGCCGCCGGCGCCACGGACGCGACGGGCAGCGCGGCCGCGCGATCCTCGGGCGCGGGCAGCGTGTGCGCGTCGCCGATCGCGAGCGGGAAGCAGATCGCCGGCGCGCCGAGGGCGGCGGCGGGAGCGAGGGACGCGAGCGGGGCGAGCAGGATCGGGACGAGGGCGAGGCGCATGGCGGCTCCTGGGTTCGGGGTCTCGGGGACGGGTTCCGGGACCCTGGAGGCCGCTCGGCGGCCATGCGTTAGCGCGATTCCGGCGTCCGGGGAAATGGTGCCGGACCCCCGTGCGCAGTCGGAGGATCGGCCGCGCGCTCCGCTGCCCGCGCCCGCAGACCCGCAAGGAGGCCCGATGACGACCCCGAAGCGCCGCTGGCTCCTCCTGACGAGCCTGCTGCTCGCCGCGGCTCGCTGCTCGCCGCGACCGCGCGGGGTGCTCTGCGCGAGCGCCGGGAAGCGGGCTGCTGCTCACGGGCACGCGTGCCTGGCGCACCCCGGCGGAGGAGGCCTGACGTGCTCGCGCGCCTGATGGGGCTGAAGACGATCTCGCCCGAGCGGCTGCAGCGCCTGCTGCGCGAGCGCGGCGCCAACGTCTTCGACGTCAACGCGCGCGCGAGCTGGCTCGGCGCGCGCGTGCCCGGCGCGCGCCACCTCGACCCGACCGGTTTCGGCGCCGCCGACCTGCCCGACGACAAGGGCGCGCTGCTCGTCTTCTACTGCTCGAACCCGCTGTGCGCGAAGGCGCCGAGCGCGGCACGCCGCGCGAAGAAGCTGGGCCACGACAACGTGCTCGTCCTCTCCGCCGGCATCCGCGGCTGGATCGGTGCGGGGCTTCCGACCCAGAGCGGCGAGGCGGAGGCGAGCGGGTGAGCGAGCCCGAGCGGCCCGCCTCGATCCGCCGATTCGCTCCCCCCTTCTCCGCGCGCGAGCCCGTTGGAGTGGCCGGACCGTGAAGCCTGTCCTGTGTCTTGCAATGGCGTGCCTCGCGACGGCGTGCGCACCGCTCGCCCCCGACGAGGGGCGAAGCGGCGACGCGCTCGTCCAGGGCCCAGGAGCCTCCACGATGGATTACCGCGGCGCGATCGAAGACTACTACCGCGCGTTCCGGGACAGGGACCTGGCGCGCCTGCGCTCGCTGCTCGCTCCCGACTTCCACTTCGTCAGCAGCTTCGGCGAGTACCGAGAGCGCGACGGCATGCTCGAGGAGATCTGGCCTGCCGTCGGCCAGACCTGGGCGACGAACCTTCGGATCTTCGGCGACGGGCCGGAGTTCGTCGTCGTGTACGAGCACGAGAACGCGCCCGGGGTCCAGCGGCCGCCGATGCGCATGGCGGAGACCATCCGCTTCCGTGACGAGCAGATCGCGGAGGTCGAAGTCTTCGTGGGCCGCCCGGTCGAGCGGAGGAGCACCCCGTGATCGCCCGGCGCTCCGTGGCCGTCGAGGGCGGCGGCGGGGCACGCGCGCCGCGCGCTTCCTCGCCCTGGGCGTCGCCGTGGGCTCCGGCGTCGGTACCGCGCTCGGCGTGGCCGTGCGCCGCGACGGAGAAGGCTGTGGATCCCGCGCGCTGTAGCTCTCGCGGGAGACGGCCTTGCGCATCCCCGGAGCGGGCGAAAGACGGACTTGCTCGTCGAGTGGTGCGGAAGGGTCCTGAACGTCTCGAAGAGCGGCCAGATCGAGATGAGAGAGCTCCTCGAGGCCTACCTCGATCGCGTGGAGCGCGACCACGCCGGTCGCGCCACGCGCCTCTATCCCATCTCGGAGAAAGACCGTGCCGGAAATCCGCCGCCGATCGTGACAGACCAGACCAGC
>CADEGS010000321.1 GCA_902826945.1 uncultured bacterium | reverse complement strand
AGAAGGGGCAGATGGTCGTGGTGCAGATCACCAAGGACGCGATCGGCGACAAGGGGCCGACGCTCACCACCCACATCTCGATCCCCGGCCGCTACCTGGTCCTGATGCCCTCGCTCGAGCGCACGGGGGTCAGCCGCAAGATCGACGACGACCGCGAGCGGCGGCGCCTCAAGCGCATCCTGACCGGCCTCGACATCCCCGACGGCATGGGCGTGATCGTGCGCACCGCCGGCGTGGGCAAGACCAAGTCCGACATCCGCCGCGACCTCGACTACCTGCTGCTCGCCTGGGAGGACTTCTCGCGGCGGCTGAAGCAGGGGCGCAACCCCGCGCCGCTCTACCAGGAGTCCGACGTCGCCGTGCGGACGATGCGCGACCTCTTCACCTCCTCGACCGAGAAGGTCGTCGTCGACGACGAGGAGGTGTACGGGCGCATGATCGCCTTCACCGAGAAGCTGATGCCCGAGAACGTCTCGCGGGTGCAGTTCCACAAGGGACCGCGCCCGCTGTTCCACAGCTACGGCGTGGAGCAGGACTTCGAGCGCATCTTCGCGCGCCGCGTCGAGCTGCCCTCCGGTGGCTCGATCGTGCTCGACCAGACCGAGGCGCTGGTCGCGATCGACGTCAACTCCGGGCGCACGCGCGAGGAGGGGGCGGAGTTCGAGGACATCGCGCTCAAGACGAACCTCGAGGCGGTGGAGGAGATCGCGCGCCAGATCCGCCTGCGCGACCTGGGCGGCATCATCGTGCTCGACTTCATCGACATGATGCGCTCGTCGGCGCGGCGCGCCGTCGAGCGCGCCGTGCGCGACGTCTTCAAGCGGGACCGCGCGCGCAGCAAGATCGGCCGCATCTCGCAGTTCGGCCTGCTGGAGCTGACGCGCCAGCGCCTGGGGCCGGGGCTCTCGAAGCTCGTCTACGAGACCTGCACGCGCTGCCGCGGCTCCGGGCGCCAGCGCAACGCCTCCTCGCGCGCGCAGGCGATCCTGCGCCGGCTGGGCGCGGCGCTCACCTTGAAGGGCTTCACCGCCGTCGAGGTGCGCGCGCACCCCGAGGTGATCACCTACCTGAAGGCCAACCTCGGCCGCGAGCTCGAGCAGCTCGAGCAGGAGAGCGGACGCTCGCTCGTGCTCCTGCCCGTGCCCGACCAGGTCGAGGACAGCGTCCTGCACTACCTGCGGGCCGACGGGCGCGAGGTGCGTCCCGGCGGCCGCCGCAAGCGCTAGCGACCCCCCGGCGCCCCGCGGCCGACCCGCGGGCGCGCCGCGGTCCTTGCCCGCCCAGGGCCGGGCCGCTAGACTCCCGCCCCTCTTTTTCCAGAGCGCCCGGGCGCGCCCCGGGCCGGCCCCTCGCACCGAGGGGGGAGACGCACGTGTACGCAGTGGTGTCCGATCGCGGTAGACAGACCGGCCTGCGGGTCGGCGACCTGGTGGATCTCGACTGGAACGCGGACTGGTCGCCCGGCGACGAGGTCCGCTTCGAGCAGGTCCTCCTCGTGGCCGACGAGGGCGAGGTGAAGGTCGGCAAGCCGAGCCTGGCGGGCGCGAGCGTCCGGGGCGAGGTCGTCGGCCACGTGAAGGGCGCCAAGCTGACCGGCTTCCGACTCAAGCGGCGCAAGAACGTGCGCGTGAAGTGGGGCCACCGCCAGGGCTACACGCGCGTCCGCATCACCTCGATCGACGCCTGAGGAGGCTCCGCGCATGGCACACAAGAAGGGGCAGGGCTCGTCGCGCAACGGGCGCGACTCGAACCCGCAGTTCCGCGGCGTGAAGCGCTACGGCGGCGAGCAGGTGCACCCGGGCACGATCCTCGTGCGTCAGTGCGGGACCGTGTTCTTCCCCGGCAAGAACGTCGGGATGGGCTCGGACTTCACGCTCTTCGCGCGCGTGGACGGCACGGTGCGCTTCCAGACCAACCGGCGCGTCCACGTCGATCCGGCCTGAGACCCGCCGCGCGGGGCATCCGTGTTCCGCGACGAGTGTGACCTCGTGGTCGAGGCGGGCCGGGGGGGGGACGGCCTGGTCTCCTTCCGGCGCGAGAAGTACGTCCCGCGCGGGGGCCCCGACGGAGGCGACGGCGGCGACGGCGGCGACGTGATCCTCGAGGCGACCCCGCACAAGACCTCGCTGCTCGACGTCGGCCGTGCGCCGGCCTACCGCGCGGGCAAGGGCGAGCCCGGCGGCCCGGCGCGGCGCGCCGGCGCGCGCGGCGCGGACTGCGTGGTGCTCGTGCCCGTCGGCACGCAGGTCGTGGACCGCGAGCGCGGCCACCTGCTGCGCGACCTGGCGGCGCCCGGCGAGCGCGTCGTCCTGGCCCAGGGCGGGCGCGGCGGTCGCGGCAACGCGGCCTTCGCCAACGCCGTGCGCCAGGCGCCGCGGCACGCCGAGGCCGGCGCGCCGGGCGAGACGCGCGCGGCGCGCCTCGAGCTGAAGCTGATGGCCGAGGTGGGGCTGGTGGGCCTGCCCAACGCCGGCAAGTCCACCTTCCTCTCCGTCGTCAGCCGCGCCACGCCGAAGATCGCCGACTACCCGTTCACGACGCTGCACCCGATGGTGGGGGTGGCGCGCGTCGGCGAGCTCGAGACGCTGGTCGTGGCCGACCTGCCCGGGCTGATCGAGGGCGCGGCGCAGGGGGTCGGGCTCGGGCACCGCTTCCTGAAGCACGTCGAGCGCTGCCGCGTGCTGCTCCTGCTCGTCGACGTCTCCGAGGCCGCCGACCACGACCCGCTCGCGGCCGTGCAGGTGCTCGAGGAGGAGCTCGCGTCGTACTCGCAGGCGCTGCGCGAGCGCCCGCGGCTCCTGGTCGCGACGAAGTGCGAGGACGAGCGCGCCGAGGAGCGCGCGGCGCGCCTGGAGGCGGCGCACGGCCCCCTGCACAGGATCTCCTCGGCCACCGGCCGGGGCGTGGCCCGGCTCCTGGCCGAGGCCTGGGCGCTGGTCCGCGGGCGCTGAGCCCCGCTCCGCCGGCCGCGCCGCGACCCGGCGGGGGGCCCCATGGGTTCGCGCCGTGGCGCTCAAGCTGGCGCGGCCGGCGGCCCGATGGAGAACCGCATCCGGGACAAAGACGCCCTGCGAGACCCCCCGTGGTAGACGCCAGCCCCCTTCCCGACAGCCCGCTCGAGGACCAGGTCCCGGGCGACCTCCGCGCCGCCGGCGCCTCCGGCGAGAGCGCGCAGGAGGAGGGCGAGTCCGGCCGGCGCACGCCGCCGCCCGTCGTCGTGCAGACCTCGGTGTCGCCGCGCCACAAGCTCGAGGCCTGGCTGGCCGAGATGGTGCGCCTGGGCGCGAGCGACCTGATCCTGCGCGCCGGCGGCCGTCCCTCGTGCCGCATCGACGGGCGCATCCACTTCCTGCCCGGCCGCGTGCCGCACGCGGGGCCGCTGCTCGAGGTGCTCACCGGCGTCGTCGGCGAGGACCGCATGCACCACTGGCGCGACGCGGGCTCGGTGGACACGGCGCTGATGCTCGACGGCCTGGGCCGCTTCCGCCTCAACGCGTACAAGCAGATGGGCGAGCCGGCGATCGTGCTGCGGCACATCTACGGCGAGGCGCCGATGCTCTCGAGCCTCAACCTGCCGACGCTGCAGCTCGAGCGCCTGGCGCTGCGCAAGCGCGGGATCGTGCTCGTGACCGGCGTGGCCGGCTCGGGCAAGTCGACCGCGCTGGCGGCGATCATCCAGTACATGAACACGCACGCCGAGCGCCACATCATCACGCTCGAGGACCCGGTCGAGGTGCTCTTCACCGAGGACCGCTGCGTGATCAGCCAGCGCGAGGTGGGCACCGACTGCGGCAACTTCGCCGCCGGCCTGCGCCACGCGCTGCGCCAGAGCCCCGACGTGATCCTGATCGGCGAGATGCGCGACGCGGAGACCGTCGGCGCGGCGCTCGACGCGACCGAGACCGGGCACCTGGTGATGAGCACCCTGCACACGGTCAACGCGCCGCAGACGGTGGACCGCATCCTGTCGTTCTTCCGCGCCGAGCGCCACGAGCAGGTGCGCCAGCGCCTGGGCGAGAACCTGGCGGCGGTCATGTCGCTGCGCCTCCTGCCGCGCAAGAGCGGCAA
>CADEGS010000320.1 GCA_902826945.1 uncultured bacterium | reverse complement strand
CCGTCCTGTGGTCGATCGACAAGGTCAAGCTGCGCGCGCCGGTCGAGCCCGGCGACCAGCTCCGCATCGAGGTCGAGACGCTGCGCATGAAGGGCGAGACGGCCCAGGTGCGCGGCTCGGGCAGCGTGGCCGGTCGGCCCGTGTGCGAGGCGGTCCTGAGCTTCACGATGGTCGAGCCCTAGAGGCCGCGAACGAGCATGGCAACCCAGATCCACTCCACGGCAGTCGTGTCCCCGGGCGCGGAGCTCGGCCAGGACGTCACGGTCGGCCCCTACACGGTCATCGGCCCGCGCGTCCGCGTCGGCGACGGCACGCGCATCGGGCCGCAGGTCGTGATCGACGGCGTCACGACCATCGGCCGCGACAACGTGTTCTTCGGGCAGGCGAACATCGGCGCCGACCCCCAGGACCTGAGCTACGAGGGCGAGCCGACCCACCTGGTCATCGGCGACCGCAACGCCGTGCGCGAGTTCGTGACCGTCAACCGCGGCACCGTCAAGGGCGGCGGCGTGACGAGCATCGGGAACGACTGCCTGCTCATGGCCTGCAGCCACGTCGCGCACGACTGCGAGATCGGCAACCGGGTCATGCTGGCCAACAACGCGCTCCTGGCCGGACACGTGGCCGTCGAGGACAGCGCCGTCATCAACGGCGCCGCGGCCGTGCACCAGTTCGTGACGATCGGGAAGCACGCCTACATCGGCGGCCTGACGCGCGTGTTCCTCGACGTCCCGCCGTACATGGTGCTCGAGGGCCACCCGGCGCGCGTGCGCAAGGTGAACACGATCGGCCTGGAGCGCAGCGGCTTCGCGCCCGAGGACGTGGCCGAGGTCCGGGCCGCGTTCCGGATGATCTACCGCTCGGGCGAGCCGCGCCAGCGCGTGCTCAAGTCGCTCGCCGGCGGCCGCCCCTGCGCGATCGTCAGGGAGCTGATCGAGTTCCTGCAGCGCAGCGAGCTCGGCGCCAAGGGGCGCTACCGCGAGTCCCTGCGCGAGGAGTTCCGCCGCGCCGGCGCCGAGCGCGTCGGCAGCGTCCCCTCGGGGACCTGAGGCCGCCGTGCGCGTCGGTGTCGTCGGCGTCGGGCACCTGGGCAGCATCCACGCCCGCATCTGGGCGCAGCACCCGCAGGCGGAGCTCGTCTTCGTCGCCGACGCCGACGGGGCGCGCTGCGAGCGCGTCGCGGCCGAGCTCGGCTGCGCCGCCGTGCACGACCTGCGCGAGCTGCCGCCGGTGGACGCGCTGAGCGTCGCCGTGCCGACGATCGCGCACGCCGACGTGGCCGTGCCGCTGCTCGAGCGCGGCATCCCGTGCCTGGTCGAGAAGCCGCTGGCCAAGGACCTGGCCGACGCGGACCGCCTCCTGGCCGCGGCCGAGCGCGGCGGCGCGGCGCTGGCGGTGGGCCACGTCGAGCGCTTCCAGCCCGGCGTGCGGCGCGTGCGCGCGCTGGGTCTCCAGCCGCGCTTCATCGAGTGTCACCGGCTGGCGACCTTCAGCTTCCGCAGCCTGGACGTCGGCGTCGTGCACGACCTGATGATCCACGACCTCGACCTCGTGCTCGCGCTGGTGGACTCGCGCGTCGAGAGCCTGGACGCCTCGGGCGGCAAGATCCTGACCGAGGCCGAGGACGTGGCCTCGGTGCGGCTCGTGTTCGCCAACGGCGCGCGCGCGAACGTGACCGCCAGCCGCGTTTCCCTGAGCACGATGCGCCGCTTCCGGCTCTTTTCCGGCTCGAGCTACGTCAGCCTCGACTTCACGAAGAACTACGGCCTGATGGTGCGCAAGGGCGAAGGCTGGGAGGCTGGCCGCCAGAAGCTGCGCAGCATGGACGCGCGCGAGCTGGCCGAGCTCGCCCAGCGCTCGGACTTCGTCACCGGCGACATGCTCGATGTGAGCGAGCTCGAGCTGGCGGGCGAGGAGCGCCCGTTGCAAGCCGAGCTCGACTCCTTCCTGCGCAGCGTGCGCGCCGGGGAGGCGCCCGAGGTCGGGGGGGCCGACGGTCGGCGCGCGCTGGAGCTGGCCGAGCGTATCTGCGCGCAGATCCGCGCGCAGGGCTGGTAGATCCCACGTTGTACGCCCCGCGGGCAGGTGCTAGGCTCCGGTCGGAAGATCGCCTGGCGATGCTCGTGACCGGCTCAACGCCTCGAGCCTAACAAGCAACCAGAAGGGCCCATTTCGGTCCTGGACGGCAAACCCGTCCGGTGTCGGGCCCACCTGAACCAACGGGTTCAGGAGTTGGCCGCGCACGGCTTCGCCGGGTCCTTCCATCGAACCGCCGCACCGCCGCCTCGCGTCTCCGAGGCAGCGGCCCGCGCCGAGCGCCCGCGCCGCGGTGCGCTGCCGAGTCCTCGCAACACGATCCCTCTCCGATGCGCGCACTGCTCCTGCTCCTCGTCGTCGTGGCGGCTTTCCTCCTGGTGCTGCGCTTCTTCCCGTCGGACGGGGTGGGCGCAGAGGAGCGTCCCGCAGGCGAAGCCAGCGAGGGTGACCCGCAGGCCTCGGCGACACGCCAAGACGCTGGCGTTGGCGCCCGTTTTCTCACGCGTCCGGAGGGCTCGGCGAGCCTCTACCGCGCGGAGGAAGCGCCCGCGGCGGAGCCGGCCGCGGTCGCCGCGGGGAGCGCAGCGGAGCGCTCCGAAGAGATGCCGAGCTGGCTGCGCGAGATCGAGGCCACGCCCGTGCGCGGCGCGCCGCACACGCAGGTCCTCCTGGCCGAGGCCGTGCTCCACGGGCCGGCGGCAGACGTCGCGCGCCTGCTGGACGATCCGGACGTCGGGCTCTCCGAGGAGCGCGCCCTGGTCGTGCTGGCCTTCAAGGAAGCGCTCGACGGCCGGCGCAGCCGCGCCCTCGAGCACGCGCAGTCGCTCGGCCAGGAGGTGCGCTGGGCGCCTGGCGACCAGGCGCGTCTGCGAGGGGCCCTCGTCCCGGGCGAGGGGGGGGCGGCAAGGCCGTCGGCCGCGCGCGAGGAGGGGCCGCTCGAGCTCGCGATGGAGATGGCGCTGGCGCAGCGCGAGGCGGAGGCGAGCTTCCAGGAGCGTCGCTTCGACCGCGCCGCGCGCCTGTACTCGGACCTGATCCTGAACGAGCTCGATGCGCCGTGGGAGGCGCACGGCGATGCGCTCGCGCGCTGGAGCGAGGCGCTCAACGTGGCGCAGGACCAGCACCGCTGGAACGCGCGCGGCACGTGGCCGTCGGTGGAGCTCGTCGTCGAGGCGGGCGACAGCCTGACGACCGTGCGCAAGCGCTACATCGACCGCTACCCCGCGCGCCTGATGTGCACGGGGTTGATCGCGAAGGCGAACGCGCTGCGCGGCTACCTGCAGCCGGGGCAGAAGTTGCGCATCCCGACCGACCCAGTGGAAGCCCTCGTGGACCTCGGCTCGCGGCGCGTGCTGCTGCTCGTCGGGGGGGAAGTCGCGCGCTCGTACGAGGCCGGGGTCGGTCGCGACGGAGAGGAGACCCGGACCGGTGTGTTCGTGGCCGGCGAGAAGCAGGAGAACCCGACCTGGTTCCCGAAGGGGCGCGAGCCGATCCCGTTCGGCGACCCCCGCAACCCCCTCGGAACGCGCTGGATCCCCTGGAAGGCCGGAGACGACGTCACGAGCTACGGCTTCCACGGCACGAACGACCCCGCGAGCATCGGCCAGGCCGCCTCGGACGGCTGCATCCGCCTGCGGAACGCCGACGTGGAGGAGCTGTACGAGCTCCTGCCGGCGGGCGCCCGCATCGTCGTTCGGGCCTAGAAGCAGCCCACGGCCACAACTCCTTGTGCGGCCGGGGGTTGCGAGCGGGCGAAGAAATCCTTCCAGACGCTTGATCCGCGGTCCAGAACGCCTACCATGCTCGACCCGCGTCGGTGAGCCCGAGGCCCGCGCGGACAACGCAGATCGACGCGCCGACCGGTCGGACCGCGCCCTCGGGGCGCCCGCTGTCGGCACGCGTTCTTTGACAATCAGGGTGACCTTTGAAACTCGCGTGAGCGTAAGCGCCGGCTCCTCGAGGCCTCCTGGCCGCGAGGGTCGGACACAGCGATCAAACACCATCGAACACAAGTGAAGGGTTTGATCCTGGCTCAGAACGAACGTTGGCGGTGTGGATTAGGC
>CADEGS010000319.1 GCA_902826945.1 uncultured bacterium | reverse complement strand
GGTTGCGCCCCGAGACGCGCCGCAGCTCGCCCGCGATCTCGCTCCGGATGCGCAGCGAGCCGCCGCCCTCGCGCGCGCGCCGCGTCCAGGCGTCGAGCGCCTCGACCAGGGCCGGGACGGCGGCCTCGGTCTCGAGGCAGGGCACGAGCGCGCGCGCGCGCGCCGCGGCGCGCCAGTCCTCGTCCACGAGCATGCGCCCGACGACCGTGCGCAGGCGCGCGGCGGCGTCGGCGCCGAGCCGGCCGCGCAGCGCCGTGAAGTGCGCGCGGATCGCCTCCTGCGAGCCGCGGCCCTGCTCGAGCTCGTCCAGGAAGAAGGCCTCGAGCCCCACGTCGGCCCAGCCCGCGAGCGCCTCCTGGGCGAGGAAGGCCAGCGCGCGCTCGGGCGCGGCGGCGGCGGCGAGCAGCGGGCCGAGCGTGCCCGCGACGCGCTGCCCGACGAGCTGGCGCGCGGCCTCGACGCGCTCGGCGAGCGGCCGCTCCGCATCGGCGCAGGCCTGCGCCAGCGCGCGCGCCGCGCGGCCGTCCGCGCCGCGCGCGACGCGCCAGGCGAGCTCGCGCCGCCCCAGGCCCGCGGGCGTCTCGCTCGGGTCCACGCCGTCGGGGCGCTCCAGCGCCGCCAGCCGCAGGAGCACGCCGAGCGCCTCGTCGGCGCGCGCCGGCTCGCGCTCCTCCTGCTCGCGCACGGCGCGCGCGAGCTCGCGCAGGTCGCTCGTGAGCGGCGTGCGCGCCGCGTCGCCGGCGCGCACGCGCCGCTCGACCCAGGTCTCCAGGCGCCGCAGCGGGTCGGGCTCCTGCGCGCGCGCGCCGAGCTGTGGGAGCAGGAAGAAGAGCAGGGCCAGCGCGCGCGCGCGCGTCCCGCGCCCGGAGCGTGCGGACCGTCTCGTCACCCCCGCATCGTAGGACGCCGCGCGCGCCGCGGCCCGCGGCCAACCCGCGCCCCCGGCGCCGGCGGCCGCGCCGGAGGCGGCCGGCAAGCCCCGGGATTCCAAGCGCCCCGACGCTCGGCTAAGGTCGTCGCCCCATGACGCTCCTCCGCGCGCGCCTCCCGCTGCTCCTCTCGGGCGCGCTCGCCGCGTGCGGGGCGTCCGGGCTCGAGGACGAGGGCGTGCGCGTGCGCACGGCGACCCTGCCCTCGAGCGCGCTCGCGCCGGCCGTGGGGACGTCGTGGTTCGTCTACTTCGCCGACGAGGCGCTGGTCGGCCCGGCCGGGACGGACCTGAACGGCGACGGCGACGCGGCCGACGCCGTGGCCGTGGCCGGCCGGCTCGGCGCGCGCACCGAGACGACGATCGGCGTCGCCGCCCAGGGCGCGGCGCTGGTCGGTGACGACGTGTGGCTGGTCGTGGACGAGGCGGCGGACGGCCGCGACTGGGACGCCTCGGGCACGCCGGCCGAGCTCGTGCTCGTGCACTGGGCGCCGGGCGGCGCGCCGGCCTTCGCCGACACGCTCGACCCCCTCGGCGGGCCCGTGCGCGTCGTGGACGACCGGGTCTACTACGCCAGCGCCGACGCGCTCGGCGCGGGCGACGTGACGAACCTGCGCGTCCTCGAGCGCTCGTCGCCGCTGGCGCCCGTGGCGATCGCGAGCGAGCCGGGGCAGGGGCCGCTCGCGGCGCGCGTGCTCGGCGAGCGCGACGAGCTGATCGTGCTCGGCCTCGACGAGGTGCGCTCCGGCCGCGACCTGGACCAGGACGGCGACCAGACCGACGAGACCGTGCTGGGCCTGCTCGACGGCGAGCGCGCGGCCTCCGCGGTGCAGGTGCTGGGCCTGGCCCTGTCCGGTCCGCAGGCCGCCTGGAACGTGCGGCGCGAGTCCGACCGCTGGCTGCTCGGCGTGCTGGTGGACGAGGCGGGGCAGGGCGCCAACCGGAACGACCCGGCCCTGTTCCCGTTCCCGCTCGTGCCGGACGGCTGTCCCGACGACGCGGACCAGGCGGACGAGGTGCTCCACTACGTGCGCTTCCCCGACTTCCTCGAGCCCGGCGCGGTGGGGAACACCGGGCTGGTCGGGCGCGAGCGCGTGGTCGTCGTCGAGGATCACGTCGCCACGCTCAGCGCCGAGGCGGACGCGGGCTGCGACCTGAACGGCGACGGCGACACGAGCGACCGCGTCGTGCGCTGGGCGCGCGCCAGCGGCGCGAACGGGGTGATCGACGCGCAGCCCGAGCGCGACCCCGAGCGCCTGGTCGCGGTCGGCGCGGCGCCCGGCGGCTCGCTCGGGCTGGCGCCGCTCTTCGACCGCCTGGTGGCGCTGGTGGACGAGGCGGCCGACGGCCGCGACCACGACGGCCGCGCGGGCGACCTCTTGCTCGTCGCCTGGATCGACCCCGACGACGACGACAGCCCGGGCTGGACCTTCGCCCACCAGAGCCCCTCGAACCGCTCGCACGGCACCGGCATCTTCGACCGGGACGGCACGTCCGAGCCCCATGCCTCGGTCTCCTGGCTGGCCGAGGAGGAGCGCGAGCTGCGCCTGCCGGCCGTCTTCCTCGAGTCCGTGCCGGGCGCGAACCCGCTGGTCGGCTCGCTGAACAACAACCTGGGCTGCGCCGAGGTCGCCAAGGACGACGACGTCGTGGACGCGCTGCCGGTGTGGCTCGACTTCGAGAGCGGGCCGACCCTGGACTTCGACGGCACCGGCTTCGCGATCGTGCCCGCGGTGGGGCCGGTCGTCTCGCAGGGCTTCGTCTACTTCGCCGCGGACGAGACCGCCGACAACCGCGACCTCGACGGCGACGGCGACCTGGCCGAGCGCGTGCTGGTGCGCAACCCGGCGATCTCGTGCGACGTCGAGGTCGTGGGCGTGCTGGCGCCGATCGACGCGCCGCCGGTGTTCGTCAGCGAGCGCAACGCGCGCGGCGCGGTCTTCCTCTCGACGGGCGTGGACTTCGACGGCGACGGCGACGGCGACGAGCTCGTCCTGCGCCACTTCGCCTACTGATCCGCCCGGCCTCGACGCGCAGCCCGCGGACGGCGCTTGACAGCCCGGCGCGCGCGGCGAACGCTGGCGCGGCCCCGCCGCCGGCGCGTCCACGACGACGGGGCCTGCATGCCCCGAGCCCTCCACCGCGCGGCCGTGCGCCTCCTGCTCCTGCTCCTGGCGGGCGCGGGCGCGCTGGTCGTGGCCGAGGTCGTCGTGCGCCGCACCGACGCGCTCGGCATCAGCTACTACCGCGACGTCAACCGCTACTTCAACGAGGCGATCGCGCTCGTGAAGGACGGCCTGACCGAGGACGGGCGGCTGTTCCAGAACAAGCCGGACACCGCGCTCTCGTTCGTGCGCTTCGACTGGCGCACCGACGCGTGGGGCTTCCGCGCGAGCGCCGCCGGCGCGCCGTTCGCGGCCGAGCGCGCGCCGGGCGCGTCCGCGCCGCTGCGCCTCCTGTTCCTCGGCGACTCGGTCACGCTGGCCTGGGGCGTAAACGACGAGGACTCGTGGATCCGGCGCCTCGAGCGCGACGCGCGCGCGCCGGACGGCCGCGCGCTCGAGTGCCTGAACGCCGGGCACCTGAGCTACGACACCGTGCAGGAGGCGGACTACCTGGCCGCCCACGCCGCGGCGCTGGCGCCCGACGCGGTCGTCCTGACCTACGTGACGAACGACCTCGACTCGACCTGGGAGCAGTACAAGGGCTTGCTCGTGCCCGGCGAGGGCGTGCGCGTGCCGCGCGTCACGCTCGGCCAGAAGCTCCAGGGCTGGCTCGTCACGCGCTTCCGGGGCGTGTACGGCGTGTACCACTGCTGGCGGGAGCTCGCGCGCCAGCACGGGCCGCCGCCGGCGTCGATCGAGGGCGAGCCCGCCTTCGTGCAGGGCTGGCCGCGCTCGCGCGCCGCGCTCGAGCGGATGCGCGGTGCGTGCGCGGCGCGCGGCGTCCCGCTCGTCGTCCTCGACCACACGACGCCGCGCGTGCCGGCGCTGGCGGCCTGGTGCGCCGAGCGGGGCGTCGCCTGCCACCCGTTCCGGTTCACCGACGAGGAGGAGGCGCGGGACATCCACAACTCCAAGGCCGACGCGCACGCGAACGCGCTCGGCCAGGAGCTGCTGGAGAAGAAGGCGCTGGCCGCGCTGCGCGCGGAGGGCCTGCTCGCGCGCTAGCC
>CADEGS010000318.1 GCA_902826945.1 uncultured bacterium | reverse complement strand
CGCCTACCCGCCGTCCTTCTTCTTGCCGCCCAGGACGTCGCCCAGGCCCTTCTGGAGCTCCTGCTTGCCCTTCTCGAGCGCCTTCTGGGCCTCGCTCGCGGCCTGCTCCTTGGCCTTCTCGAGCTCGCCCTGCGCCTGCTGGACCGCCTCGTCGACCTTCTTCTGCGCCTCGGCCTGGAGCGCCGCGCCGGCCTCCTGCACCTGCGCCAGACGTCCCTGCAGGTCGCCGAGCAGCTCGGCGGGCACGACGCCCTCGAGCGAGCGCAGCGCCTCCTCCAGGACGGCGGTCACGATCTGCGAGAGCAGCGAGCGCAGCGACTGCTCGTCGTTGCCGACGTTCTCGAGGCGCAGCTCGCCGAGCGTCACGCTCTTCGCGACCTTCTGGCCCAGCGCCTCGAGCGCCACGTGGGCGGTGATGTCGCGCAGCACGACCTCGCGGATGACGAGCTTCTTGGACGCGCCCGGCGCGTCCTCGCCCGCGGGCTCCTCGCCGCCCGGCCCGCCGACGTGGTCGAGGATCACGCCGTAGTTCGACGTGTCGCCCTTGCGCTCGAGGTCGAGCACCAGCCCCTCGAGCAGGAGCAGCGGCGCCTCGATGCGGTCGCCCGCGAGCGAGCGCAAGGAGACCGCGACCTCCGCGCGGCGCATCTCGAGGAAGTGCTCGCGCTCGAAGCCGGGCGGGTTCGCGACGGAGAGGCCCTGCAGGCCGAGCTCGCCGCTCAGGATGCCGAGCGAGGCGTCGTCGAGCTTCGTCTCCACGCCGAGGACGTGCGTGCCGCCGCGCTCGACGCCCGCGCGCACGAGGCTGCCGGCGTAGGTGACGGCCACGAACACCCCGCCGACGAGGAGGATGACGAGCACGACGAGGACGCGCAGCAGGGTCTTCATGGAGGAGCTCCCGGACGCGCCATGGTAGCGGGCGGGGGCGTCGGCGCCGAGGAGCGCCCGCGCGCCGGCGGCGGCGCTTTGCACGGATTGCAGTCCGCGCCCGCGAGCCGCGCGGGCGACCCGCCGCGCCGCGGCGTGCGCTCGCCGCGCTGGCCCCTCAGTCGACCCGGATCTGGAGGCCGACCGAGAGGAAGTCCGCGCCGTCGTCGTCGAGCTCGTAGCGCTCGTACTCGGCGCGCAGCGCCGCGCGGTCGTTGATCTCGAGCAGCAGGAACGCGCCGTAGAACGGGTCGATGCCGTCCTCGTCGATCGACACCTCGTCGCCGCTGCTCGTGCGCGCCTCCACGTCGGCCTCCCAGAACCACGCCCCGCCGCGCACGCCGACGTCCACGAGCTTCGTGTCGAGCAGGTAGAGGAGCCCCGCCGCCGTCGGCCCGCGGCCGAGGAAGGGCTGCGTGTCGGCCAGCGCGTCGAGCAGGACGTCGGGGTCGATCGCCGCCGTGTCGACCTGCGAGGTCACCTGCCCGAGGTTCGCGTAGCCGACCTCGAAGCCGAAGCGCCGCTCGAAGCGGTAGCCGAGGTAGGCCTTCCAGGCCGAGTCGTGGTCGTCGAGCGTCGAGCTCGTGCTCGGGAAGCCCTCCTCGGCCAGGCGCTCGTCGAGGTCTGCGGCGGAGGAGTCGGTGATGGCGACACCGCCCGTGCCGCCGACGTACCAGCCCGACTCGAACCAGCGGTACTCCTCGTTTTCCTGCACGATCGGGGCGTGGCAGCCGAGGGCGAGCAGCGCGAGGGCGAGGATGGGCTTCACGGGTGCAGGGCTCCGCTGGGGTGGCGCAACATCGTAGGAGCCCCGCCGCGAAACGGCGACCCGCGGGCGGCGCGGGAGCCGGCCCTGGGCGCCGTCCCCGCCGCCGGATGGCGCCCTCGGCCTCCGCGCGCAGGGCGTGGACCGCGCCGCGCGCGGCCCTACGATGCGGCGCGTGCAACGCACCTCGCGCCAGCGGGAGGCCCCGCCCGGCCGCAGCGACCGGCGCCAGCGCCTGGCCGACCACCCGCTGGACGTGCTCGTCGTCGGCGGCGGCATCACCGGCGCGGGCATCGCGCTCGACCTGGCGCTGCGCGGGCTGCGCACGGGGCTGGTCGAGCGCGGCGACTGGGCCGGCGCGACCTCGAGCGCCTCGTCGCGCCTGGTGCACGGCGGGCTGCGCTACCTCGAGCAGCTCGAGTTCGGCCTGGTGCGCGAGTCGTGCCTGGAGCGCGGGCTCCTGCTGCGCAACGCCGCGGGGCTCGTGTGGCCGGAGCAGTTCACCTTCCCCTTGCGCCGCGGCGAGCGCGTCGGGCCGTGGACGCTCGCGGCGGGGCTCGCGCTCTACACGCTCGTCTCGCTGCCGCGCGCGCTCGGGCTGCCGCGCATGCTGTCCGCGAGCGCCGTGGCGCGGCGCCTGCCGGCGGTCGAGCGCGCCGGCCTGCGCGGCGGCGGGAGCTACCTGGACGGCGCGACCGACGACGCGCGCCTGACGCTGGCCGTCGTCGCCAGCGCGCTCGCGGCGGGCGCGGTGTGCCTGTCGCGCACCGAGCTCGTGGCCATCGAGAACGGCGCGCGCGGCGTCGAGGCCGAGCTCGCCGACGCGCTGGACGGCCAGCGGACGCGCGTGCGGGCGCGCGCGGCGGTGCTCGCCGGCGGCCCGTTCACCGACGAGCTGCGCGCGCGCGCGGGCCTCGCGGGCGGCTGGCTGCGGCCGACGCGCGGGACGCACGTGGTCGTGCCGCGCGAGCGCCTGCCGACCGACGGCGCCGTGATCTTCCCCTCCGCCGTGGACGGGCGCGTGATGTTCCTGATCCCCTGGCCGCGGCGCACCGTGATCGGCACGACCGACCTCGACCACGCGCCGGGAGCGCCCGTGCGCGCCACGCGCGCCGAGGTGCGCTACCTGCTCGACTCGGCGAACGCCCTGGCGCCGGTCGGCCTGCGCGAGGACGACGTCGTCGCCACCTGGGCGGGCCTGCGCCCGCTGCTCGCGGCGCAGGACGACCGTCCCTCCGCGCGCTCGCGCGAGGAGCGCGTCCAGCGCGAGGGCTCGCTGTGGACGATCGCGGGCGGCAAGCTCACCGGCTACCGCGCGATGGCCGAGACGCTCGGCGCGCGCCTGTGCACCGAGCTCGGCCTGGGGCACGCCGCGCGCCGCTCGCCCACGCGCGAGCACCTGCTGCACGGCGCCTTGCGCGACCCGGTCCCGCGCCCGCGCTGGTCGGCGCTCGACGCGCGCGGCCGGCCGCCGGCCCTCGACGCGCTCGCGACCGCCTGGCTGCGGCGCTACGCGGCCTTCGCGCCCGAGCTGCGCGCCTTCTGCGCGGCCGACGGTCGCGGCGAGCCGCTCGACCTGGAGACGCTCGCGGGCGAGGTCGAGTGGGCCGCGCGCCACGAGGACTGCCTGACCGCCGAGGACTTCCTCTTGCGCCGCACCGACCTCGGCTACGCCCCGCGCGCGCTGGCGCAGGCCCAGGTGCCGCGCGTGCTCGAGCGGCTCGGCGCGGCGCTCGGCTGGAGCGAGGCCGAGCGCGCGCGCGAGGCGCGGCGCGCCGACGAAGCGCTGGAGCGCCTGCACGCCTGGCGCACCGACGCGCCCTGATGGCGCGCGCTCCCGGCGTGGGACGCGCGCGGACGAGGAGCTTGCAATACGGGCGAAAAGTTTGCCCGCAGAGGAGGCGCGGCCTCACGTGCTCCACCGGCCCGTTCGATAAGGTGGAACGCGCTCCCGCCCTTCCCGGGATCGAGACCTCGCATGTGGCTGTTCCTCCTGCTGGCGGTCCTCTCCGCCCTCCTCCTCTACTTCCTCGGCCGCACCTGGCTGGGCTGGGTCGTGCCGCTCGCGCTCCTCTTCTGGGGCTGGTGGCGGAGCGGCGTGCTCTCGCCGGTGCCGTTCGTGGTGCTGGCGCTCGTCTTCGCCGCCGCGGCGCTCGTGGGCGGCGTGCGCCCGCTGCGCCAGCGGCTGGTCACGCGCAGCCTCTTGCCCGTCGTGCGGCGCATCCTGCCGCGCATGAGCGAGACGGAGCGCATCGCCATCGAGGCGGGCACCGTGTGGTGGGAGGCGGAGTTCTTCACCGGCAAGCCGGACTGGAAGCGGCTCCTGCGCTTCGACGTCAAGCCGCTCTCGCCGCAGGAGCGCGCCTTCCTCGACGGGCCGTGCGAGGAGCTGTGCGGCATGGCGAGCGACTGGGAGATCACGCGCGCCGGCGACCT
>CADEGS010000317.1 GCA_902826945.1 uncultured bacterium | reverse complement strand
CGCTGACGCGCGTGCTCGAGCTCGACCGCTCGAAGGTCAACGTGAACGGCGGCGCGGTGGCGCTCGGGCACCCGATCGGCGCCTCGGGCGCGCGCGTCCTGACCACGCTCCTGTACGCGATGCGCCAGCGCGGCGCGCGCACCGGCATGGCGTCCCTGTGCCTGGGCGGGGGGAACGCGGTCTCGCTGGCGGTGGAGTCGCTCGCTTGAGCGGCGCGCCCGCCCCTGCGGCCGTGCCCGCTCGCGTCCTCGTGCCCGCTCGCGTCGCCGTGATCGGGGCGGGCACGATGGGGAACGGCATCGCGCAGACCTTCGCCGCCTGCGGGGCCAAGGTCGAGCTCGTGGACCAGGACGAGAAGGCGCTCGAGCGCGGTCTCGCCACGGTGCAGAAGAGCCTCGAGCGCTTCGTCTCCAAGGGCAAGCTCGAGGCGGCCGCCGCGGAGGAGATCCGCGGCCGCATCCGCCCGACGACGCGCGTCGAGGACGTCGGCGACGCGCCGCTCGTCGTCGAGGCGGTGGTCGAGAAGGCCGAGGTCAAGCGCTCGCTCTTCGCGCGCCTCGACGCGATCGCGCCGCAGGCGACGATCCTGGCCTCGAACACCTCGTCGATCTCGATCACCGCCATCGGCGCCGCCACGCGGCGGCCCGACCGCGTGATCGGCATGCACTTCATGAACCCGGTGCCGCTGATGAGCCTGGTCGAGGTCATCCGCGGGCAGGAGACGTCCGAGGCGACCACGCGCGCGACCTGCGCCTGGGCCGAGGCCGTGGGCAAGACGCCCGTCGAGGCCAGCGACTACCCCGGCTTCGTCTCGAACCGGATCCTGATGCCGATGGTCAACGAGGCCGTCTTCTGCCTGATGGAGGGCGTGGCGACGGCCGAGGCGATCGACACGGTGATGAAGCTCGGCATGAACCACCCGATGGGTCCGCTGGCGCTGGCCGACCTGATCGGGCTCGACGTGTGCCTGGACATCCTCGAGGTGCTGCACGAGGGCCTGGGCGACCCGAAGTACCGGCCGTGCCCGCTCCTGCGGCGCATGGTCGCGGCCGGCCGGCTGGGCCGGAAGAGCGGCAAGGGCTTCCACGACTACTCCTGAGGGACGCATGGACTTCGCGCTGGACGACGACCTGGCGATGGTGCGCGACATGGCGCGCGGGTTCGCCGAGAACGAGCTCATGCCGCGCGCCGCGCAGCACGACCGGCGCGAGAGCCTCGACCCGGAGCTGTTCGGGAAGATCGGCGAGCTCGGCCTGTGGGGCCTCACGATCCCCGAGGAGTACGGCGGCGCGGGCCTGGGCAACCTGGCGCTCTCGGCGGTCCTGATGGAGCTCAACCGCGGCTGCGCCGCGACCGGGGTCACGATCTCGGTGCACAACAGCCTGGTGGCGGCGCCGATCCGGCGCTTCGGCTCGGAGGAGCAGAAGCGCGCCTGGCTGCCGCGGCTGGCCTCGGGCGAGGTGCTGGGCGCGTACTGCCTGACCGAGGCCAACGCGGGCTCGGACGCGGCCTCGCTCGCGACCTCGGCCGCCCAGGACGGGGACTCCTACGTGCTGAACGGCACCAAGCTGTGGGTCACGAACGGCGGCCTGGCGGGCGTCTTCATCGTCTACGCGCGCACGAGCCCCGACGCGCCGCGCTCGCGCGGCATCTCGGCCTTCCTGGTGCCGCGCGACACGCCCGGCCTGCGCGTGGGCAAGCACGAGAAGAAGACCGGCATCCGCGGCTCGTCCACGACCGAGGTGCTCCTCGAGGACGTGCGCGTGCCGGCGGGGAGCCTGCTCGGCGAGCGCGACAAGGGCTTCCACCTGGCGATGGACACGCTCGACGGCGGGCGCATCGGCATCGCCTCGCAGGCGGTCGGCGTCGGCCGCGCCTGCCTCGAGGCGTCGGTCAAGTACGCGCACGAGCGCACGCAGTTCGACCGCCCGATCGGCGAGTTCCAGGCCATCCAGTGGAAGCTGGCCGACATGTCCACGCGCCTCGACGCCGCGCGCCTGCTCACCTTCCAGGCCGCCTGGCTGCGCGACAAGGGCGAGCCCTGCGGGCAGGCCGCGAGCCAGGCGAAGCTCTTCGCCTCGCAGACGGCGAACTTCTGCGCCGACGAGGCGCTGCAGATCCACGGCGGCGCGGGCTACACCGACGACTTCCACGTCGAGCGCCTGTTCCGCGACGCGCGCATCACCGAGATCTACGAGGGCGCGACGGACATCCAGCGCATCGTGATCGCGCGCTCGCTCCTGGCCTGAGCGCCGCCGCATGAGCCGCGCCGACGCCTCCGCCGAGCTCGCCGAGCGGCTCCTGGCCGGCGACCGCGCGGCGCTGGCGCGCCTGATCTCCTGGGCGGAGAACGGCCAGCCCGGCTTCGCCGCCGCGCTGGCGGCGCTGTGGCCGCGCGTCGGGCGCGCCTGGCGCGTCGGGATCACGGGTCCGCCGGGTGCGGGCAAGAGCACGCTCGTGAACCGCCTCGTGATCGCGCTGCGCGCGCGCGACGCGACGGTGGGCGTGCTCGCGATCGACCCCTCGAGCCCCTTCACCGGCGGCGCGCTGCTCGGCGATCGCATCCGCATGGAGGACCGCACCGCCGACCCCGGCGTCTACATCCGCTCGATGGCGAGCCGCGCGAGCCACGGCGGCCTGGCGCGCGCGGCGGCCGACGCCTGCGACGTGATGGACGCGGCGGGCTTCGACTGGATCGTGGTCGAGACGGTCGGCGTCGGCCAGGCCGAGTACGACGTCGTGGCGGCGGCCGACACGGTCGTCGTCGTGCTGTGCCCCGGGGCGGGCGACGGGATCCAGGCGCTGAAGGCCGGGCTGCTCGAGGTGGCGGACGTGCTGGTCGTGAACAAGGCCGACCTGCCCGGCGCCGACCGGCTGCAGACCGACCTCGAGGAGGCGGTCCACCTGCGCCTGCCGCGCGCGGGCGAGGGGCGCGCCGTGCCGGTGGTCCCGGTCAGCGCCCGCGAGGGGACGGGGCTCGACCCGCTCGTCGACGCGCTCCTCGCGCACCGCGGGGAGCTCGAGGCGGCGGCCGACCCCGCGCGCCGCGCCAGGAAGCGGGTCCAGCAGGTGCGGCGCGTGGTGGGGGAGCGGCTCGACCAGGAGCTGTGGGGGCCGGGGGGCTTCACGGAGCGCGTCGAAACGTCGCTCCGGGGCTCGGCCACACCTTACGATGTGGCCGAGGACGTCCTGCGCGGCCTGCGCGGGCAGGGCGGCCGCACCCCGACCGCGGACGCGCGAGCGAGTCCATCATGAGCACGAGAGCCCAGACGAGACCTCCGCTCTCCGGAGGGGCCGGCGGCCCGGGCGATCCCACCGGACCGCGGGCCTGGTGGGAGAAGGCCTTCGAGGAGGGCGCCAAGCGCGGCGTCCCGGCCACGACGATCTCCGGCGTGCCGCTGCAGCCGCTCTACACGCCCGCCGACGTCGAGACCGACTACGAGCGCGACCTGGGCTGGCCCGGGCAGTACCCGTTCACGCGCGGCGTGCACCCGACGATGTACCGCGGGCGCCTGTGGACGATGCGCCAGTTCGCCGGCTTCGGCACCGCGCGCCAGACGAACGAGCGCTTCAAGTTCCTGCTCGAGCACGGGCAGACGGGGCTCTCGACCGCCTTCGACTTCCCGACGCTGATGGGCTACGACTCCGACCACGAGCGCGCGCGCGGCGAGGTCGGCCAGGTCGGCGTGGCGATCGCCAGCCTGGAGGACATGGAGACGCTGATGGACGGCATCCCCATGGACCAGGTCTCGACCTCGATGACGATCAACGGGCCGGCGCCGATCCTGCTCGCCTTCTACGTCGCCTGCGGCGAGAACCAGGGCGTCGACCCGAAGCTGCTGCGCGGCACGGTGCAGAACGACATCCTGAAGGAGTACCAGGCGCAGCACGCCTGGCTCGTGCCGCCGGAGCCGGCGCTGCGGATGATCACCGACGTGATGGCGCACTGCGCCGAGCACGTGCCGCAGTGGAACACGATCTCGATCTCGGGCTACCACATCCGCGAGGCGGGCTCGACCGCCGCGCAGGAGCTGGCCTTCACGCTGGCCAACGGCTTCGAGTACGTGCGCCGCGGGGTGGCGGCGGGCATGGACGTGGACGCGTTCGCGCCGCGCCTGTCGTTCTTCTTCGACGCGCACATGGACTTCTTCGAGGAGG
>CADEGS010000316.1 GCA_902826945.1 uncultured bacterium | reverse complement strand
CTTGCCAGGACGAAGCCAGACGGCACCGGGAGCCACGCAGGATTCTTTCCCAGGCGCTGAGCGCCGCGCCCTCGCGGCCGACGCGCCCGGATCAGCGCGGCGCGGTCGCTTCCGAGCCGAGGATGCGCCGCGCCTGCTCGCGCGGGTCGCTCGCGCGGGTCAGCGCGCCGAACACCCGCTCGAGCGTGCCGCCCTCGCCCGATCGGTCGCGCAGCTCGTCGAGCGAGCCCTCGGCCACGAGCGCGCCGCGGTCGAGGATCGCCATGCGATCGCACACGCGCTCGACCACGTCGAGCAGGTGGGAGGTGTAGAGCACCGCGCCCCCGCGGTCGGCCCAGCCGCGCAGGAGCTCCTTGATCACGCTCGTCGTCGGCGCGTCGAGACCCGTCAGCGGCTCGTCCAGGATCAGGAGCGGCGGTCGCGGCAAGAGCGCGCAGGCCAGGCTGGCCTTCTGGCGCATCCCGCGCGAGAAGCCGCCGACGGGGTCCCCGGCGCGCTCGCCCAGGCCGAAGACCTCGAGCAGGCGCTCGCTCTCCGGCTCGAAGACCTCCGGCGCCATCCCGTGCAGGCGCCCGACCAGGTGCAGGTGCGCGCGCGCGGAGAGGTTCGCGTAGAGCGGCGCCCCGTCGGGCACGAAGGCGAAGCGCCGGCGCGCCTCGAGGGGCTCGGCCTGCACGTCGTGGCCGTCGATCGCCGCGCTCCCCCGATCGGGCGGCAGGAGCCCGCACAGGATGCGCAGCGCGGTCGTCTTGCCGGCGCCGTTGGGCCCGAGCAGCCCGAGCACCTCGCCGCGGCGCACCTCGAGGTCCAGGCCGGCGAGCGCCACCTGCTCGCCGAAGCGCCGCGCGACCCCGCGCAGCGCGGCCAGCGGGCTCGACCCGGTCGCTCCGGGGGGCTGCACGCGCGGCTCCGCTCGGCTCGCGGCGGCCGGCCTACTCGGAGAGGACCTCGACCGGGACGCCGACCTTCGACTGCGCGAGCTGGGCGATCTCGGTCATGCGCGTCTTCGTCACCGGCTTCTGGCCGTCGCGGGGCTTGGCGGGGGTCAGGATCTGGACCCCGGCCGGGCGGATCTCGCTCAGGTTCTTGATCCAGGCCCGCACCTCGGCGTCCTTGCTGTTGTCCACGTCGCCGCGCACGAAGAGCGTGCGCACGATCAGGCGCTCGCTCTCCAGCCGCCGCATGAGCGTCAGCCGGTCCTTGAAGTCGTCGAAGGTCTCCGGCGAGAGCTTGGCGACCGTCTTCTGCGTGCCCGCCTCGAGGCCGAGGACCGGCGAGTCGTAGAACGTCAGCGCGTGCCGCGTCTCCGGCCGCGAGAGCTTTGCATTTCGTGAGACGAGCGTCAGCTTGCACTTGGGGAACCACTTGTTGACCAGCTCGCGCAGGTTCGCGCTGATCTCGTGGAACTCCGGGTGGCTGGTCGGGTCCTTGTCGCCCTCCACGACGACCGCGTTCAGCTTCTCGCCCGCCTTGGAGAGCTCGATCATCCGGCGCGCCGCCGTGGTGACCACCACGGCCTGCGACGGGTGGCGGCCCGCGCGCACGGTGTCGATGGTCGGCCGGACGACCAGGATGCGGCCGAACTGGGGGTGCTCGAGCGGACCCTCGATGATCTCCGCTTGTTGAATGGTGGGCATCGGGTGGGTCTGGAGGGGCTCGGAGGGGCGCAGCAGGGGTTCCGGGGGTCTCCCGCGGGGTCCCGCTCTCGCGGGCCGGGCCTGGGCGGAAGGGGCCCTCATCATACGCCGTGCCGGGCCTCGGAACGACCCTCCAGGCGCCCGCGAGCCCCCCGGAACCCTCCCCGAGCAGCCCGAAGCAGGCCAGGCCCGCGGCCAGGCCGCTGCGCAGGGGGTGCTCGGCGGCGGCCCACAGCCACCGCAACCACCACCCCTCGCCGGGCCGGGGATCGCGCAGGGCTTCGAGGAGCGACAGTGCTCCCCCGACCGCACTCCCGACGAGGAGCCCTGCCGCGAGCATCGCCCGCCAGGGCGGGAGCGGGTCGCCCCCCGGCCCGGAGCGTCCCCCCGGCTCGAACCCGGGCATCGGCGCCCGCCCGCCTGCTCCTCTCGATCCCACCTGCGCAAGACGCGCGCGGCGGCCCTCGGTTGCGGACCCTCCCGACGCGGCCGCGCGGCCCATCCCGAAGTCCCGCGGTGCGCCCGGCGCGCGGTGGGAATCGACCTCTCGGCTGCTACCATACCGCGCCTCGAACCCCTCCCAGCGCTTTCGCGCGGCGCCCGCGGCGGCCCGCGGCGCCTCCGCCGCGTCCGGCGCCGAGCGAGGGCCCGGTCCGCTCCGAGGGCCGGCGGATCCCCGCCCCCGGCCCCGCGTCCACCCCTCACCCCAGCACGATGTACTTCGACTACCTGAACGTGCTCGTCTTCGCCGGGGTGGGGCTCGTGTTCGTGTTCGCGAACCTCGTCGTGGCCTCGATCCTGCGCCCGCGGCGCAAGACCGACGTGGGCCTCGAGACCTACGAGTGCGGCGAGGAGACGATCGGCGACGCCTGGATCCAGTTCGACATCCGCTATTACACGGTCGCGCTGGTCTACGTGATCTTCGCCGTCGAGATCGCCTTCCTCTTTCCCTGGGCGCTGGTCCTGAAGGACGCGACGGCCGGGACGGGCGCCGCCGCGGGCAGCGGCATCGGCGCCTTCGCGCTGGTCGAGGGGGTGCTCTTCATCGTCATCCTGTTCCTCGGCCTGGCCTACGTGTGGGCCAAGGGCGACCTGGACTGGGTGCTCACCTGGAGCGGCGTGCCCTACCAGCCGCCGGCGCAGCGGCCGCGCGTGGAGCTGCCGCGCGTGGCCGAGATCGAGAAGCTGATCGAGGAGCAGAAGGCCGCGGCCGCGCCCGCCGCCGCTCCCGACACGGACGAGGAGGCGGCCTGAGGGGCGCTCCCGCGCTCCCGCGAACCCCCGGCGACCATGGGAATCCTCGAGAAGCAGTTCGAAGAGAACGTCCTGACGACGAAGGTCGACTGGCTCCTGAACTGGTGCCGTCTGTCCAGCATCTGGCCGATGACCTTCGGCCTCGCGTGCTGCGCCATCGAGATGATGGCGGTCGGGTGCGCGCACCACGACATCGACCGCTTCGGTGCGGGCGCCTTCCGCGCCTCGCCGCGCCAGGCGGACCTGATGATCGTGGCGGGCACGGTCAACTTCAAGATGGCCGAGCGCATCCGCCGGCTCTACGACCAGATGCCCGCGCCGAAGTACGTGATCGCGATGGGCGCGTGCGCGACGGGCGGCGGACCCTACTACAAGTTCGGCTACACGGTGGTGAAGGGCGTGGACCGCGTGGTGCCGGTGGACGTGTACGTGGCGGGCTGTCCGCCGCGGCCCGAGGCGCTGCTCGAGGGGCTGATGAAGCTGCAGGAGAAGATCCAGGCTTCCTCGGTCATCCGCCGGCCGGCGCGCAGCGCCTGAGCACGCCGCGACGATGGACTTCAAGGGCATCCACGACCGCCTGCGCGCGATCCGCGCGCCGGGCCTGGCCGGCGCGGACGAGCCGCGCGCGCCCGACCCCGCGGACAAGAAGGACAAGGGGCGCGCGGGCGACCCGTTCGTGCTGGTCGAGCCGGGGCGCCTGCCCGCGTTCCTCGAGGCCTGCCGCGACGACGCGCGCCTGCGCTTCGACTGCCTGATCGACCTGACGGCAACCGACCCGTCGGCCGAGGACCCGAACCTGTGGGTGGGGGTGCAGCTCCTCTCGCTCGAGCACCGCCACCGGCTGGCGGTGAAGTGCCTGCTGCCGAAGGAGCGGCCGTCGATGCCGAGCTCGGTGCGCGTGCACCGCGCCTGCCAGTGGCACGAGCGCGAGTGCGCCGAGATGTTCGGGATCGCGTTCGAGGGCCATCCCGACCCGCGCAACATCCTCTTGCCCGACGACTGGGTCGGGCACCCGCTGCGCAAGGACTACGTCTTCCCCGACGAGTACCACGGGATCTCCTGCAAGTGAGCATGGCCGAGGCGACCGGACACGTCCCCACGATCGCGCGCTCCGAGTCGCGCACGCTGGAGAGCGGCGAGCGCGAGCTGGTGCTCGACGTGCGCACCTCGGACCTCGAGGTCAACATGGGCCCGCAGCACCCGGCGACGCACGGCGTGATGCGCGTGCTCCTGCGCGCCGACGGCGAGGTCTGCACCGGCGCCCAGCCGCACCTGGGCTACCTGCACCGCTGCGCCGAGAAGATCGGCGAGAACGTCGAGTGGCT
>CADEGS010000315.1 GCA_902826945.1 uncultured bacterium | reverse complement strand
GCGAGGGCTTCGGCAAGCTCACGCGCGACTCGGTGCAGGAGCTCGTCGGCTGGGTCGCCGGCAAGGCCTTCGGCACGCGCAAGAACAAGTTCCACGGCGCCGGCCGCGAGGACGTCGACGTGCGCATGCTGGGCGAAGGGCGACCCTTCGTGCTGGAGCTCGTCGCGCCGCGGGTGTTCGACGTGGACCTGGCCGAGGTCGAGGCCGAGGTCAACCGCCGCAACGAGGGCCGGCTCGAGATCGTCGGCCTGCACTGGACGGAGAAGGCGCGCATCCAGCACCTGAAGGAGACGCCGCACGCGAAGGAGTACGCCGCGCTGGTCGCCTTCGACGAGCCGCTCGAGGCGCGCGCGTTCGCTCCGCTCCTCGGGCGGCGCGTCGAGGTGGCGCAGTCCACGCCCGACCGCGTGGCGCACCGCCGCGCGGAGAAGGTGCGCGAGCGCTGGGTCGAGTTCTCGTCCTTCGAGCCCGTCGCGCGCGAGGGCGCTCCCGCGGGCACGCTGTGGCGCCTGACGCTGCGCACGCAGCACGGCACCTACGTGAAGGAGGTGCTCTCGGGCGAGGACGGCCGCACCGAGCCCTCGCTGGCGGCGCTCGTCGGCGCGCCCTGCCGCTGCCTCGAGCTCGACGTGCTCGCGATCCTCGACGAGGAGGGCAAGCCCGAGGCGCCGCGCGCGGCGCCGCCGCGCTTCGGCGAGGGCATCTGAAGCCGCTCGCGCGCCGCCCCCGCGCGCGGCGACCCGGTTCGCTAGGGGATGGCGCGGGTGCCGTAGACGTGGACCCAGCGCTGGGTCCAGATGCCGAGCACGCTCAGCGTCTCGAGATCGGCGTAGTCGACGCGCGCGAAGCCGTTCTGCCGGGCGATCTTGCCGATGCCGTTGTCGCTCCACAGCACGCGGACGTAGTAGTCGAACTCCTTCACGTCCCCGCTGCTCGCCTCGCCGGCCGCCGGCGTCGCGTGGAAGTTCGTCGTCAGCGGCTGGAAGGTGTGCGTGAAGAGCGCACCCCTCGGTCCCGCGCATCCCGCGCCGGCGGCGGCCGCGAGCGCGAGCAGCGATCTGGCGACGGCGCGCATCGCTCAGTCCCCGTAGACGACGGTCGTCTGGCGGTAGTAGAGGCCGAAGAGCAGGCTGAAGATCCTGCGGTCGGCGTGCCGCAGCGTCGTGATGCCGGCCTCCTTCGCCGCCGCCTGCGTGCCCCCGTCGCCCCAGGCGAAGAGCCACAGCGCGCTCTCCGAGCTGGACTCGCCGACCTTGCTCCCGAGCTCGGTGCGGTCGAGGTCCGTGTCGAGCGGGACGACGACGTTCGTGTAGACGCAGCCCGACGCCAGGCACGTCGTCGCGGCGCACAGCGCGCGGATCAGGGCTCTCTGGATCATGCCGACCTCGGTTTCTCGGTGCGGGAGGAGAGGAGCGGCTGCCCTCGCGCCAGGCGCGGGAGCCCGCCGGATCACTGGGGGATGACCATCCCCTTGATGTCGACCTCGAAGGCGACCTCGCCGTCCACCAGGCCCTGCATGCGGTAGTGGAACAGGAAGTTCCGCACGCGCGCCACGCGCCCGGCGAGGAGCAGGCGCGAGGGCGGGACGACGGTCGCGCGGAAGCGGCAGCTCTCGATGCCGGTGAAGCCGCAGAAGAGCTCGCGGGCCTCGGGACGGCGCTGGTAGAAGTCGAAGCTGCAGGTCTGCGCCGCGGCCTCGATCATCAGGGCGCCGGGGAAGATCGGGCGCCCCGGGATGTGGTCCTCGGCCCACCAGTCGTCCGCGCGCACGTCCTTGAAGCCGACCACGATCTCGTCCTCCTGGCCGACGTGCAGGAGGCCGTCCACGAGCGCGAAGCGGCCGCTCTGCTTGAGCTGGGCGTAGATCTCCTCCTTCGAGGCCACGACCCGGGAGAGATCGAGCGAGGCGAGGTCGACCAGCGGTTCGGCGGGCATGCAGGGAGGGCGGAGGCCGGGGCAGCGCGGGCGCAGTGTACGGCCGTCCCCCGGCGGTGCAACGCGCTCCTGCGCCGGCCCGCTCGGCGCGCGCGCGGGGGCTACCCCGCCGGCGCTTCCTCGCGCTGCGCGAGCGCGCTCCCCGCGGGCGGCGGGCCGTGCCGCGCGCGCAGCGAGAAGAGCAGGTTGCGCGCCTGCATCACCGGCCCGGGCAGGTAGCCCGCGATCAGGATCGCGTCCCCGCGGTGCGCGGCGTACCCCAGGAGGAGCGCGTTGCCGAGCAGGCTGCACCACCAGAAGGCGAGCGGGAAGGTGCTGTGGCCGCGGCGCTCGACCGCGAGCCACTGCAGCACGAAGCGCGAGCTCCACAGGCCCTGCCCGACGAGCGAGACCGCGACCCACCCGGCCGCGTCGCGCGGGCCGCGGCCGGCGGTCAGCGCGAGCGCCGCCAGGGACAGCGCGAGCGCCAGCCCGGCCGGCGCGGCCAGGCGCCAGCCGGAGAGCCGCGCGAAGTCCGGGTGGCCGAGCGCCCACAGGTTGCGCGCGTAGACGACCGCGTTGATCGCCACCCCGACGAGCAGCACCGTCTCGCCGCGGTCCGCCAGGTAGAGCGCCAGGAGCAGCGAGCCGACGAGCGACATGCGCCAGAACGCGCTCGGCGCGAGGCTGCGCCGCGCGCGCTCGGAGCGGATCCACTGGTGCAGGAAGCGCGCGAAGAAGAGCGCGTTCGCGCCCCAGCCCGCCAGCGCGGCGGCGCTCACGACGCCTCCGGGCGACCGCCCTCGATCGGCAGCCGGATCCAGCGCGAGCGCATCCAGCGCACCGCGAGCAGGTCGACGAAGGCCACGAGCGCCCGGTTCAGGACGCCGTACTTGCTGCGCCCGCGCAGGCGCGGGTAGTGCGGCACGGGCACCTCGACGACGGTGCGCCCCGCCAGGCGCAGGAGCGTCGGCAGGAAGCGGTGCATGCCCTCGAACCAGGGGATGTCGCGCAGCGCCTGCGCGCGGAAGACCTTCAGCGGGCAGCCGGTGTCGCGCACCGAGTCCCCGCTGAGGCGGTCGCGCACGGCGTTGGCGACGCGCGAGCTCAGCCGCCGCACCCAGCCGTCGCGCCGCCGCTCGCGGTAGCCGACCACGGCGTCGAAGCCGCCCTGCACCAGGCGCTCGATCATCGGCAGGAGGTCGCGCGGCTCGGTCTGCAGGTCGGCGTCGAGCATCGCGACGATCGCGCCGCGGGCGTGCAGGAAGCCGGCCCAGAGCGCGCTCGTCTGGCCGCGGTTCTCGCGCAGGATGACCGGCACGACGCGCGGGTCGTCCGCGGCCAGCGCGCGGATGCGCGCCGTCGAGCCGTCGGTGCTGCCGTCGTCCACGAGCACGAGCTCCCAGGGCCCGGCCCCGACCAGCGCCTCGCGCACGGCGGCGACCAGCGGCTCGAGGCTCTCGACCTCGTCCTTGACCGGGGCGACGACGCTCAGGGCGACGGCCGGCGGCGAGCAGAGGCCGGGCGACGCGGCCGGCGGGAGCTCGAGCCGAGCGGCGGGGCGGGCAGGAATGGCTTCGCGATGCATCGCGCGCGTCCGAGGGACAGGCATACGCGCGGGCCGGCCGGGCTCGCCATTACAAGAAAGTAAGGGCCGCGCAGCGGGCCTGCGCGGTACGACCGTCCTCCGCGGCCTGCGGTCCGACGCCTTGCCCGACGCCTTCCCGACCCACCCCGCCGGAGCCCTGCCGCGCGTGCCCTGGTGGTGGCTCCTGCTGCCGGTCCTGACGCTGGCGCTCGCGCGCGACCTGTGGGCGCCCGACGAGCCGCGCTACGCCGAGGTGGCGCGCGAGGCGTGCATGCCCGGCGGCGACCCGCTCGTCATGCATCGCTCGGGGGAGCTCTACCCCGACAAGCCGCCGCTGCTCTTCTGGCTCGCGGGGCTCGCCGGCCGGCTCAGCGGCTGGAGCGCCGGCGCGATGCGGCTCGTCTCGGTGCTCGCGACCGGCGCCACGGCCTGGATCGTCGCGCGCACCGGTCGGCGCGCGTGGGGGCGCTTCGAGGGCGACGTCGCCGCCGCCGCGTTCCTCTCGTGCATCATGGTGACGCAGCTCGGCGGTCGGTTGCAGATCGACCCGCTGCTGACGCTCCTCTCGACGGCCGCGCTCGCGCTCCTGTGGCGTCCCGCGGCGAGCGCGCGCGAGGCCGGCGGCGCAGCGGTCCTGGCCGGCGCGCTGGTCGGCCTGGGCGTGCTCGCCAAGGGGCCGGTGGCCTTCGTCCTGGTCGGGCTGCCGTGGCTGGCGGCGCGCTTCGCGCTCGGCAGCGACGGCGGCCCCCGCGCGCCCCCCCCCGCC
>CADEGS010000314.1 GCA_902826945.1 uncultured bacterium | reverse complement strand
GCGAGGAGCTGTGCGGCATGGCGAGCGACTGGGAGATCACGCGCGCCGGCGACCTCCCGCGCGAGTGCTGGGACTTCGTGCGCGAGCAGGGCTTCATGGGGATGATCATCCCCGAGAGCTACGGCGGCCTGGGCTTCTCGGCCGCGGCGCACTCGGCGGTGGTGGCGAAGCTCTCGGCGCACTCGGTGACGCTCGCGGTGACCGTCATGGTCCCGAACTCGCTCGGCCCGGCCGAGCTGCTCCTGCACTACGGGACGAAGGAGCAGAAGGACCACTACCTGCCGCGCCTGGCGCGCGGGAAGGAGATCCCCTGCTTCGCGCTGACCGAGCCGGGCGCGGGCAGCGACGCCGGCTCGATGACGAGCCACGGCGTCGTGTGCGAGGGCACGTACGAGGGCCGCAAGGTGCTCGGCATGCGCCTGAACTGGGACAAGCGCTACATCACGCTGGCGCCCGTGGCGACCGTGATCGGCCTGGCGTTCAAGCTGCAGGACCCCGAGCGGCTGCTCGGCGGCGAGGAGGACGTGGGCATCACCTGCGCGCTCGTGCCGGCGCGGCTGCCGGGCGTGTGGATCGGCGAGCGCCACGACCCCGGCGTCCCGTTCATGAACGGCCCGACGCGCGGCGCGGACGTGTTCGTGCCGCTCGACGCGATCATCGGCGGGCGCCCGATGGCCGGGAAGGGCTGGCTCATGCTGATGCAGAGCCTGGCCGCCGGGCGCGGCATCTCGCTGCCCTCGATGGCGAGCGGCGCGGGCCGCCTGGCCACGCGCACGGCCGGCGCCTACGCCACGGTGCGCAAGCAGTTCGGCGTCCCGATCGGCTCGTTCGAGGGCATCCACGAGCCGCTGGCGCGCATCGCGGGCTGGACCTACGCGATGGACGCGGCGCGCGTCCTGACCGCCGGCGCGGTGGACGCGGGCGAGAAGCCCTCGGTCGCCTCCGCCATCGTCAAGTACACGCTGACCGAGGCCATGCGCAGCGTGACGAACGACGCCATGGACGTCGTCGGCGGCGCGGGCATCTGCCTGGGGCCGCGCAACGTGCTCGGCAACGGCTACCGCGCGGTGCCGATCGGCATCACGGTCGAGGGCGCGAACATCCTGACGCGCACGATGATCGTGTTCGGCCAGGGCGCGATCCGCTGCCACCCCTTCGTGCAGGACGAGCTGCGCTCCGCCGCCGCCGGCGACGTCGAGGAGTTCGACCGCGCCTTCTTCGGGCACGTCGGCTTCGTGCTGACGAACGCGGCACGCGCCTTCGTGCACGGCCTCAGCGGGGCGGCCTTCGCCGGCTCGCCCGTCTCCGGCCCCGAGGCCAAGCTCTACCGCCGGCTCGGGCGCATGAGCGCGGCCTTCGCGCTCGCCGCCGACGTGGCGATGGGCACGCTGGGCGGCGCGCTGAAGAGCAAGGAGACGATCACCGGCCGCCTGGCCGACGTGCTCGCGAACCTGTACGTCGCCTCGGCCGTGCTCGAGCGCTACCACCGCGAGGGCTCGAACAAGCAGGACCTGGCGCTGGTCGAGTGGTTCTGCCTGCACGCGCTGCAGCGCGCCGAGGAGGCCTACCGCGGCGTGCTGGCGAACCTGCCCCTGCGGCCGGCGGCGTGGCTCCTGCGGCTGGCCGCCTTCCCGCTCGACTTCCTGCCGCTCGGCGGGCTGGGGCGGATGGCGCCGCCCTCCGACCGGCTCGGCCGCGCGCTGGCGCGCTCGATCACCGAGGGCGGCGACGCGCGCGAGCGCCTGACGCGCGGGATGCACGTGCCGAAGGCGTCCGAGCTCGGCCTGGGCCAGCTCGAGCAGGCGCTGGAGAAGGTGCTCGCCGCCCGCGTCGTGCACGAGACGATCCGCGCCGCCGTGCACGCCGGCCGGCTCGAGCGCAAGCCGAAGGACACGCTGGTCGAGCGCGCCCTGGAGGCCGGCGTCATCGGCCAGGCGGAGCTGGCGACGATCGAGGAGGCCGAGGAGGCGCGCAAGCACGCCATCGCGGTCGACTCCTTCCCGCGACCGAGCTACCCGGCGATGGTGGCCGGGAAGAGCGCGTGAGGCCGCCGCCCCGGCGCGAGCGCGCCGCGGCAGGGCCGGGAGCGGCCGCCGCGCGCGCGCTCTCCCCCCTGGCGACTTGCCCCCCGGCGCTCGCTAGAGTGGCGGCATGCAGTCCGCCTTCCGAGGAACGCTCTTCCTGATCGCGTGCGCGCCGCTCTTCGGCGCGTGCCAGTCCGACACCGAGAAGACCATGGGAACGAAGCCGACGGAGAAGCCCGCGGGCGGGCTCGAGTCCGATCCGTACTTCCACAGGAACAACAGCGTGATGGGCGAGGTGCGCTCCGGCGGCAAGGCCGTGCCGGGAGCGACGGTCACGATCGTCAAGACCGGCGAGAGCTTCCCGGTCGAGGCGAGCGGCTCGTACGTGATCGTCCTCGACCCCGAGCGCCTCGGCTCGCGCGGCCACGAGCTCGCCTTCCGCGCCCCGGGCTACGCCGAGCAGCGCCACTTCGTCCTGGTGCCCGAGAACAACCAGACGCGCCTCGACGTCGAGCTGGTGCCCGCCAAGAAGTAGCCGGCGCGCGACGCCGCCTTGCGGAGCGACGCGGGGCGGCGCCGGCCTCGGATCAGGCGCCGGCCGTGACCAGGCGCTTGAGGTCGACGAAGAGGGCGCCGTCGAAGTCGGCGCGCAGCGCGCGCCACTCGTCGGGCTGCTGGGCGATCTCGTCGTAGAGGTCGCGCGGCACGCGCAGCCCCTGCAGGAAGTCCGAGGTGCGGCTGTCCACCCAGGCGAAGGCCAGCTCGTCCTTGCCGTCCTGGGGCACGTTCACGAAGCGCAGCTCGCTCGTCAGGGCGAAGGGCGTCTCCGGCACGTTGCGCAGGAGGCCGATCTTGAGCAGCTCGACCTGCACGTCGTCCAGCCCGGCGTCGTCGATGCCGAGCTTCTCCCACAGCGCGGGCCAGCCGAAGACGAGCCGCGGGCGCAGCGAGCGTCCGATGTCGCGCGCCAGCGCCGAGGCGCCGCCGCCGAAGGCCTTGTCGAAGAGCCGCGTCACCTCCTCCTCGCGCACGCGCCACTCGTCGAGGTCCGGCTCGGGGAAGACCGCCAGCCACTGGCCGCGGCCGGCGTCGATGTAGCTGAAGCGCGGGTCCATGCGGAACTCCTTGCCGCACGAGCCGCAGGTCTGCTTCTGGAAGCTGCCCTCCAGGATGGCGTCGCGCAGGTCGGGGCGGCCGACGGCGTTCACGCTGTTGACCGTCTCGAACGCGACCTCCGTGCCGCACGCGGGGCAAGGGACGCCGACGGTGGCGAAGAGCGACATGGCTGGTTCCTCCTGTCAGGACGCGGCGGTGCCGCTCACTTGGGGGCCTCGAGCTTGGTCAGGTCGGCCACGATCGGGTGCGAGGGCTTGAGCTTGTCGCTGTAGTACGCCGCGTACAGCTCGGCGAACCACTCGCCCGGCGCGCGGAACTGGTAGCCGTGGATGCCCTGCTTGCGGGCGCCCAGCTCGTAGCTGTTCCACCAGCCGCCGCCGAACTCGTAGGCCTCCTGGTAGACCCGCGTGCCGATCGCGAGCGACTTGCTCTGGCCGCCGTTCCACCACAGGCCCTTCGTGACGCGCACGGCGTCGACCCAGTCGCGCACGGAGGTCTCGGCCGGAGTCGTCGGCGCCGGGCCGCCGCCGGGCTTGGCCTTCAAGCGCTTGTTGGCGTAGTCCTCGAGCTTCTTCCTGTCGGCGTCGGAGAGCCCCTTGCCGAACTCGCCCGCGACGGCCGTCGCGATCGGGCCGACCTTGTTGCCGTACTCGATCCACGAGCCGTAGGCCGGCTGCGACTGGCGCCCGTCCATGAACTTGTGCTTGGCGTCCACGGCGTGCGCGACCTCGTGCAGCGTGGCCCAGTCGAAGTAGTTGACCGGGTCGTTGTTGGCCGCCTTGCAGCTCTCGTCCACGCCGTCGGGGAAGGCGTGGCCGCTGTTGAGCTGCCTGCCGTAGTCGAAGCTCTCCTTCGGGCGCCGGCAGGTGATCTCGGCCGACTTCGAGTCGCCGTAGTACACGCCGCCCTCGCTCTCCGAGTTCGACGGCCGCAGGCTGACGTCGATGCGCTTGAGGTGCGAGGCGGGGAAGGCGGGCGCCTTGGCCAGCGTCAGGTAGAGCTCCTTGAGCGTCTCCGCCTCCTTCTTCGGGTCCGCCTTGCGGTCGTTGTCCTTGAAGATCTGCTTCCCGTTCGCGTCGCGGCCGGTGATCTTCGACTCGTTCAGCTTGAACTTGACGCCGAAGCGCTTCTGGATCTGGTCGGCGAT
>CADEGS010000313.1 GCA_902826945.1 uncultured bacterium | reverse complement strand
GCACGCTGAGGGGCGTCGAGCCCAGGTGCACGGGCAGGTGCGAGGCCTGCCCGACCATGCGCCCGCGGCCGTCGAAGAGCGCGCACGAGAAGTCGCGCCGCTCGCGGATGTTGGGCGAGAAGGACGAGCGCAGGAGCGCGGCGCCCATCTCCTCCGCCGCCGCGGCGAACAGGTGCCGGAAGACGTCGAGCCGCAGGAGTCCCGCGTCACCCCGCGCGCCGCGTCGCGCCACGCTCAGCGCTCCTCGTCGGGGAAGTCCTGCACCTCGTAGGGCACGTGGTCGACGACCTCCCAGCGCACGATGGGCACGATCTCGACCGTCCCGTCCGAGCCCGTGCGGCGCCAGACGACCTGGCGCACCGTGCGCACGAGGCCGGTGCCGTTCGCGTCCTGCTCGATCAGGTCGCGGCGGTCGGCCGGCGGCGGCGCCTCGCCGTCCACGCCCGTCGGCTTGCGCGCGGTCACGTAGATCGAGAACACGCTGCTCTTGGCCGTGACGAGCTGCTGGATCTGCGCCTGGTGCTCGGGGTCGATGTCGCCCCAGCCATCCACCTCGGACAGCTCGCCCACCTCGTCGAAGAACTTCTTGACCACGATCTCCTCGCCGTACTCGTCGAGCGGCGGGTCCTCGTTCTCCTCGACCTCCTCGTCCTCCTCGTTGCGGTACTCGAGGACGTTGCTCCAGAAGCGCGGCGAGACCTCGCGGTCGTCGAACAGGGCCACCAGCACCGCCAGGGGCGCGGTGTTGACGTTGATGGCGCCGCTGACCGGCTGCGGGGCCGCCGGCCCGGCGGCTCCGGCCGCGCCCGCCGTGCCGGTCGCGCCCGCCAGGCCCTGCTGGCCCCCCTGCGAGCCGTCCCCGGGGCTCTGCGCCTCGTCGCCCTCCTCGCCTCCTTCACCGGGCTCCTCCGCGGCCTGCCCGGGCGTCGGCTGGCCGTCCGCCGTCCCGGGCGCGCCGGCCCCGCCCGCCTGCGCGCCGCTCGCGGCGCCGCGGGCGCCGAGCTGGTCGGCGGTCGTGAGCGACGACCAGACCGTCAGGAACGACTCGAGCGAGTGCACGACGCGCCCCTTCTCGTCGCGGAAGTCGCGGAAGTCGTCCTCGCCGAACTCCTCCAGCCCGACCAGCTCGCGCAGCGTGAGGAGCATGCAGTGCTCCTCGTTCTCCTGGTCGTCCGACAAGAGCGGCGGCTTGGGCAGGTAGGTGTCGCGCCGCGCGACGAGCACGTCGCGGATGCGCGCCGCCAGCGCGCGCGCGCGCCCGCCGTCGATGTCCGCCTCGGTGTCGCCCCGCGCCAGGTCGAGCACGCGCACCAGCCGGTCGAAGGCCTTCTCGCGCTCGTCCTCGTCCTCGGTGAGGATCGAGAGCACGTTGAACTTGCTGTCCTCGTCCTGGATCAGGACGCGCAGGCGGATGCCGCCCACCTCCGTGCGCTGCGGCCGGGCCCACTCGTCCTCGCGCGAGTCGGCGGCCGGCTGGCTCTCGCCGCCGCCCGTGGCCGCCCCGGTGACCGCGGCCAGCGGCGAGCCGCCCGCGCCCCCGGCGCCGCCCGCTCCGCCCTCGCCCGAGGCGGCGTCGGCCTCGCCGTCGGAGGCCAGGTCCTCGTGGACCTGCAGGAGCGCCGACTCGATCGCCAGGTCCATCCCGGCCAGGATCTCCTCGTTGCGCGCGACGCGCGCGCTGGTGCCGGTCGCGCGGCTGATCTGGCCCGCGATCAGGATGATCACCACGATGACGAGGAACGCCATCAGGAGCGCCGCGCCGCGTCGCTCGCGGGCGCCGTGGAGGGGTCGGAGGAGTCGCATGGGCGCTGCCGACGACGGTCGGCCGGGGTTCTTCCCCGCGCCATCCTAGTCTCCTCCCCCCTTACAGGAGAGCGCGCAGGTCGCCGCGCTGGATGATGCGCGGGCTGATGGCGAAGATCACGTGCTCGCGACGGCGCTCGGTGAAGGTCGAGCGGAACAGGAAGCCCAGGATCGGCACGTCGCCCAGGATCGGCACCTTGCGCACGTTCTCCTGGCTCGTCTCCTGCGTCAGGCCGCCGATCAGGAGCGTCTGGCCGGGCTCCAGGTAGACGATCGTGCGCGCCGTGCGCGTGGCGATCACGGGCACCTGGATCTCGGTGTCCGTGCCCTGGTCGTCGGTGCTGCCGAAGACGGTCTGGAAGCTGACCGGCTGCGAGTTCTCGAGCTGCACGTCGAGCGCCAGCGCCTTCGAGCCGACCACGCGCGGCGTGATGTAGAGCTTCACGCCGGTGCTCCGGTACTTGATCCCCGTCGTGAACGCGCCCGTGTTGCTCAGCGTCTGGATGTCGAAGTACGGGATGTCGACCGTGCTCTCCAGCCGCGCCAGGCCGCCGGCGCGCACGACGGTCTTCGGCCGCGTCTCGATCGTGACGTTCTGCCAGGTCTGCACGGCCTGGATCACCGCGTCGAACGCGGTGCCGTCCTGCACGGCCCCGAGCGTGAGCAGCGCCTCGGCCGGGTCCGCCACGTTCGGCAGCGAGAAGCCCAGGCTCTTGACGAAGGTCTCGGCCACGCCGCCGTCGCCGAGGTCGATCGTCGCGTCGACGCCCACGTCGAGGCTGTCGGTGTCGACGATCTCGATCACCTTGGCCTCGAGCTCGATCTGCGGCACGCCCGCGGAGAACAGGTCCAGGAAGGACTCGAACTCCGCCAGCGAGTCGGCCTCGGCCGTGATCACGAGCACGTCGGAGACGTTGACCGGAATGGCCGCCCCCGGGGTCGGCGCCTCGAGATTCGAGTAGTACTCCTGGTCCCAGTTCTCGAGGATCACGTAGTCCACGACCGAGGACGGATCGAGGTCGGGCGCGGGCTCGTCGCGGCGGTGCAGCGGGAAGGGATCGAGCGCCCGGATCAGGTCCACGATGCGCTGCGCCTTCCCGGGCGGCATCGGGAAGGGCTTGGTGATCGTCTCGCGGCCGTCCGGCAGGCGGTGCACGACGATGCGCTCGCCGAAGCGGATGTAGGGGCTCTCGGGCAGGTCGAGCGTCGGCGCTTCCTCGGCCCTGCGCTCGAGCAGCTCGGCCGCCTGCCCGGGCTCGATGCCCAGCGGGTCGTCGGCCGTCGGCTGCGCGGGGGCCTCGTCCGCCGTGCCCAGCACCGGCCGGGCGCCCTCTTCCCCGACGACCGCGCCGAAGTCCTCGATCGACCCCGTCGGTCCGGGGGCGGGAGCCGACGCGCAGGCCGACGCCAGGAAGAGGACGGTCCCGGCCGCGGCGGAGCGCACCGTCGCGGCCGTGGAGCGACTCGTCCTCTGCACGGCTCTGGTCCTAGACAATGCCTGCGGGGGAAGCGAGCGGGGAGCGGGATTCGCCGGCCCCCCGGCCCGCGCACGCCGCGCCGGCGCTCAGAAGTGCGAGCGGACCTCGGCGGTCACGTTGGGGATCGTCCGGCCGTCCTTGTGCTGGATGCCCTTCCAGATCCCGCAGTGCCCGCGCGCGCGGCGGACGATCTCCGCCGCCTTGGTGATCAGCTCGTTGGCCGCGCGGCGCAGCTGCTTGCCCCGCGCCGAGCCCGGGTCCACCCGGTCGCGGCGCATCTCCTGGATCTCGGGCGTCGCCTCGAACAGGGAGTCGTAGTCCACCTTGGCCGGGTTCGAGACCTTCTTCAGATCGGCGATCCCGCAGATGTTGTCGCTGGGCTCGGCGATCCACTCGGTCCCCGCCGCGGAGCGGGGCATGGCGGGCGGGGTTCCGGCGCTCACGAATCCCCCGAGCACGAAGCTCAAGAGCACCAACGCCGGACTCAGCTGCGATCTCATGGGCGGACGAGGGGCTGTCGGCCGCCCGGGGCGGCCGCGTCGTTCGACGGGATGGGGGTCCGTGGTTCCTTCCCGGACCGGTCCGGGAGACTCTCACGAGCCCCTAGATCGGCAGGAGGGTGCTTCGGCCCAAGCCTAAATCGCTCGCCGCCGGCAGGGCGCGCTTTTCTGAGCAGAATTCGAGCCCCAGGCGACCCCCTCTCGCCATGCGGCACCCCCTTCGCGGCTGCGCGCGCCCGTCGAGCGCGCGGCCCTCAGCTCGTCGGCGCCAGCGCCTGGCGGCGCGAGAGCTTGATCTTGCCCCGGTCGTCCACGTTGATCACGACGACCTCGACCTGGTCGCCGACCGAGACGACGTCCTCGACCCGATCGACGTAGCCCTCCGCCAGCTCCGAGATGTGGCACATGCCCTCGGTGCCGGGGAGGATCTCGATGAAGGCGCCGAAGTCCTTGGTGCTCTTCACGGTCCCGGTGTAGCGGGTGCCGATCTTGGGCGTCTCGCACATGGC
>CADEGS010000312.1 GCA_902826945.1 uncultured bacterium | reverse complement strand
GTGCTGATGGACCTCGACCGCTTCGGCGCGATCAACAAGCGCTACGACCACACCGTCGGCGACCGCATCATCGCGCAGGTGGGCGAGGCCATCCGCGGCGCGCTGCGCGCCGAGGACGTCGCCGGGCGCCTGGGCGGCGACGAGTTCGCGGTCGTGCTGCCGTACACGCGCAAGATCCAGGCGGCGGGCGTCGTGCAGCGCCTGCGCGAGGAGATCGCGCGCCTCGCCTTCCGCCCCGACGGCGCGGACGCCGAGCTGCACGTCTCGACCAGCATCGGCTTCGAGACCTTCGACGGGCGCGACATCGACTCGCTGCAGACGCTGCGCCGCCATGCCGAGGTCGCGCTGCGCGCCGCCAAGCGCCAGGGCGGCGACCGCGGCGTCTACTACCGCAGCCTGGACGAGGCGCCCGAGGCGCCCGCCGAGGCGGGCCAGGCGGCGCCCTAGGGCCGATCGACGAGCAGCATCCGCAGCCAGTCGGCGCGGTCGCCGCGGAAGTCGTCCTGCGGGTCGGCCTCGAGCTCCAGCGTGCGCGGCGCCGTCGCGGCCGGGAAGGCGACCCTGGGCAGCGCGAGCGGCGGCTCGCCGCCGCGCACGAGCGGGCTCTCCCACAAGAGCGCGCCGTCGAGCCGCACGCGGAACACGACCGAGCCGCGCGCGCCCTCGGCGTTGTGCAGCGAGCTGTCGTCGATCGCGACCTCGCCGCGCAGCTCGTCCCAGCGCGGGTCGAGGCTCCAGCGCACGCGCGTCGGCGCGTGCATGCCGATCCCGCGCCCGTAGACCGCGCCGCCCGCGCGCAGCGGCGTGCCGATCGCCGAGCGGTCCACCTGGTGCGGCCAGCGCATCCCGAGGTCGTCGTCGAAGGGCGTGCCCAGGCCTTCCTCCTCGCGCGCGGGGAGCGCCGAGAGGAAGCCCAGCGCGCCGTCGTCCACGACCAGCTCCTCGACCTCGTCCCAGCGCACGGGCAGCGGGCTCGTGCCGCCCAGCCGCAGGCGCACGCCCTGCGCGTCGAGGCGCTCCAGCCGCCCGCGCAGCCGGCTGCCGTCGGCGAGCTCGAGGACGACCGGCGCGAGCGGGCTCTCGCGCGGCGCGGGCGCGTCGAGCACCTCGACGAACAGCGCCGCGGCCTCGTTCCAGGGGAAGAGCTTCGAGCCGAGGACGCTCTCGAAGCGCACGCCTCCGGGCTCGAAGCCCTGCAGCGTGCCGTCGATGCGGTCGAGCGTGCTGCCCGTCACGCGGTACAGGCGGTCGCCCTCCTCGGGCGCGACCAGCGGCTCGTCGAGGCGCGGCGGGAAGAGCGCCGGGACGGTGAACGAGGCGATCTCGTCGACGGCCAGCGCCAGCACGACGTCGCCCAGCAGCTCGACGGTCAGGAACTCGCCCTCGCCGCCGGTGATGCGCGCGTGCAGCGGGTCGCCGCCGGCCAGGCGCAGCTCCGCGCGCGGGCCCTCGTCCGAGGGTGCCGCGGGGGAGAGCCCGACCGGACGCACGATCCAGGCGCCGAGCGCGCGCGGGTCCTCCAGCGGGAGCTCCGCCAGGCCGAGCGTGCGCTGCTCGCCCGCCAGGGTCTCGGCGACCAGACGCACCTCTCCCTGCGGCGGCGCCACGAGGAACGCGAGGAGAGCCGTCCCGGCGATCATGGCGGGATCCTAGTCCCCCCCGCCCGCCCGGGCGAGGGCGCGAGCGGCGATCGGGCGCTGCTCCTGCCAGGATGACAGCCCCTCGCCCGAGAGCCGGCCGGCGCTGTCATTCCGGCAGCGGGACGCGCGCCGAGGAGTCGGGAAGCGGCCCTGGAGGCCCCGCGCGGAGGCCGGCACTCTTCTTGCAGGAGCGGGCCCGACGCGCTGCGCGGCCCTCGTCGCGAGGGCCGGAGCGCGCGCAGCACAGCACACGTCCCCGAGGGCCGCCCGGGCCTTCCCGAGAGAAGCACGACGAACATGGCCAAGCAGATGGTTTTCGAGGGCGACGCCCGCGAGAAGATCAGGAACGGCGTCGCCAAGCTGGCGAAGGCGGTCACGAGCACGCTCGGGCCGCGCGGCCGCAACGCGGTCCTCGACAAGGGCTGGGGCGCGCCCACGATCACGAAGGACGGGGTGACCGTCGCCGAGGAGATCGAGCTCACCGATCCCTACGAGCAAATGGGCGCCGCGCTCGTGAAGGAGGTCGCCAGCCGCACGAGCGACAAGGCCGGCGACGGCACGACGACCGCCACGCTCCTGACCGAGGCCGTCTTCACGCAGGGCCTGCGCGCGATCGCGGCCGGCGCGGCGCCCGCGCGGCTGAACGCCGCGCTGCGCGCCGGGACCGAGGCCGTGACGGCGGCGCTCGACAAGGCCGCACGCCCGGTGAAGGGCAACGACGAGATCCGCCAGGTGGCGACGATCTCGGCCAACAACCAGCCGGAGATCGGGAAGCTGATCGGCGGCGCGATGGACAAGGTCGGCAAGGACGGCGTGATCACGGTCGAGGAGGGCAAGTCGCTCGAGACCGAGATCGACCTGGTCGAGGGCATGCAGTTCGACCGCGGCTTCCTGTCGGCGCACTTCGTCACGAACCCCGACGAGATGGAGTGCGTGTTCGAGAAGCCCCTGATCCTGATCCACGAGAACAAGATCTCGAACGTGCAGAAGCTCCTGCCGCTGCTCGAGGCGGTCAAGGGCGCCAACCGCTCGCTCCTGATCGTGGCCGAGGACGTCGAGTCCGAGGCGCTGGCGACGCTGGTGGTGAACCGCCTGCGCGGCATCGTGCAGTGCTGCGCGGTCAAGGCGCCGGGCTACGGCGACCGCCGCAAGGCCATGCTGCAGGACCTCGCGGTCCTGACCGGCGGCATCGCCGTCATGAAGGACACCGGCACCGAGCTCGACCAGGTGCGCCTCAAGGACCTGGGCACCGCCAAGCGCGTCGTGATCACGAACGACACGACCACGATCGTGGGCGGCGCGGGCTCCGCCAAGGACATCGAGGGCCGCGTGGCGCAGATCCGCGCCGAGGTCGAGACGACCACCTCCGACTACGACCGCGAGAAGCTGCAGGAGCGGCTGGCCAAGCTGACCGGCGGCATCGCCCAGATCAACGTCGGCGGCGCGACCGAGACCGAGGTCAAGGAGCGCAAGGCCCTGATCGAGGACGCGCTGCACGCCACGCGCGCGGCCATCGAGGAGGGCATCCTGCCCGGCGGCGGCTTCGCGCTGCTGCGCGCGCGCGATGCGATCAAGAAGGTCGCGCGCCAGGACGACGACTTCAACATGGGCCTCGACCTCCTGTTCGAGGCGCTGGCGCGCCCCGCGCAGGCGATCGCCGACAACGCCGGCTTCGACGGCTCCGTCGTGGCCCACCGCGCGCTGCGCAACGCGAACAAGAACTACGGCTTCGACAGCCTCAAGGGCGACTACTGCGACATGCTCGAGGCGGGCATCGTCGACCCGGCCAAGGTCACGAAGGCGGCGCTCAACAACGCCGTCAGCGTCGCCACGCTGCTGCTCACGACCGACGCTCTGATCGCCAACAAGCCCGAGCCGAAGAAGGCCGGCGGCGGTCCCGAGGGCATGGACGGCATGGACGACGAGATGGGCGGCATGGGCGGCATGGGCGGGATGGGCGGCATGGGCGGCATGGACTTCTGATCCGCCCTCCTCCCCACGACACACACGAGAACACCAGAGAACAGAGCGAACCAACGACCATGGCCAAGCAGATCATGTTCGACGACGAGGCGCGCCAGAAGGTGCGCGCCGGCATCGAGAAGCTCGCCCGCACCGTGCGCGTCACGCTCGGGCCGGGCGGCCGCAACGTCATCCTCCAGAAGTCCTTCGGCGGTCCCACGATCACGAAGGACGGCGTCTCGGTCGCGAAGGAGATCGACCTCCAGGACCCCTTCGAGAACATGGGCGCCAAGCTCGTGAACGAGGTGGCCAAGAAGACCAACGACGTCGCCGGCGACGGCACGACGACCGCCACGGTGCTGGCCGCGGCGATCTATGGCGAGGGCCTGAAGTACCTCGCCACCGGCGTCAACCCGGTCTCGCTGCGCAACGGCATCGACGCGGCCGTCGAGGCGGCCGTGGCCGAGATCACGGCGCAGTCGCGCAAGGTGCGCTCGAAGGCCGAGCGCGCCAGCGTGGCCACGATCTCCGCCAACAACGACCGCGAGGTCGGCGAGATGATCGCGAAGGCCTTCGAGAAGGTCGGCGACGAGGGCTCCGTGACCGTCGAGGAGGGCTCGGGCCGCGAGACCGAGCTCGAGGTCGTCGAGGGCATGGAGTTCGACAAGGGCTACCTGTCGCCCTACTTCGCCAC
>CADEGS010000311.1 GCA_902826945.1 uncultured bacterium | reverse complement strand
GCGCCTTCGTGGTGCTCGCCGCCGCCGCCGGCGCCGTCATCGCCTGGCTCGTTCTCAAGGCTCTCTAGGAGTCGCCTCCATGTCTCGCGATCAGAAGCTCCGTACACAACGCCTGGTCTTCTACGAGAACGACATCCAGCGCCTGGATGCCGAGATCGACACGTACCTCGAGCTCTCCAAGGCGCGCTGCGTGCTGCTCGTCGACCGCGACGGCCACCTCGTGACGCGTCGCGGCGAGCCGATGAGCACCTCCGAGGAGGCCGTGTCGGCCCTGGTGGCGGGCTCGTTCGCCGCCACGCAGGAGATGGCGCGGCTGCTCGGGGAGTCCGAGTTCTCGATCATGTTCCACCAGGGACACCGCGACTCCATCCAGCTCCAGCTCGTCAGCGAGCGCACGCTGATGGCGACCCTGTTCGACGGGCGCACGAACCTGGGCATGGTGCGCTTCTACGCCCAGGAGACGGCGGCGCGTCTGGGCGCGATCTTCACCGAGATCGCGAGCCAGGACCGCAGCCCGGTGCTCGGCGAGGACTTCGCGGCGAGCGCCGACAACGCGCTCGACAAGCTGTTCTGAGCGTGGGCACGGCGCGGCGGCGCGCCGACGACGACCGAGAAGGGCCCGGCCGAGCGCCGGGCCCTTCCTTTTTTTGATCCACCCGCTGCCCCGCGTCGCGCAGCGCGCGAGCGGTGTGCGGCGCCGCATGACGCGCTCGCGCGCGCTGCGCGACGACGGCGCGCAGCGGCGAGCCGCGAGCGCACCGTGGCCGGTGTGCAGCGTCGAACCTAAAACCTTGGTTCGCTGAGGCTTACGCGCGCGCAAGCGGGGCCGGTGCAGCGCGTCGCGCGCGCTTCGCACGAGCGTCCGCACGCTGCGGCGCACGAGCGCGACGAGCGTTCGACGCGCACCGCGCGAGCGTCGCGCGCATTGCTCGTCGGTCGTTCGTGGCGCGGTCGCGCCCAAAAGTTTCCGAGAACGAGGGAAAGCCCGAGCCCGACAACGCCGATGGAGACTCGTGATGTCGTGGTTGGGGCGCCTTCGCGGCGCTCCCCATAGGGTCACAACAGCCCCAAGGAGAGTTCAGACAGAATGGCGAAACGCAAGAAGAAGGCCAGCAAGGCTGCTGCCAAGACCACCAAGCGCAAGACCAAGCGCAAGGGTGCGAAGCGCAAGGCCGCCAAGAAGGCCACCAAGCGCAAGGGCGCGAAGCGCCGCAAGAAGGCCTGATCCAATCGCCTCTGGGGCTGGCCCTCGTCCTCGAGGGCCAGCCCGCTCCTTCTCTCACCCTTCCCCTGCCGTGAACAAGAGCGATCTCGTCAACCACCTGTCGAACGAGCTCCACATCTCGAAGCTCTCGGCCATGCGCCTGCTCGACACCGTGCTCGACGGCGTGCGCCGCGGGCTGCTCGACGAGGGGAGCGTGACGATCACCGGCTTCGGGACCTTCGAGGTCAAGCAGCGCAAGCCGCGCGTCGGCCGCAATCCCCACACCGGGGAGCCGATCCAGATCGCCGCCGGACGCCGGGTCGGCTTCCGCGTCGGCAAGGGGCTGAAGCAGCTCGTCTGAGCGACGCAGTCGCTCAGACCCGCGGCCGCATGGCCGCGGCCGGCGCGCCAGCGCCGTAGCGCCGCAGGCCTCGTCGCGCCGCAGGCGCGACCCCATCGTCGCGCAGCGACGGAAGCACGCTGCCACTCCCCGGTATTGCCGCCGGCGTGAGACCCGGCTCGGGCATCCCCTCCGAGGAGCGCCCGCCGGTTCGAAGGGCCGCGCCGCTCGCGCGACCCACCCAGCGCCGGCCGCTAGCCCCCCGCGGCCCGCGCCTCGATGCTCCGGATCTCCTCCGCCACCGCCTCGTCCTCGAGCTTGGCGAAGGGCGGTCGCACCTCGCCCAGGCGGCGTCCGCCGAGCCCGCGCCGCCAGCTCCCCGGCCGCGGCAGCCCCGGCCAGGGCTGCTGCGCCAGCTCGCCCTCCCCGCCGAGCATGCGCCACAGCTCCTGCGCCTTGCCCGGCATGAAGGGCTGCATCCAGCTCGCGAGCCAGGCGATCCACTCCGCCGCCGTGCACAGCACGCTGGCCGCGCGCGCGGGGTCCGACTTGCGCAGCGCCCAGGGCGCCAGGCGGTCCACGAACACGTTCGCCGCGGTGGCGTTGGCGACCAGGACCTCGGTCGCGCGCCGGAAGCGGAACTCGGCCACCGCCTCGCCGGGGTCGGCGATCGGGCCGCTCTCCTCGAGCAGCGCGCGGTCGAGCTCCGCCTCGTGCGCCGGGTCGAGCGGCGGGACGCGCTCGTCCCAGTGCTTGGCGGCGAAGCGCAGCACGCGCGTCACCAGGTTCCCGATCGTGTCGGCCAGCGACGCGTTCACGCAGCGCTGGAAGTCCTGCCAGCGCCATTCCGAGTCGGCGCTCTCGGGCGCGCTCGCGAGCAGGTAGAAGCGCGTCGCGTCGGCGTCGTAGCGCTCGAAGTGGGCGTCGAGGTCGATCGTCCAGTTGGCCGAGGTCGAGAACTTGCGCCCCTGGAGGTTGTAGAACTCCGAGGCCGGCACCGCCCAGGGGAGCACGTAGCCCTCCTGCGCGCCCCACAGCATGGAGGGGAAGATCAGGCAGTGGAACGGGATGTTGTCCTTGCCGATGAAGTGCACCAGCCGGCACTCGGGGTCGAGCCAGTAGCGCTTCCACAGCTCGGGCTCGCCGCGCGCGGCGGCCCACTCCTGGGTGAAGGAGACGTAGCCGATCGGCGCGTCGAACCAGACGTACAGCACCTTGCCGCTGTCCGCTCCGGCGATCTCCTCGGGCACCGGGACGCCCCAGCGCATGTCGCGCGTGATCGGGCGCGGCTGGAGGTCGGCCAGCATCCCGGCCACGAAGGAGCTGACGTTCGCGCGCCAGGGGTGGTCGGCGAACCAGGCGCCGATGTGCTCGTCGCGCAGGCGCGGGAGGTCGAGGTACCAGTGCCGCGTCGGTCGCCGCTCGGGCGCGGTGCCGCACAGCTTGCAGGCGGGCTCGCGCAGGCGCAGCGCGTCGAGCCAGCTCCCGCAGGCCGGGCACTCGTCGCCGCGCGCGCCCGGCGTGCCGCACACGTAGCACGTGCCGGTCACGTAGCGGTCGGCCAGGAACATCCGGTCGCGCGTGCAGTAGAGCTGCTCGCTCGTCTGCTCCAGCAGGTAGCCGTTCTCGTGCAGGCGGCGGAAGAAGCGGCGCGAGAGCTCGGCGTGCGGCGGCGAGATGCTCGTCCCCGACCAGACGTCGAAGCGGATGTCGAGCCGGTCGAACGTGCGCTTGGCCACCGCGCGCCAGCGCGCGACGTACTCGGGGTAGGGGACGTCCTCGCGCTCGGCGCCGATCGTGATCGCGACGCCGTGCTCGTCGGTGCCGCACACGAAGCAGACCTCGTCGCCGCGGCGGCGCATCGTGCGCGCGAAGACGTCCGCCGGCAGGTAGGCGCCGATCACCTGGCCGAAGTGGATCGGCCCGTTGGCGTAGGGCAGGGCGCTCGTGACGAGGTAGCGTGCCATGCGCGGGATGGTAGCGCTCGCCCGCGCCGCGGGCGAAGCGCGGGCGCTCAGCGCGACGCGGCGCGCAGCGCGCTCTTGTCGAGCCGGCACACGAGCCACAGCCCTCCCAGCGACGAGGCCGGCACGAACAGGAGCGGGCCCGCCAGCGGGACCGCGAGCAAGAGGCCGCATGCCGTCCCGAACACCGCCAGCGCCGGCAGGTTGGCGCGCAGGAAGCGCCAGCGCTGGCGCCGGCTCCAGCCGCGCCGCTCGAAGGGGATGTCGAGCAGCCCGATGGCCGTCGCGAAGCCGCACACCGCCGCGAACAGCGGATAGCCCCACAGCGGCACGAAGTAGAGCGGCAGCGCCAGCACGATCAGCGCGCCGCTCAGGAGCGCGGCCTGCACGCTGGCGAGCAGCGCGCGCGCCTGCACGCGCAGCGCCCAGACGAGCCAGGTGCGGTAGCCGGGGACGCCCACCAGCCACGGCAGCGCGAACAGCGGCGCCAGGAGCAGCGCGGCCCCGAGCGAGAGCCCGGGCGCGAGCCAGCCGACGAGCAGGCCCAGCGCGACCGAGCCGGCCAAGAGCGCGGTGCGGCGCGCCGCGCGCTCGGGCGACAGGCCGCCCGGTCGCTCGAGCCGCTCGCGCGGGTCGACGCCGAACCAGCGCCTCTCGAGACGCGCCTGCACCTCGTCGAGGAACGGGCCGGCGAGGAGCTCGTAGACCAGCGAGAACAGGAACCAGACCAGCAACGAGGCGACCAGGAACCAGCCGACCCAGTGCAGGGGCGCCCAGGCGAAGAGCGCC
>CADEGS010000310.1:2325-4303 GCA_902826945.1 uncultured bacterium | reverse complement strand
GAGGCCGTGCGTCGCCTCGTGCGCGTAGGGGCTCGGGTACTCGTAGTTGCCGACGCCGCTCGTCTGCCCGAAGGCGAAGACGAGCAGGAAGAAGACCGTCCCCGCGACCGCCGCGAAGGCGTCGCCCAGCCGCGCGAGCAGGCGCAGGAGCAGGAGGACGAGCAGCGCGAGCAGGAGCAGGTTTGCCGCGATCAGCCCGCCGTAGCCGCCGGCGAGCGCCATCCAGGCCGCGTTCCAGTACACCGACAGCGGCCCGTTGAACGCGGCCAGGTCGCGGTAGAGCACGTCGCCGCGCGTCACGCGCCACGGGAGGTAGAGCTCGCGGCCGAAGTCGACGAAGACGTCCGCCCAGGCGCGCCAGGTGAGCGCGGCGAGCGCGGCGCCGAGCGCGAGGACGAGCGCGCTGGCCCAGGCGGGCACGCGCTCCGCGCCGCGGGCGCCGCGCGCGCGTCGCTCCTCGCTCGCCCCTCCCTTCCCCGCCGCGTCCTTCATCCGCCGCCGAGGTAGCCCAGCCGCCGCAGCGTCTCGATCAGCTCGGAATCGGGCTCCACCGCTCCCGGCGCGCGCGTGTCGAGGAAGCGCCCGAAGCTCCGCGCCGCGCGGCGCGCGGCCTCGAGCGCGGAGGGATCGGCGAGCGGCGCGGGCGCGCGCTCGCCCGGGTCGCGCGCGAGGTCGTAGCGCTGGGCGAGGCCCGCGCGCTCGTCCACGACGAGCTTCTCGCCCGCGCGGCGCAGCGCGAAGAGCGCCTCGTCGTTCACCGAGAGCTCGCACAGGGCCGGCGGCGCGCGCTCGTCGCCCGCCAAACCCGCGCGCTGCGCGTCCGGCGCGAGCAGCGGCCCGAGGTCGCGCCCCTGCACCGCGAGCGGCGCCTTGATCCCGGCCAGGCGCGCGATCGTCGGCAGCACGTCGATCAGCCGCACGGGCTCGGCGACCACCGCGCCGCGCGCCGCGCGCCCGGGCGCCCACACGACCAGCGGCACGCGCACGACCTCGTCGAAGAGGGTGCGCTGGTGGCCCGTGCCGCCGTGCTCGAGGAACTCCTCGCCGTGGTCGGCGGTGACGACGACGACCGCGTCCTCGAGCAGCCCGCGCGCCGCGAGCGCATCGAGGATGCGGCCGAGGATCGCGTCGGTGAAGCGGATCTCGCCGTCGTAGCGGGCGACGAGGTGGCGCAGGTCGCGCTCGGGCATGCCCGCGCGGAGCGCCGGGTCGCTCGCGACGCCGCGGCCGTCCACCGGACCGTCGTAGCCGGGATCGAAGCGCTCGACCAGCTCCGGCGGCGGGATGTAGTCGTAGTGCACGTCCCACAGGTGCAAGAAGAGGAAGAAGGGCTCGCGCTCGTCGCGCGCGAGCCACGCCTCGACCGCCTCCGCCGTGCGCGGTCCGGTCACGTCCTCGTGCGAGGGCGCGTCGACGGCCATCGCCGACGCGCGCACGTCGCGCTCGCTCGCGCCCGCGGGCAGCGCACTCATGCAGCTCTGCCAGAGCTCGAAGCCCTGCGCCAGCCCGAAGGTCGGGTGCAGGTACGGGCCGCCGTAGAAGCCGGCCGTGCGGTAGCCCGCTCCCTGCAAGAGCTCGGCCAGCGTGACGTGCGCGGGCGCGAGCGCGAGCCCGTTGTCGACGACGCCGTGCGTCTCGTCCTCGAGCCCGGTGAAGAGCGCCGCGTGCGCCGGCAGCGTCCACGAGGTCGTGCTGATGGCCGTCTCGAAGCGCACGCCCTCGGCGGCCAGGCGATCGATGCGCGGGCTCGTGTCGCGCTCGTAGCCGTAGCAGCCGAGGTGGTCGGCGCGCAGGCTGTCGATCGAGACCAGGATCACGTTCGGGCGGCGCGGGCCGCGCTCGCCGCAGGCGCCGAGGAGCGCGAGGGCGGCGAGCCCCGCGGCCGATCGGCGGCATGCGCCGCGCGCGCCCGCCGCGGCGCGCGAAGGCCGCCCTGCCGCCCGGCTCGTCATCGCCGGCCATCCTACGCGGCGCCGCG
>CADEGS010000310.1:0-2225 GCA_902826945.1 uncultured bacterium | reverse complement strand
CGCCTCCACCGCGCGCGTGCGCCGCATAGACTGGACGGCCATGGACTCCTCGCCGGGCGCGCCGCTCGAGGGCCCCGCGGGCGACCGCTCGCAGGGCTGGATCGAGACCTTGGCCGAGCTGCGCGCCGCGCGCCGGCCGTGCGCGCTGGTCGTCGTCGCGCACACCGTCGGCTCCGCGCCGCGCGAGCCCGGCGCGCGCATGATCGTGTGCGACGGCCGCATCGCCTGGGGCACGATCGGCGGCGGCAACCTCGAGCACCAGGCGCTGGCGCGCGCGAGCGAGCTCCTGAAGTCCGGCCGCGCCGTGTCCGAGACGCGCGAGGTGCCGCTCGGCGAGGCCGCCGGCCAGTGCTGCGGCGGCGTCGTGACGCTCTTCCTCGAGACCTTCCCCTGGCGCCGGCGCACGGTCGCGGTCTTCGGCGCCGGGCACGTCGGCCAGGCGCTGGCCGGGCTCGCGCCGTGGCTCGAGGCGGACGTCGTCGTGATCGACCCGCGCGAGGAGCACGAGCTCACGCCGCGCCCGCCGCGCGAGCGCCCCTGGCGCCTGCTCGCGACGAACGCGCCCGAGGCCGAGGTCGCGACGCTCCCCGCCGACGCGCTGGTCGTCGTGATGACGCACAGCCACGCGCTCGACCTCGAGGTCGTCGCCGCCGCGCTCGCGCGCCGCGCCTTCCCCTGGGTCGGGCTGATCGGCTCGGAGCGCAAGTGGGCGCGCTTCCGGAAGCGCCTGGCGCAGCGCGGCTTCGCGCCCGCCGAGATCGAGTCGGTGCGCTGCCCGATCGGCGTCTCGCGCGCCTCGAAGCACCCGCGCGCGATCGCGCTCTCGGCCGCGACGGAGCTGGTCGAGGTGCTCGAGCGCCTCGAGGCGCGGCTCGCCGGCGGCGAGCGCGCGGACGCGGGCCGGCGGGCGACGGGCTCCTGAGGCCGCGCCTCACGCCCGCAGCGCCCGCACGCGCGCGAAGAGCGGCGGGTGCGAGTGGTGCAGGCGCACGTACAGCGGGTGCGGCGTGAGGTTGTCGAGGTGGTCGGCGGAGAGCTTCTCGAGCGCCGCGACGAGCTCCTCGGCCGAGCCGAGCGTCTCGCGCGCGTAGCGGTCGGCCTCGAACTCGTTGTGGCGCGAGAGCCACAGGACGAGCGAGGAGAGCAGCATGTCGAGCGGCGCGTACAGGAGCCCGAACACGACCAGCCCCATCCAGGTCGAGGGCTCGGCCACGCCGAAGGCGCGGAAGAGCTCCGGCTCGCGCAGGACGAGCGAGAGCAGGAAGAACACGACGCCCATCTGCACGACCCCGAGCGCCAGCCCGCGCACGATGTGCCCGAGGCGGAAGTGCCCGATCTCGTGCGCGACGATCGCGACCAGCTCCTCGGGCGGGTGCTTCTCGACCAGCGTGTCGAACAGCGCCACGCGCTTGCTCTTCCCGAAGCCGGTGAAGAAGGCGTTCGCCTTCGACGAGCGCCGCGAGCCGTCGATCACGTACACGTCGCGCAGCGGGAAGCCGACGCGCGCGGCGTAGCCGAGCAGCGCCTCGCGCAGCGCTCCCTCGCCCAGCGGCTGGAACTTGTGGAACAAGGGGAAGATCCACGTCGGCGCCACGAACTGCACGACGACGAGGAACGCCGTCGCGAGCCCCCAGCACCAGAGCCAGGCGCTCGCGCCCGTGCGCTCGAAGAAGAGCAGCACCGCCGCGCACAGGGGCCCGCCGAGCAGCGCGCCGAGCGCGAGCCCCTTCGCGCGGTCGAGCCAGAACGTGCGCGGCGTCGTGCGGTTGAAGCCGAAGCGCTCCTCGAGGACGAACGTGTGGTACCAGGCGAACGGCCAGCCGAGGACCGACTTCGCGAGCACCAGGCTCCCGAGGAACGCGAGCCCGCTCCCGACCGCGCTCCACCCGAGCCCGCGCACCGCCCGATCCAGCCACCCGAACCCGCCCGCCGCCCAGAACGCGAGCAGCAGGGCGAGGTCCACCGTGCGCACGACGAGCGCGAAGCGCGCCTTCGCCCGCGCGTAGTCCTGCGCCTTCGCGTACCGCTCCGCATCCACCCGATGCGCCATCCCCGCCGGCACGACGGGCGACAGCGCGCGCAGGTTGAGGAGGTCGCCCGCGACCTCGAGCGCATAGCACCCGAGCAAGGCGAGGAGGATGACCAGAGCGGCGGCGGACATGACGCTCAGGGATCTTCGCCCAACCGCCGCGGCAAGTCTCGCGCCCCGTGGAGCAATCGCAGGA
>CADEGS010000309.1 GCA_902826945.1 uncultured bacterium | reverse complement strand
GCGTGCTCGTCGAGCTGATCGAGCTCGAGCGCGCCGCCGAGCCGGGAACCTAGCCCGCATCCCTCACCACCCCACGGCGACATCGCCGCATCCCGGGCGCAGCTCGGCACTTCGCTCCCTCACCGGGTTCGACGACCTGCTCGAGGTCGCCTGCACGCGCTTCGGTCGCGAAGCACCGATCTGCACCCGGTCTACGACGATCTCGCTCGTGAGGTGGTGAGGGATGCGGGCTGACCCCCAAACGAACGCGAGGCCCCGCGGACCGGTCCGCGGAGCCTCGCCGAGCGCGGCGCGGGAGCGCCTACTCCTGGATCGTCTTGCCGGTGACGGGGCAGGTCTTCGCGCCGGATTCGCACTGGGCCTTCATCGCCTCGCACTCGGCCTTGGCGTCGGCGCACTCGCCGGAGCTGGCGGCGCAGCAGGAGGGATCCGCTTCCGTCGAGGAGTCGGACACCGAGGCCGTCGAGGAGCAGGCGGCCAGACCGGCGAGGGAGAGGGAGAGGAGGAGCTTCTTCATGGTTCGGGAATGAGGGTCGGCGGGGCCAGCGGGTTGCCGGACGGGGGCCCCGGGATCGTAAAGAACCCGTCGCGGTGAAAGTTCCGCGGGGTAGGGTACGGCTTTTGCCTCGTCGAGGCTGTAGAAAGTAGGAAAAAGGCCTACGGATTCTCCCATGACCTCTACCGACCCCCTCTCCGACCTCCCGTCCGTCGATCTGCACGGGCTCAAGCCGCTGGCCGCGCTCAAGCGGCTGACGCAGGCCGTGCACTCGGTCCGCGTGCGCGGGGAGGATCGGCTGCTGGTGATCACCGGCCGCGGCTGGGGCAACCTCGCGCAGAAGCCGCTCCTGCGCCGCAAGGTCGAGGACTGGTTGATCTCGCCGGAGGGTCGAGCGCTCGGCGTCGAGGACTACCAGGTCGTCCACCGCGGCGGCGCGCTCGACGTGCGCCTGACCTGAGGGAAACCGGGTGCGCCTCGCGACGGCGCTGGTCTGTCTCGGGCTCGCGGCCTCGTGTCTGGGGGCCTGCGCGTCGGGTCGCGCGCCGAGCCTGCGGGGGCTGTACGAAGAAAACCGCGACGATCGCGGCGGCGGCAGCGACGAGGAGCAAGCCGCGGCCGAGGGCCGCCGGGCGGCGCGCGTGGCGCAGGTCCGCGCGCGCGTCGAGGGAGGCGAGGCGCTGAGCGACGCCGACAAGCTGCACGCGGCGGCGGTCCTGCTCGATGCGGACGACGTCGCGGCGCTCGCGCTGGCGCGGTCCCTGGCGCTGGAGGCAGCCGAGGCCGGGGACGAGCGCGGCTTCCCGCTCGCCGCCGAGGCGATCGACCGCCAGTGCGTGCTGCTCGGCGTGCCCCAGCGCTACGGGACGCAGTACGTGCGGCTGGGCAAGGGCTGGGCGCTCTACCCGACCGACCCCGCCACCGGGGACGCCGAGCGGCGGGCGATGGGGCTTCCCACGCTGGCCGAGGCCACCGCCAGGGCCGGCGAGCTGGAGTAGGCCCCCCTGGGTCCTCACGGGCCCGCCGACCCTCTTCCGAATCAGATTCGCCAAGGCGGATCCGTCGATCTATCCTTTCACTCATCGAAGCATCCCGATGCGATGATCGGACTGACTGGAACGACGCGGCTCCTGAAGGCCCTGGGCGACGAGACCCGCCTGCGCATCCTCCACCTGCTGGCCCAGGAGGAGCTGTCGGGCACCGACCTGATGGAGATCCTCAACATGGGGCAGAGCCGGGTGTCCACCCACCTGGCGCTGCTCAAGGAGGTCGGGCTCGTGCGCGACCGCCGCGCCGGGCGGCGCAGCTTCTACTCGGTCGCGCCCGGCCCCGAGGGCGGGCTGTGGCACCGCGTGCAGGAGGCGAACGACCGCGCGCCGGAGTTCGAGACCGACCTGGCCGGGCTGGAGGCGCTGCGCGAGCGCCGGCGCCGGGAGTCGCGCTCCTACTTCGACCGCGTGGCGGCGAGCTTCGGCGCCGAGCTGCTCCCCGGCCGCACCTGGGAGGGCCTCGCGCGCGCGCTCTTGCAGCTCGCGCCGCGCGCGCGCTACGCCGACCTCGGCATCGGCGACGGGCTCCTGACCCTGATGCTGGCCGAGGTCGCCTCGCACGTCACCGCGATCGACATCTCGGGCGAGATGCTCTCCGCGCTGCGCTCGCGCGCGCGCGCCAAGGGCATCGACAACATCGAGACGGTCGAGGGCGACATCGAGGACCTGCCGCTGCCCGACGCCTCGCACGACGTGGTCGTCGCGAGCCAGGCGCTGCACCACGCGCGCGCGCCGCAGAAGTGCCTGCAGGAGGCGCGGCGCATCCTCGTGCCGGGCGGACGCCTGCTCGTGATCGACCTGCTCGCGCACACCGAGGAGTGGGTGCGCGACCGCCTGCAGCACCGGCACCTCGGCTTCACCGAGGCCGAGCTGGCCGAGCTCCTGGCCGGCGCGGGCTTCGCGCGCGCCACGGTCCAGCGCGCCGCGCGCGACCCGCAGCCGCCCCACTTCATGACCCTCGTGGCCACCGCGACGCGCACCTGAGCCCATGACCGAGACCTTCCGCCAGCTCCTGAAGGAGCGCGTGCTGCTCCTCGACGGGGCGATGGGCACCGCCATCCACGCCGCCGAGCTCGAGCTGGCGAGCGACTACCAGGGCCTCGAGAACTGCTGCGAGATCCTGAACGTCACGCGCCCGGACGTGATCCGCTCGATCCACGAGGGCTACCTCGCCGCGGGCGCGGACGCGGTCGAGACGAACACCTTCGGCGGCATGCCCCACGTGCTGCGCGAGTTCGGGCTGGAGGACCGCGTCGAGGAGATCAACGCCGCCGCCGTGCGCGCGGCGCGCGCGGCCTGCGACGCGTTCGCCACGCCCGACCGGCCGCGCTTCGTCGTCGGCTCGATGGGGCCGGGCACGAAGCTCGCGACGCTGGGGCAGATCGGCTACGCGGCGCTCAAGGAGTCGTACGGCCGCCAGGCGCTGGCGCTGGCGCAGGCGGGCGTGGACGCCTTCCTGATCGAGACCTGCCAGGACCCGCTGCAGGTCAAGGCCGCGCTCAACGCCGCGCTGCGCGCGCGCGAGGCGGCCGGACGCGACGTGTCGCTCTTCGTCAGCGTCACGATGGAGGTCACCGGCACGATGCTGGTCGGCACCGAGATGGGCGCCGCGATCGCGCTGCTCGAGCCCTACCCGATCGACGTCCTGGCGCTGAACTGCGCCACCGGCCCGCGCGAGATGAGCGAGCACGTGCGCCTCCTGTGCCAGAGCGCGCGCTGCGTCGTGGGCTGCTACCCGAACGCCGGGCTGCCGCAGCTCGTCGACGGCCGCCCCCACTACCCGCTGACGCCGCGCGAGCTGGCCGACTGGCTGCTGCGCTTCGTGCAGGAGGACGGCGTCGGCCTGGTCGGCGGCTGCTGCGGGACGACGCCGGCGCACATCGAGGCGGTCGCCAAGGCCCTCGGCACGCGCGCGCCGCTCGCGCGCAAGCCGTCGCGCCCGGCGCAGGTGACGAGCATCTACGGCGCGGTCGACCTGCGCCAGGACAACTCGCTGCTCCTGATCGGCGAGCGCTCGAACGCCAACGGCAGCAAGAAGTTCCGCGAGCTGCTGCTGGCGGAGGATCGCGACGGCATGGTCCAGATGGGCCGCGAGCAGGTGCGCGAGGGCAGCCACGTGCTCGACGTGTGCACGGCCTACGTCGGGCGCGACGAGGTGGCCGACATGGGCGGGCTGGTCGCGCGCTACCGCACCGAGGTGGCGGCCCCGCTGATGATCGACACGACCGAGGTGCCCGTGCTGCAGGCGGCGCTCGAGCTGCTCGGCGGGCGCAGCATCGTCAACTCGATCAACCTCGAGGAGGGCCCCGAGCGCTGCGCGCGGGTGCTGCCGCTGGCCAAGGAGCACGGCGCGGCGGTCGTCGCGCTCACGATCGACGAGCGCGGCATGGCCAAGGAGGTCGAGGACAAGGTGCGCGTCGCGCGCCGCATCCACGACATCTGCGTGAACGAGTACGGGCTGCGGCCCGAGGACCTCCTGTTCGACGTGCTGACGTTCACGATCTGCACGGGCAACGAGGACGACCGCAAGCACGCGATCCACACGCTCGAGGGCATCCGCCGCGTGCGCGCCGAGCTGCCGGGCGTGGGCACGCTGCTCGGCCTCTCGAACATCTCCTTCGGGCTGCGGCCGGCGGCGCGCCACGCGCTGAACTCGGTCTTCATGCACCACGCGCAGGAGGCCGGCCTGACCGCCGCGATCCTGCACGCCGCGCGCATCGAGCCCCTGCACAAGATCGACCCCGAGGTGCGCCAGACGTGCGAGGACCTGATCTTCGACCG
>CADEGS010000308.1 GCA_902826945.1 uncultured bacterium | reverse complement strand
GTCAGCTTGCGCATCGCCTGGCTCATCAGGCGCGCCTGCAGGCCGACGAAGCTGTCGCCCATCTCGCCCTCGATCTCGGCGCGCGGCACGAGCGCCGCCACCGAGTCCACCACGATCACCGCCACGGCGTCCGAGCGCACCAGCGTGTCCACGATCTCGAGCGCCTGCTCGCCGTGGTCGGGCTGGCTGACGAGCAGGTCGTCCAGCTTGACGCCCAGCTTGCGCGCGTAGGCCGGGTCGAGCGCGTGCTCCGCGTCCACGAAGGCGCAGATCCCGCCCTCGTTCTGGGCGTTCGCGATCACGTGCAGCGCCAGCGTCGTCTTGCCCGAGCTCTCCGGGCCGTAGATCTCGACGATGCGCCCGCGCGGGAAGCCCTTGCCCCCGAGCGCCATGTCGAGCGAGATCGAGCCCGTCGAGATCCCCGAGATCTCGCGCAGCGGCTGGCCGTCGCCCAGGCGCATGATCGCGCCCTTGCCGTAGCTCTTCTCGATCTCCGAGAGGGCGCTCGTGAGCGAGCGCTGGCGCGCCTCGCGGGTGGAGGCCGTCGTGTCCTTGTCCTTGGGCTGGGAGCCACTCATCGTGCGGGTGTCCTGAGGCGCTCGGGCCTGGTGTGGGATCCGGATCCCCCCGGAGCGCCGATCCTAGCAACGGCGGGGGCGCGTCCAAGCGCCCGTCGCCGCGGGCCTTCGCCGGCGCACTGCCGCGCAGGACGGACGGGCCCGCCGGCGGTTGCAGGCCGGCCGCCGGTTTCCCCCTCCCCTCAGGCCGTCGCCAGCGGGAACGACGCGCGCGCCTCGTAGCGGCGCGGCCCGTCCGCGGGCAGCGACGCGACGAGCTGCACGGCGTCGGGCCGCCAGGGCTCCTCCAGGGCCAGGTCATAGAAGGAGGCGGGGACCGCTCCGCCGGTCCGCGGGCGGGCCACGCTGACGTGCGGGCGGAAGGGGCGCCCGCGCTCCTCGCGCGTGTCCAGCCCGGCCTCCTCGGCGGCGACGAGCGTCGCCGCGTGCAGGCGCGCGAGCGCCCCGCGCTCGGGCTCCTCGCGCAGGCCGACCCACAGGACGCGCTCCGCCCCGCGGCGCGGGAAGGCGCCCGCGCCGCCGAGCACGAGCTCCGGCGCGGCGCACCCCGCCAGCGCGCGCGCCAGGCCCGCGCGGAGCCGCTCGGCCGCCGCGTCGCCGAGCGCGCCGGCGTAGAAGAGCGTCGCGTGCAGCCCCTCGGGCCGCGGCAGGCGCAGGGCGCGCTGCGCCTGCTCGCCCAGCGCCGCGCGCACGGCCGCCGCCACCCGCCGCCCGCGCTCGGGGCCGAGCAGGCAGGCGACGAACAGCGCGCTCACAGCGTGACGATCGACGATAGCTCGTTGAAGCGCTGCTCGACGTCCGCGCGGCGGCGGGCGGCGAGGCCGTCCACGCTGAAGCCCTCGACGCAGAACGAGGCCGTGACCGTGCCGAACAGCATCGCGCGCCGCAGCGTGCGCGGCTCGGCGTGGTCGACCGAGGCGACGTAGCCCATGAAGCCGCCCGCGAACGAGTCGCCGGCGCCGGTCGGGTCCACGACCTCCTCGACCGGGTAGGCGGGCAGCGCGAAGTGCAGGCCCTCGCCGAAGAGGAACGCGCCGTGCTCGCCCTTCTTCAAGACGACGAAGCGCGGGCCGAGCGTCAGCACCTTGCGCGCCGCGCGGAACAGGTTGCGCTCGTCGGTCAGCATGCGCGCCTCCTCGTCGTTCAGGACGAGGCCGTCCACGCGCCGCAGGAGCGCGAGCAGCCCGTCGCGCGCGACGTCGATCCACAGGTTCATCGTGTCCGCCACGACCAGCCTGGGCTTCTTCACCTGGTCGAGCGCCTTCATCTGCACCGCCGGCTCGGCGTTGGCCAGGAAGACGTAGTCCGCGTCGCGGAAGCTCGCCGGCACCTTCGGGTCGAAGTCGGCGAACACGTTGAGCTGCGTGTCGAGCGTGTGGCGCGTGTTCCAGTCCGCCTCGTAGCGGCCCGCCCAGCGGAACGAGCGCCCCTCGACGATCTCGACGCCGCCGCAGTCGATGCCGCGCGCGCGCATCGCCTCGAGCGCGGCCGGGGGGAAGTCCGTGCCGACGACGCCGATCAGGCGCACCGGCCCGAAGAAGCTCGCGCTGTGCGCGAAGTAGGTCGCCGAGCCGCCGAGCGCGTCCGCGCGCGACGCGTAGGGGGTCTCGATCGAGTCGAAGGCCAGGGTTCCGACGACGAGCAGCTTCATGGGGCGCCTCGGGCGGGGGTGGCGGCGGCCTCGGCCTCGGCGCGGCGGACCGCGTCCTTCGCGCCGGGGACGAGCAGGAACAGGCCTCCGATCAACCCGAAGCCGAGCTGGATGAGCCGGAAGACCACGCTGATCGCGACCCCCAGGGTCGCGCTCGCGCCGATGCGCTCGAAGAGGAAGCCGAAGGCGGCCTCCCCCAGCCCCCAGCCGCCCGGCGCGACCGGCAGCGAGGAGACGATGTTCGCGACGGGCACGACGACGAAGTAGTCGCGCACGCCGACCTGCGTCGTGCCGACGCCGTATCCCAGGCAGATCACCGCCCACACGATCACCGCGTGGTTGGCGAAGGAGGCGAGCACCGCCAGCGCCATCTCGAGCGGGTGGCGCAGGTAGACGAGCAGCGCGCGGTCGAGCGAGCGCAGCTTGTCGCCCATCGGCAGCCGGTCCACCAGCCGCCCCAGCGGCAGGCGCCGGCGCACGAGCGGGTGCGCGTAGACGAGCAGGCACAGCGCGCACGCGCCGAGCAGCCCGAAGAGCGGCGCGCGCACCTCGCCGAAGGCGTCGTCCGAGGAGACGAGCAGCACGACCGCCGCCAGCACGGCCAGGCAGACCAGCCCGAGCGCGCGGTCCACGAACACCGACACGAGCGCGTCCGCGCGTCGCGCCGGGTTCTCGCGCGCCACGACGATGGCCTTGATCAGGTCGCCGCCGGTCAGGCCCGGCACGACCAGGTTGAAGAAGGTGCCGAGGAAGGAGAGCCGCAGGGCGTTCCACCAGCTGGTCGGGCAGCCGGCGAGCGCGAGCAGGCGCCACCAGCGCGTCACGGCGATCAGCATGCTGGCGAAGAGCAGCCCGATCGCGCGCCACAGCCAGACCGCCTCCAGCCCGGCGAAGGCGCGCGGCATGCCGGGCTTCCAGTCGAGCGCGCGGACGCCGAAGCGGTCCGCGCCGCGCTCGAGCGAGAGCGGGTCGCCCGCCTGCCAGCGCGCGCGCGCGTCGGCCTCCCAGCCCGCGGGCGCCGGCAGCTCCGGGTCGGGCCGGAAGGCGACGCGGTCGGCCTTCCAGTCGCCCTCGATCGTGCCCGTCGCGCTGCCCTCGCCCCCGGCCGCGTCCTCCCACACGAGGCGGTCGCGCCAGGGCAGCTTGCTCGCGACCAGCGCCAGCACCGCCAGCGTCAGCCCGATCCGCACCAGGGCCACCAGGCCCTTCCGCGCCTTCTGCCGCATGGACGAGCCGCGCCTCAGCGGCGCGCGCGAGGCCTCCGGGCGTCGAGCGGCCCGCGCGCGCCGGCGGCGGCCGCGCGGCCCGCGACGGGCGAGCGCAGCGCCCTCACGACGGGTCCTCGGCGCGCTCCTCGCGCGCGTCCCACCAGGCGATCCAGACCTCGGGCCGCAGGTCGCGCAGGCCGGCGTCGGTGATGCGCTCGAGCGCGCGGCAGGCGGCCACCGAGACCGTGCCGTCGGGCACCACGCGCAGCAGGCGCACCACGAGCGCGATCCACGCGTCGCGGTAGGCCTCGACGTCGTCGGCGAACTCGGGCTCGGGCTCGCTCGGGACGCCGTGGCGCTCGAGCACGCGCAGCGCCGCCGCGACGACCTCGGGGTCGGCGTCGGTCAGCCCCGCGCGCAGGAGCCGCGGCGAGCGGTTCCCGCCCAGCGCGACGCAGGCGTCGATGGCCGCGGCGCGCACGCGCCCGGCCGGGTCGAAGAGCGACTGCGCCAGCGCGAGCTCGACCGAGCGCTTGGCCAGCTCCAGGCGCAGCTCGCGCAGCGGGCGCAGCTCGGGCCGCCCGAAGCCGCTCACGTCGCGCCACACGTTGGTCGCCTCGAGCAGCCGCCGCGCGCCGTCGCGGTCGAGCACCGTGACGTCGATCGCCCCCACCGCCTGCGCGACCGCCTCGGCCGAGCCCCCCTGCGCGCCGCGCGCGAGCAGCGGGTCCACCGCCGCGCGCAGGTCGCGCAGCCAGCCGACCGCCTCCGCGGGGCGGGTCGCCTTCTGCTCGTCGGGCGGGCGCACGGGCTCGCTCAGGCCCAGGCGCGCGCCGACGTCTCCGAGCTCGATCACCGCGCGCTCGCGCGAGAGCACGTACTCGCAGTCCACCGCCAGCCAGCTGAAGAGCTCCGCCTGCAGGCCGAGC
>CADEGS010000307.1 GCA_902826945.1 uncultured bacterium | reverse complement strand
TCGCGCGCCAGGGGAGCTCGCCCGCCCCGTGTTCGTCCCAGCGCAACCCACCGACGTTCACGGCCCCCAGCCTAGCAGCGAGAAGCCGCGCACGACCGCCCAAAAAGGCGGCCGGGACCCTCCCGGCGCCGCCGATGAGATCGACGTGGAGCCCGGCGAGCTGGACACCCTGCGCCCCGCCCTCGAGGCGCTCGCGCTGTGCCGCAGCCCCGAGCTCAGGGAACGCCTCCTCTTCGAGGCCGTGCACGGCATGGGGCTGGCCGAGTCGCTCGCGCTCTGGAAGCGGCTCGAGCCCTCCGGCGCCCTGGTCGAGGTGCTGGCGCGCGGCCCGCGCGACCTCCTGGCGAGCGCTCCCCAGGTCGAGGCGGTGCTCGCCGGCGAGCTGGCGCCGGAGCTGCCCGGCCGCGGCCTCGTGCTCGCCCCTCCGGGACCCGACGGGCGGACGGACCTCGTCCTCGCCTTCGGCGGGCTGGAGGGACCGGACGAGGCGCTCGACTTCGTCGAGGCGATCCTCGTCGTCTGGTCGATCGTCGCGCACGCCGAGCGACCCGCCGAGGCGGTCGACACGCTGCCCTCGCCGCTGCTCGACGGCGCGCTCGCCTCCGAGGGCAACCGGCTCGCGCACGACCTGCGCAACCTGCTGCAGTGCATCGTCGGCAACCAGGATCTGGCGAGCGGCGCGCAGGGAGAGGAGCTCGCGACCGTCAGCGCGCTGATCGAGCGCGACGTCGCGCGCGCCGCGTCGCTCCTGCGCCAGGCGCTCGGCCAGGGCGCCCCCGGCGAGGGAGCGGCGCACGCCGAGCGCATCGAGGCGGTGTGCGCGAGCGAGGCCGCGCTGTGCCAGGCGTCCGGCGTGTCCCTCGAGCTCGCGATCGAGCCGCGCGCGCGCCACGGGCGCGCGCGCTGGAGCGACCTCGCGCTCGAGCGCGTGCTGCACAACCTGATCGCGAACGCGCGCCAGGCGATCGCCGCCGCGCGCCGCAGCGGCGTGGTCCACGTGCGCTGGCGGCGCACGCCGGTCGGCTTCCGCCTGGAGGTCTCCGACGACGGTCCGGGACTTCCGCACGCGCTCGAGCCGGGCTTCGGGCTGACCTCCGTGCGCACGCTGGTCCTGGCGGCCGGCGGCGCAATCGTCTGGCGCAATCTCCCTACGGCTGGTGCGGAGTTCGCGATCGACGTTCCCGCGGCCGGAAGCGCCTGAAAGCGGCCTTCCCGGGGCCAAAAAACCCGAAAACCGATGGTGCGGACGCGGGGGTCCTCTATGATCCCGTTCGTGGGAGGCATGTCCTCCCCAGAGTTTCTGACGGGAGGTGCCTGCGCGATGCGAGCCGCGCTAGCACCCGGGAAGCCCGGCAGAATCTCCTCTCTCCCTCGGGCCGGTGGTTGGCAAGGATCACCGGCCCCCTTTCTTTTTCGGGAGCGCTCGCGGTTCGTGCGGCGGAGGGAGATCTCGCGCGAGCGGCGGCAGGCGATCCGGTCGAAGGCCAGGGCCGCGTTGCCTCGTCGCGCCGGGGCGGATCGTCAGGATCAGAGCGCGAGCTTCCGTCGCCGCGGGACGATGGAGCGCGCCTGACGGCGCGACGAGGCCTGCGGCGCTCCAGCACCGGCCACGGGCAGGCTGGCTTCGTCGCTCACGCCTGGCGCAAGAACGCCCCGTGACAGCGCCCTTCGAGCGTGAAGACCTGCACGCGCTCGCCGTCGCGGTCGAGCGCGAAGAGGCGCGCGTCGCGGTCGCGGTCGGCCTCCAGGACGGCCAGGTCCTCCACGTCGCGCACGCATCCTTCCTCGCTCCCCCCCGCGGCCAGCGTGCGCCGCACGCGCCCGTCGCCGTCGCACAGGTAGAGCCCGGGCGCCTCGCCGGCGCCGGCGACGATCAGCCGGCCGTCGCGCAGGGCGCTCAGCGCCACCGGACGGGTCCCGCGTACCTCCAGCCGGAACGCGAAGTGGAACTCGAGGTCGCGGAACACCTGCACGCGCTCCGCCGCCTCCTCGAGCACGTACAGGAGACGGCCCCGAGCGGCCAGCCGGCGCACGTCCTCGAAGCGCGCGTGCGGGTCGCCGAGCGGGCGCAGGCTGCGCACCAGGCGCAGCTCCTCGTCGAACACCTGCACGGCGTGGCGGCGCACGCCCGCGCAGCCGACGACCAGCGCCAGACCGTCCGCGTCGCCGCGCACGAGCACGGCGGTCGGCGCCCGGACCATCCCGGGCGCGTCGCGCTCGTCGAAGGCCTCGGCCGGCCGCTCGCGCTCGATCCCGAGCCCCCCGACCTCCTGGCCGAAGAGCGTGAAGACCCGCACGCGCGAGGCCGGCGTGTCGGCCACCCACACGCGGCCGTCCTCGTCGACGGCCAGCCCGGCGGCGGCCGAGCGCCCCAGGCGCGGGTCGCGGAACGCGAACCCCGCCGGCTGCGGGCGCCCGTCCAGGTCGTAGGTGCGGACCTCGGCGGTGCGGGCGTGGCGGCCGACGAACGCGAGGCCGCGCTGGAGGGTCAGGCTGGCGTGCAAGGCGCCAGAGTCTAGGACCCGTCCTGGCCGGGCTCGACCCGGATCTCGCCCGGTCGCAGCGTCGCCCGCTCCCCGGGGCGCAGGGCGCGCTCGTCCGCGGCGCTGCGCAGTCGGCCGGAGCCCTCGAGGCACTCGACCTCGAGCCCGCCGGCGCGCCCGCGCACGCGCGCGCGACCCTCCGTGAGGTCGAACAGGCCGAGCTGCGACCCGACGCGGCCCGTGCCCTGGAGCTCGAGCTCGCCCTGTGCCAGACGCAGCCACGGCTCGCGCGCGTCCTCGAGCAGCACCACCGTGCGCCCGCCGAGCGTGAACGCGGCGCCGTGCCCCTCGATGCGCACGCGCGCCTCGCCGCGCGTCGCGCAGGTCTGGCCGGGCCGCAGGGAGAGCGAGCGGCAGCGCTCGTCGAGCTCGATGCCGGCCGCCTCCGCCGCTCCCGCCTCCCAGCGCACCTCCAGGTGCGCGCCTCTGGCGAGCAGCGGCCAGCCGGCGAGGAGCACGACCAGCCCGGCCGGGATCAGCATCGTGTGCAGCCGCCAGCGGAGCTGGCGCGGCCTCGTCCCCGCCACGAGCAGGCGCCGGCGCTCGCGCAACCGGGCGCGACGGTCGATCGCGGCCGGCGTGGGGCCGTGTCGCGGGCGCGCGGCGCCGGCGTCCGCGCCGGCCGTCGCCTGGCGCCTCGCGCGCGACACGGAGGCCACGGTCGTGCGGTAGAGCCGGCGGCAGGCGGGACAGCCGACGATGTGCGTGCGGAAGGCGCGGTCCTGCGTCGGGGAGAGGCTCGTCGCCAGGAAGCGGTCGAGCAGCGCCCGCGCTTGCGCGCACTCCTGCGCGGAGCCTCCCGGTGAGGGCTCCGGCGGTCGTTCGGGCCGGTCGGTCAAGAGAACGGGACCTCCGGGGCTCTGTCGGACCGACCGGGGCGGGGCTTGAGCGGCCCTCGCGGCGCCTTCAGCCTCGACCCAGCCGGCGGACGCCCGCGTCGACACGCGCCATCGTGGCCCCGGGCCCGAGCAGCGCCATGACCTCGAACAGGTCGGGCCCCCCCGCGGCGCCGGTCAGCGCGCAGCGCAGCGGCTGGAACAGGGCCGGCAGCTTCAGGCCGCGCTCCGCCAGCCAGGCCTTGGTCCCCTCGCGCAGCGCCTCGGGCTCGACGCCGCGCTCCAGGCGCGGACGCAGCCAGTCCAGGTAGAGGGCAAGCGTCCCCGCGGCGTCCTTCTGGCGCGCGGCGTTCGCCTGCGCGGTGTCCTCGTAGGGCACCGCGTCGTCGGGCGCGAACAGGTAGCGGACGCGCTCGGGCAGCTCGCCGTAGGTGCGGATGCGCTCCTTCTCGCTGGCGACGACCGCCAGATACCAGCTCCAGCGCTGGCGCAGCGCGGCCTCCGTCGCGAGCCCGGCGGCGACGACGAAGGGCAGCGTGCGCTCGGCCACGCCCTCGAGCGTGTCGCGCCGCACGTACTCGCCCGCCATCCACAGGAACTTCTCGGGGTCGAACACCGCGCCGCGCTTGCCGACGTCCTTCGGGTCGAAGTTCGCCACCAGCTCGTCCAGCGAGAAGATCTCGGTCTTGTCGTCCAGCGCCCAGCCCTGCAGGCACAGGAAGTTCATCACCGCCTCGGGCGGGAAGCCGCGGTCGCGGTAGTCCTGCAGCGCGGTGTCGCCCGTGCGCTTCGAGAGCTTCTTCTTGTCCGCGCCGAGCATCAGCGGGAAGTGCGCGAAGACCGGCGGCTCGAGCCCCAGCGCGCGGTAGAGCAGCACCTGCTTGGGCGTGTTCGTCAGGTGCTCCTCGCCGCGCATCACGTGCGTGACGCGCATGGCCGTGTCGTCGCACACGACGACGAAGTTGTAGGTCGGCGCGCCGTCGCTGCGCACCATGATCCAGTCGTCGA
>CADEGS010000306.1 GCA_902826945.1 uncultured bacterium | reverse complement strand
CGGCATGCAGCGCAGCCACCTCTACAAGAAGCTCGACCGCTACGGGCTGAAGTGACCCGGCCGAGCGCGGCGCTCAGCGGACCTTGGCCTTGCGCGGCGCAGCGGGGTCCGCCGGCTCCGCGGCGGCGGGGCGCGACGCGGCGGCGAGCGACTCCAGCGCGGCGCCGCGCGGCACGCTGAGCTTCATGCCGACCTGCAGCCAGTCGGGGCTCTTCAGCAGCTTGCGGTTGGCCTCGAAGAGCACGTTCCAGCGCGCCGCCGAGCCGTAGAGCTTCTGCGCGATGCCGGACAGGCTGTCGCCGGGCTGCACCTCGTAGGTCGCCGCGCCGGCGAGGTCGGCGGCGGCCGTGGGGCGCGCCGCCGCATCGGTCGCGCCGCGCGCCTCGGGCCCGGCCGAGCCGAGGCCGTCGCGCAGCGCGCGCGGCTCGCCGGCCGGCGCGCGGGCGGTCTCGGGCGCGCGCTCCTCCGGCGCGCTCTCGCGCTCGTGCAGCGGCGCGCGCGTGCCGGCCTCGGCCGCCAGGTCCACCGTCGGCACGAGGATCGACTCGCCCTGGCGCGGGCTGACCATGTCCTCGTTCGCGTGGCGCAGGAGCGCCACGTAGCGGCTCGAGCCGTAGAAGCGCTCGGCCAGCCCGGCCCACGTGTCGCCCGCCGCGGACGTGTGGACCATGTAGTCGTCGAGGCCCGACGGCCGCAGGCCGGCGGTGTCGCGCAGGATGCCGGCGCCCTGGGGCGCGCTGGCGGGCGGCTCGACCGCCGGGCCGCCGGGGAGAACCTCGGAGGAGAGCAGGAGGCCCGTGCCGCCCGCCCTCGGCTCGCCGGCGGCGGCCAGGGGCGCCGCGTCGGCCCCGGCCGTGTCGGTCGTCTCGCGCCCGACGTCGAGGGGGCTCCCGGGACCGGCCTTCTTGTGCCCGTCGCTGAGGGAGACCGCGAGCACCACGGCGGACAGGAACAGGACGGTGAGGACGACCAGCTTCTCGAAGTTGCCCATCGATTCGGAGGCGGTGCGCGGAGTGGATAGCGGTGCGGGGAAGCGGGGTGAGCGCGCGGCGACCGCGGGGAGCCGGCGACGGCGTTGCCGTCCGCCGCGTGCGGGCGTCGAGCCCCGGGCATGTTCCATCCGCCCCCGGCGCGAGTCCAAGCAAAAAGGCCGGCCGGGCCCCAAAATCCTGTGGTGTCGGAGGGCTGCACCACACGATCGAGGGGCCCTCGGGGGCCGGGAGGTGGTGCGGCCCGCTCCCCCCGACGGCCGGCTTGAGAGCCTCCGGGAGCGTCGCTATCTTCCCCTGGTCCAGGGCGAGGTGCGCGCTGCAAGGCGCGTCCCGGAACTCCTCCTCGCGCCGGACGGCCCACCCGAACGGCAGCGATGCGATCCACCACCCTGCGTGCCCTGGCCCCCCGGGCCGTGAGCTCCCTGCGGGCGCTGGCGCTCACCCTCCTCGCCGCCGGCTGCGCGGGCGCGGCGCGCGGCGGCGCGGGCGCGGACGGCGAGCGCCTGCGCGTCAGCGTCGTCGACTACGCCTCGGGCCAGCACTTCGAGCTCGCGAGCGAGTCGCACACCGACCGCGTGGCCTACTACTCGACCGAGCGCGCCGACGCCGCGCGCAAGGTGCAGACCGACGAGGTCATGGGGCTGCTGGTCGCCGAGCTCGGGCGCCAGGGCTTCGAGCGCTTCGCGCAGGCGGGCCGTGCGCCGACGCGCGGCGGCGGCGCGGTCACGCGCTCGATCGAGGTCGAGGACGACGGCGCGCTCGAGCACTGGGTGATCGGCGCCGGCTCGCCCGCGGACGAGCGGCGCGCGTTCAACGAGTGCCTGGGGCAGTTCCTCGACCTCTACAACCTGTCCGCCTCCTATCAGTCCGTGAACAACCCGCGCGGGGACGAGTTCTTCCGCAAGCAGGGGTCCGCGGCCGCCGCGGCGAACGGAAGCTGATGGGCGGGCGCACGAGCGGGGACGGCGGGGCGCGACCGCGAGCCCTGGCCGTGGTCCCGGCGCGGCTCGGCTCGACGCGCTTGCCGCGCAAGATGCTCCTGCGCGAGACCGGGCGCTACCTGTTCGAGCACACGGCGCAGGCCGTGCGCGCGTCGGGGGCGTTCGCGCGCGTGGTCGTCGCCACCGACTCCGACGAGGTGCTGCGCGCCGCCGCCGCGGTCGGCGTCGAGGCGCTCCCGACCTCGGAGCGCCACGCGAGCGGGACCGACCGCGTGCACGAGGCGCTCGAGCGGCTCGCGTCCGACGGCCCCTGGGACGCGGTCGTGAACGTGCAGGGCGACGAGCCCGAGGTGCCGGCCGAGGGCCTGCGCGCGCTGCTCGACGCCTTCGCCGACCCGGCGGTCGAGCTCGCGACCCTGTGCTGCGACCTGCCGGAGGGCGCGCTCGACCCGAACGTGGTCAAGGTGGTGCTCGACGCGCGCGGCGACGCGCTCTACTTCTCGCGCGCGCCGATCCCCGCGCGCCGCGACCCTGCGCAGGCCGGCGTTCTCCCGCTGCGCCACGTGGGCGTGTACGCCTTCCGGCCGGACGCGCTGCGCGCCTTCTGCGCGCTCCCGCCCGGGCGCCTGGAGCGCACCGAGGGCCTCGAGCAGCTGCGCTGGCTCGAGGACGGGCGGCGCATCCGCTGTCTCCCGACGGCGGTGCACCCGCCGGGCATCGACACGCACGAGCAGTACGCCGCCTTCCGCGCGCGCTGCATGAGCGCCGCCCGCGGCGCGAAGGCCTTCTCATGACCAAGCACATCTTCGTGACCGGGGGGGTCGTGAGCAGCCTCGGCAAGGGCCTGACCTCGGCCGCCATCGGCCTGATCCTCGAGCGGCGCGGCCTCCGCATCTCGATGCAGAAGCTCGACCCCTACATCAACGTGGACCCGGGCACCATGAGTCCCTTCCAGCACGGCGAGGTGTACGTCACCGACGACGGCGCCGAGACGGACCTGGACCTCGGGCACTACGAGCGCTTCACCGGCGCCAGGCTGACCAAGGACAGCAACTTCACGACCGGCAAGATCTACCTCTCGGTGATCAGCAAGGAGCGCCGCGGCGACTACCTCGGGCGCACCGTGCAGGTCATCCCGCACATCACCGACGCGATCAAGGAGGCGATCCAGGCCGGCGTGGGCCCGGGCCCGGTGGACGTCGCGATCACCGAGATCGGCGGCACGGTCGGCGACATCGAGAGCCTGCCCTTCCTCGAGGCCATCCGCCAGTTCGCGCTCGAGCGGGCCGACGAGGACGTGCTCTTCGTGCACATCACGCTGCTCCCCTACCTGTCCGCGTCGGGCGAGATGAAGACCAAGCCCACGCAGCAGTCGGTCGGCAAGCTGCGCGAGATCGGCATCCAGCCGGACGTCCTGATCTGCCGCACCGAGAAGCCGATGACCGAGGACATGGCGCGCAAGATCAGCCTGTTCTGCAACGTGCGGCGCGAGGCGGTGATCGAGGAGCGCGACGTCTGCCACACGATCTACGAGGTGCCGCTCGACCTGGTCCGCGCGCGGCTCGACACGATCGTCGCCAGCCACCTGCGCCTGCCGTCCGAGCCGGCCACCGACCTCGAGGACTGGAAGGAGATGGTCGCCAGGGTCGTCTCCGCGCGGCGCACGTGCGAGATCGCGATCGTCGGCAAGTACATCGAGCTGCACGACGCCTACAAGTCGATCTACGAGTCGCTGACGCACGCCGGCATCGCCAACAACGCGCGCGTGGAGGTGCGCAAGATCGGCGCCGAGGAGCTGCTCGACGGCGGCGTCGGACTGCTCGAGGGCGTCAGCGGCTTGCTCATCCCCGGCGGCTTCGGCGAGCGCGGCGTGGAGGGCAAGATCGCCGCCATCCGCTGGGCGCGCGAGCTGGGCGTGCCCTTCTTCGGCATCTGCCTCGGCATGCAGTGCGCGGTGATCGAGTTCGCGCGCGACGTGCTGGGCCTCGCGGGCGCGCACACGCTCGAGCACACGCCGACCACGCCGCACCCCGTGATCCACCTGATGGAGTCGCAGCAGGGCGTCTCCGAGAAGGGCGGCACGATGCGCCTGGGCGCCTACGCCTGCCGCCTGCGGCCGGGGACGCTGGCGCAGCGTCTGTACGGCGCCGAGGAGGTCGAGGAGCGCCACCGCCACCGCTTCGAGCTCAACAACGCCTACCGCGACGCCTTCGAGCGCGCCGGCCTGGTGCCGAGCGGGGTCAACCCCGAGCTGGACCTGGTCGAGATCGTCGAGCTCGTCGGCCACCCGTTCTTCGTCGGCGTCCAGTTCCACCCGGAGTTCAAGAGCTCGCCCCTGGCCGCCCACCCCGTGTTCCAGGGCTTCGTCGCCGCGGCGCTCGAGCACCGCCGCAACGGCTCCCCCTCCAGCCTGGTGCCGGAGCGCACGCGAGCGTGAGCGACCGGGGGGCCTCCTCGCGC
>CADEGS010000305.1 GCA_902826945.1 uncultured bacterium | reverse complement strand
GGCCGGCTCTCGAAGGCCAGCTCGCCGCCGTGCAGGTGCACGAGCTCGCTGGCGCGCGCCAGCCCGACGCGCTCGCCCTCGCGGCGCGCGAACTCCATGCGCTCGCGCAGCGCCTGCTCGACGCGGCCGGCCTCCTCCACGGACACGCCGCGTCCGGTGTCGGCCACCTCGAAGCGCAGGAAGACCGCCTCCTCCTTCGAGGGCGTGCGCCACACGCGCAGCGTCACCGAGCCCTCGGCCGTGGCGAGGAGCGCGTTCGCGAGCAGCTCCTCGAGCACCTCGCGGATCGCGCCCGGGTCTCCGATCAGGCTGGCCGGCAGCGTCTCGGGCACGACCACGCGCAGCGCCAGCCCGGCCTCGCGCGCGCGGGCGCGCGCCGGTGCGGCCACGCGCTCGATCAGCTCCGCCAGGTCGAAGCGCTCCTGGACGCCCTCGCCGCTCCCGCTCTCCAGGCGCGCCAGCTGCAGCGCGTGCTCGACCGCGCGCGACAGGCCGTAGCCCGACTGCAGCGCGCCGGCGACGCGCTGGCGCGCCTCGCCGTCGAGCGGGACGCTGCCGAGCGCGCGCAGCTCGCCCGTGAAGCGGCCGAGCGGCTCGCGCAGCTCGCCGCCCAGACGCGCCAGCACGGCCGAGCGGCTGGCGAGGTTCTGCTCGAGCGCGCGCGCGGCGGCGCCGAGCTCCTCGCGCTGGCGCTCCTCCTCGGCCAGGCGCGCGGCGACGCCGACGCGCAGGCCCTCGAGCGCGCTGGCGAGGACCACGAGCTCGCTCGTCCGGCAGCCCGTCGCGACCGGCTTCGTCCAGTGCCCCAGCGCCAGCTCGCCCGCGGCCTGCTCCAGCCGCGCCAGCGGCGCCAGCGAGCGGCGCACGAGCGCGTTCGCCCCGGCCAGCGCGCCCGCGCCGAGCGCGCCGCCGCCCAGCAGGCGCAGCGCGAGGAGCAGCGCGGCCTTCCAGCGCGCGGCGCTCCAGGGGAGCTCCGCCTGCACCAGGCCGACCGTGCCGCCGAACGAGTCCACGAGCGGCGCGTACGCGGCGAGCTGGCTGCCCGCCGGCGTCGCGACCGGCCCCTCCGAGACGACGTGCCCCTCGAGCAGCGCGGCGCCCATCGCGGGCGCGTAGTCCACGCGCAGCGGAGCGGACTGGCCGTCCTCCGAGCTCCCGTGGCGCTCCAGCGCGCCCGCGACGAGCTCGTCGGGCGCGGCCTGGAGGCGCTCGAGCAGGTCGGCGCGCGGCAGCAGCACGCGCACGCGGCCATCGAGCCCGTTCGCCCGGAGCACGTCCGCCAGCGTGTCGTGCAGGTCGTTCGCCGGCCGCTCGCCCTCTGCCGCGCGCCGCGCGTGCGCCACGATCACGTCGGCGTCGAGCGCGACGGCCGTGGTGGCTGCCAGCGCCTCGAGGCGCGCGCAGGCCTCGCGCCGCAGGCGTGCGCTGTCCGTGCGCCAGCCCTGCCACGACCAGAGGCCGGTCAGGACGAGGAGCAGCGCGCCCAGGCCCAGGACGAGGCGCACCCGCAGGCTGCCCCAGTCGACGTTACGCAGTCTCTCCACGACCCGCTCCCTTCCCTCGCGGTTCGCTGGCACGGGTCGGACGCCGCCGCGCGGGTTCTTGAGCGGGGGGGAGCGCGCGGCGTACCGCTTGTGCAAAGCGGCCGCGGCGCCCGTGCGCCGGGGGAGGGCGCCGGTCGTTGGTGGCGCCGCGCGCCGCGCCTATGATGCGCCGCGCATGAGCCTCTTCCACGCCAAGCGACTCACGGACTACGCCGACTGCGCCGGCTGAGCGGCCAAGCTGCCGCAAGGCGAGCTCGCGCAGGTGCTGCGCGACGTCACGGACGACGCGGACGGGCGGCTACTCGTGGGCCCGAAGACCCTGGACGACGCGGGCGTCGTCGTCCTGGGTCCCGGAGAGGGTCTGCCCGCGGGGATCCGGCTGGCGCTCGTGCAGACCGTGGACTTCTTCCCGCCGGTCGTGGACGACCCGCACTGGTACGGCGCGATCGCGGCGGCCAACGCGCTCTCGGACGTGTACGCGATGGGCGGACGGCCGTTCAGCGCGCTGTCCCTGGCCGGCTTCCCGGCCGACTTCTCGAAGGAGTGGCGCGACGCGATCCTGCGCGGCGGCCACGCCAAGGTGCGCGAGTCGGGCGCGGTGCTGGCCGGCGGGCACACGGTCGTCTCCGACGTGCAGTTCGGCTTCGCGGTGACGGGCCTGGTGGACCCCGCTCGCGTGGCGACCAACGCCGGCGCGCGCGCCGGCGACGTCGTCTACCTGACGAAGCCCATCGGCATGGGCTGCGTGACGACCGCGGCCAAGCTGCGCAAGATCCGCTGGGAGGACGTCGAGCCGGCGGCGCGCCAGATGGCGACCCTGAACGACCGCGCCGCCGACGCGATGGCGAGCGTGGAGACGCACGCCTGCACCGACGTCACCGGCTTCGGCCTGGTCGGCCACGCGCTGAACGTCGCGCGCGCGAGCGACCTCACGCTGCGCCTGCGCCTGCGCGACGTGCCGCTCTTCCCGATCGCACGCGACCTGGCGCGCCGCGGGCTCTTCTCCGGCGGCGCGAAGCGCGGCCGCGCGGGCCTGGCGGCCGAGGTCGAGATCGCGCGCGACCTCGAGGAGGACCTGATCGGCCTGGCCTTCGACGCGGAGACCTCCGGCGGGCTCTTGATCGTCGTGCCGCCCGCGAGCGCGGCCGCCCTCGAGGGCGCGCTGCGCGCGCGCGAGCTGCCGGTCGCCTGCGTGGGCGCGTTCGAGCCGCGCGGCGCGGCGCGCATCCGGCTCGTGTGAGCGCGCCCGCGCCCTTCCTTCGGGCGCGCGCGTTTGGAAGGCTGGCGCGATGGCCGAGGAGGGCGAGGGCGAGCGGGAGCCGGCGGGCGCGGACGCAGAGGCGCGCGCGCCCGGGCCGCCCTGGATCCTCGGGCACCGCGGCGCGCCGCGGCTGGCGCCCGAGAACACGCTCGCCTCGCTCGAGCTCGCGCTCGAGCTCGGCCTCGACGGCTTCGAGTACGACCTGCACGCCTGCAAGAGCGGCGAGCCTGTGCTGCTCCACGACGAGACGCTCGAGCGCACGACCGACCGGAGCGGGCCGGTCGCCGACCGCACGCTGGCCGAGCTCGCCGGCGCCGACGCCGGCGGCTGGTTCTCGAAGCGCTTCCGCGGCGAGCCGCTGCCGCTCTTCGAGGAGGCGCTGGCGATCGCGGGCGCCGCGCCCGCCGAGCCGCCGCGGCACATGATCGAGGTCAAGGACCCGACGCTCGTCCCCGAGCTGGCGCGCATCCTGGCCGGGCTGCCGCGCCCGCTGCCGCTCTTCGTCGCCTCGTTCCACCGCGCGGTGTGCCTGGAGGCGCGCGACCGCGGCCTGCCGACGATGCTCCTGGCGCTGGTCGCGGACGAGGGCGACCGGCGCTTCGTGCGCGACGAGCGGCTGAGCGCGCACGCCACCGCGCCCGGCGGCTGGCGCACCGCGGCCGGCGCGGCGGAGTGGTCCTGCGAGCGCTGGTCGTGGTCGGTCGACGAGCCCGAGGACCTGCTCCAGGCCTGCCGCGCGCCGCTCGCCGGCTTCAACACGAACGAGCCGCGGCGCGCGCTCGCGGCGCGCGCGCTCGCGGCGCTCGCGCCGGAGGACCGCGGCGGCTGGCCGCTCGAGTGCCCGGCGCTCGAGGTCGCCGTGCGCGCGGACGGCGCGGCGGGGGAGTGGAGCGGCGGCTGGGAGCTCGCGCTCGGCGTGCGCAACCCGTTCCCCTTCGCGGTCGAGGTGGCGCTGACGCTCGAGACGCGCGGGGGCGCCTTCGAGGCCGCGCTCGAGCCGCGCCGCGCGCGCCTGGCGCCCGGGGCGCGCGGCCTGCACGCGCTCGCGCTGCGCGGCGGGTCGTGGTCGCCGCACGAGGACCCGCTCGTCCACGCCGCCTTCGCCTGGGACGCCGCCGCCGGGCGGCCGGCCGGGCGCCTCGTGCTCGACGCGCCGCTGGCGCGCGTGCGCACCGTCGCGCTGCGCCGCGACGCGCTGCGCCTGCCGATGCTGCGCGAGCGGCCGGGCGCGCCGCCGGCGAGCATGACGCTCGAGCGGCGCGGCGGCGAGCTCCGCGCCTGGGTCGAGGACGCGGGCGGCCTGAGCGATCCGCGCGCGCTGTGCCGCGTCGACTCCGACGTCCGGAGCGGCGGGCGCGGCGTGCGCGTGCGTCTGCCCGAGGACTTCGACCGCCGTCCGGGCGGCGTTCCGTTCGCGGTCGGCTTCGAGGGACGCGCGGGAGAGGAGCGCACGCTGCGCCGCTTCTGCGGCGGGCTGCCCTACGGGCTCTTCGCCGGCAGCCCCGGGCGTCTGCTCCCCGCGCGCGCCTGAGCCGCTACACTGCGCCGCCTCGAGCGGGAGTGGATCGGTGCTGGTGTGCCGCCCGGCCTTCAAAGCCGGTAGGGCCTCGTGAACAGCGGGG
>CADEGS010000304.1 GCA_902826945.1 uncultured bacterium | reverse complement strand
GGCCCCCTCAGGCCGCGACCGGCGCCTCGTCGGGGCGCACGGTCAGCGTCCGGCGCTCGCCGCGGCGCACCACCGCGAGCGCGACCTCCCGGCCGATGCGGTCCTGGGAGAGCGCGCGGTGCAGGTCGGCGGCGGTCTCGGTGCGCGTCTCGTCGAGCGCGACGATCACGTCGCCGGGCTGCAGGCCGGCCGCGTGCGCGGGGCTCTCGGGCAGGACCGAGCGCACGGCGACGCCGCGCGCGCTCGCGAGGCCGGCGCGGGTCGCGACGGCGCGCGGGAGGAGGAGCTCCTCGACGTGCAGGCCCAGGCGCGCGCGGCGCACGCGACCGTGCGCGAGCAGCTCGCCGACGACGAAGGTCGCGGTGTTCGAGGGCACCGCGAAGCAGATGCCCTGGCCGCCGAGCACGATCGCGGTGTTGATGCCGACGACGCGGCCGGCCTCGTCGACGAGCGGGCCGCCCGAGCTGCCGGGGTTGAGCGGCGCGTCGGTCTGGATCACGCCCTCGATCGTGCGGCCGGCCGCCTGGCTCGCGAGCGAGCGGCCGAGCGCGCTCACGATGCCCAGCGTGACCGTGCGCGCGAGGCCGAAGGGCGAGCCGAGCGCGAGCACGAGCTCCCCCACGCGCAGCGCGTTCGAGTCGCCGAGCGCCGCGTGCGCGTCGCCCGCCTCGAGGCGCAGGAGCGCGAGGTCGGTCGCCGGGTCGTCGCCGATCAGGTCGCACAAGACCGTGCGTCCGTCGGCGAGCTCGGCCTCGATCCCGGCCGAGCCGTGCACGACGTGGCTGTTCGTCAGCGCGTAGCCGTCGGGCGTGATCACGACGCCCGAGCCGCTCGCCAGCGCGCGCGGGCGCCCGCGCCGGCCCTCGCGCGGGATCGAGCGCACGTGCACCACCGACGGCCCGACCCGCTCGACGATCGCCGCCACCTCGTCCGCCACCGACCGCATCACGCTCATGGTCAGGAGAAATGGTCCGCACGCCGTCCGTTTTCAATCCCGGCCGGCGGCGCGCGGCCGGCGCGTCGCCGCGGGGGCCCGCGGGCCGCGGGTAGAGTCAGGCGATGCAGCTCGCCGAGCTCGTGCGCGTCGGCCGCGCGGTGGCCGCGACGGCCTCGCGCCTGGAGAAGGTCGCCCTGCTGGCGGATCTCCTGCGCGCGCTCGCGCGCGAGGAGGTCGAGACCGCGGTCGCCTTCCTCGGCGGCGAGCCGCGCCAGGGCAAGCTCGGGGTCGGCTGGAAGATGGCGCGCGAGGCGCTCGGCGCGCCGGCGGCGGAGCCGACGCTCGCGCTGCTCGAGGTCGATCGCGCCTTCGAGGCGCTCGCTGGGCTGTCGGGCAAGGGCTCGGCGGCCGCGCGTCGCGAGCGGCTGGGCGCGCTCTTCGCGCGCGCGACGGCGGACGAGCAGGACTTCCTCCTGCGCCTTCTCCAAGGCGAGCTGCGCCAGGGCGCGCTCGAGGGCGTGCTGGTCGAGGCGGTCGCGGCGGCGGCCGGGATGCCGGCCGAGCGCGTGCGGAGAGCGGCGATGCTCGGCGGCGCGCTGCGCGCGGTGGCGGTCGAGGCGCTCGCGGGCGGCGACCTCGAGCGCTTCCGGCTCGAGCTCCTGCGGCCGGTGCAGCCGATGCTCGCGCAGTCGGCGGCGAGCGTCGCCGAGGCGCTCGAGCGGCTGGAGCGCGCGGCGCTCGAGTGGAAGCTCGACGGCGCGCGCGTGCAGGTGCACCGGGCCGACGACGCGGTGCGCGTCTTCTCGCGCGCGGGGAACGACGTGACCGCCGCCGTGCCGGAGGTCGTCGAGGCCGCGCGGGCGCTGCCGGCGCGCGCGCTCGTGCTCGAGGGCGAGGCGATCGCGCTCGCCGCGGACGGACGGCCGCAGCCCTTCCAGGTCACGATGCGCCGCTTCGGCCGCCGCCTCGACGTCGAGGCGCTGCGCGCGGAGCTGCCGCTCTCGCCCTTCTTCTTCGACCTCCTGCACGAGGACGGCGTGGACTGGCTCGAGCGTCCCTACGCCGAGCGCCGCGCGCGGCTGGCGGCGCTCGTGCCCGCTCCGATGCTCGTGCCGGCGGCCGCCGTCGCGGACGCGGCGGCCGGCGAGGCCTTCCTCGCCGACGCGCTCGCGCGCGGTCACGAGGGCGTGATGGCGAAGGACGAGCGCGCGCCCTACGAGGCCGGCCGGCGCGGCGCCGCCTGGCTCAAGGTCAAGCCCGCGCGCACGCTCGACCTCGTCGTGCTCGCCGCCGAGGAGGGCAGCGGGCGGCGGCGCGGCTGGCTCTCGAACCTGCACCTGGGCGCGCGCGACCCGCGCACCGGCGGCTTCGTGATGGTCGGCAAGACCTTCAAGGGCATGACCGACGAGACGCTCGCCTGGCAGACCGAGCGCCTGGGCGCGCTCGCGACCGCGCGCGAGGGCCACGTCGTCTTCGTGCGGCCCGAGCTCGTGGTCGAGATCGCGCTCGACGGCGTGCAGGCGAGCCCGCACTATCCCGGCGGCGCCGCGCTGCGCTTCGCGCGCCTGCGCGGCTACCGCCCGGACAAGCGCCCCGAGGACGCCGACACGATCGACGCGGTGCGGGCGCTGGGCGGGCTCGGCGAGCGCTGAGCGCGTCCGCTCACAGCGCCCGATCCGGCGCCAGCGCGCGCCAGATCTCGTACTCGAGCTCGAACAGCTCGCGCTGCTCCGCCGTGGGGACGACGCTCGACACGCCCATGCGCTCGTTCGTGAAGGCGTCCGCGAGGCCGAGCACGAGCAGGCGCCCGCCCGAGGGCGAGGTGCACAGGATTCCCTGGCAGACGCCGTCCGCGGCGCGCAGCCACGGTGCGCCGCCCTCGAGGTGGATGCGCTCGCCCTCGGCGAGCGCGGGCGCGAGCGCCGCCAGGGCGCGCTGGCCCGAGCGCGCCTCCAGCGTGAGCGCGGGCGGCCCGCCCGGAGCGCTCGCGGCCTGCGCCGTCGCCTCGGCGACGTCCGGCGGAACCGCGGCCGGGACGCTCGTCCAGCGCACGCCGAAGCGATCGAGCAGCGGCGCGACGCGCTCCAGCCCCGTGCGATCCTCCAGCACGAGCACGCTCCCGCCCGCCTCGACGCGCCGGGCCAGGAGCTCGGCCTCGTCCGCGCCCAGCGGACGGCGGTCGCGCAAGAGCGCCAGCACGTCCTCGGGCCCGGCGTCGGCCTCCGCGATCGCGTTCGTCGCCATCACCGGCACGAGGCCCACGCGCTGCGTCCAGTTGAAGAAGTTCAGGTAGCCCGGATGCTCGTGGTCGATCAGGCGCACGGCCGGCAGGAACACGTCCGCGCCGTCGAGCAGGAAGCGCACCTCGGCCAGCTCGCCGTGCGGCCGCACCGGCGGATGGGAGCGCCGGTTCCAGGCGTCGATCGCGGGCAGCGCGAGCGCGCTCACGAGGAGCCCCGGGAACACGAGCACGTCCGCGAGCCGCGCGCCGGCGCCGCCCGCGCGTGAGAGCGACCAGGCGGCGAGCAGGAGCGCGAGGGCCAGCCCGGCCGCCGCCGGCCGCAGGTGCGGGAAGGCGTTGGCGCGGTTGCACCAGTCGACGAGCCCGAGCAGGAGCTCGGGCTTGCCGCGCACGTGCAGGAAGAAGTTCGACCACACCGTGCTGTCGGAGAACGCGACCACGCGCCCCCGTCCCGCCCGCGCGCCGACCGTCTGGTGGAAGAGCCCGAACGGCCGGTGCAGCCAGTCCTCGCCCTCGGCGAAGAAGCTGCGCCGCCCGTAGTCGGCCGGCATCGTCTGCAGCGCGGTCCCCGTCTGGATCGGCTGCACGGACGGGCCGCCGCGCAGGCTGCACGAGGTCGCGAACAGGAACGGTGGCAGGTGCAGCACGGCGGGGTGGCGCGCCACGCTCGGCGCCTCGTAGAGCGAGAGGCCGCCGTCGTGCGCGTAGGTCGCGTCGGCCTCGAAGCGGATGCCGTACTCGTCCACGACCTCGTCCAGGAAGGTGGACGAGCCGAACACGTTCGTGTGGTCGCCGATCACGAACAGGCCGCCGCCGCGGCGCACGTAGGCGTGGATCGCGTCGATCTCCTCTTGCGCGTAGGGCGAGGTGGGCGTCTTCAGCACCAGCACGTCGCAGCCCGCGAGCAGCTCGGGCGTGAGGCCCTCCTCGGCGATCCCTACGTCGTAGTGCTGCCCCAGCCAGGCGGCGAGGCCCGAGTAGTTGTAGGTCGAGCGCTCGCCGTAGGTCTCCGCGTCCATGCGGGCGTCGGTGCGCTCCCACTCGCTGTGCGTCTCGTCGATCCACACGCGCCCGGGCTTGAGGATGCCGGGGTCGGGATCGAGCAGCGCGATCCAGGCGCAGGCCCACGCGAGCCCGGCCGCCGCGACGCTCGCGGGGCGGAAGGGCGCGAGCGCCGCGCGCGGCAGCCCTCGCGGCGCGCGCCCGCGCGGGTCGGCGAGCGCGAGCAGCGCCGCCAGCGGCAGGAAGGAGAGCGCCGTCGCCCACGGATCCGTGAGCGGC
>CADEGS010000303.1 GCA_902826945.1 uncultured bacterium | reverse complement strand
GATCCAGGAGCACCTGGGCCGCATGATCAAGGAGCTCGGGCACGAGAACGCCTACTTCCCGCTGTTCATCCCGCTCTCCTACATCCAGAAGGAGGCCGAGCACGTCGAGGGCTTCGCCAAGGAGATGGCGGTCGTCACGCACCATCGCCTGGAGAGCAAGGACGGCGTGCTCGTGCCGGCGAGCCCCTTGCCCGAGCCGATCGTCGTGCGCCCGACCTCCGAGACGATCATCGGCGAGTCGTTCTCGTCGTGGGTCAAGTCCTACCGCGACCTGCCGCTGCGCATCAACCAGTGGTGCAACATCGTGCGCTGGGAGATGCGCCCGCGCGTCTTCCTGCGCACGACCGAGTTCCTGTGGCAGGAGGGGCACACCGCGCACGCGACCGAGGCCGAGGCGCGCGCGGAGGTGCTGCGCATGCTCGAGGTCTACCGGCGCTTCGTCGAGGACTGGCTCGCGATCCCGGTGATCGTCGGGCGCAAGCCCGACTACGACCGCTTCCCCGGCGCGGTCGAGACGCTGGCCCTCGAGGCCATGATGCAGGACGGCAAGGCGCTGCAGGCCGGCACCTCGCACTTCCTGGGCCAGAACTTCGCGCGCTCGGCGAACATCTCGTTCGTCGACGAGCAGAACCAGAAGGCCTTCGCGCACACGACCTCGTGGGGCATGACGACGCGCCTGATCGGCGCCGTGATCATGAGCCACGGCGACGACGACGGCCTGCGCATCCCGCCGCGCGTCGCGCCGCACCAGGTGGCGATCGTGCCGATCCTGCGCGGCGGCGAGGCCGACGCGCAGGTGCTGGCCTACGCACGCGCGCTGGCGGCCGAGCTCCAGACGCGCACCTTCGGCGAGGGCCAACGCATCGAGGCCAAGGTCGACGACCGCGACCGCAAGCCGACCGAGAAGCGCTGGCAGTGGATCAAGCGCGGCGTGCCGCTGCAGCTCGAGCTCGGCCCGCGCGACGTCGAGAGCGGCCAGGTCACGCTGTGCGCGCGCGACCGCGCGCCGCAGGAGAAGGAGACGCTGGCGCGCGACGCCTTCCTGGCGAGCGTCGGCGCGCGCCTGGACGCGCTCCAGAGCCTCTACCGCGAGCAAGCGCGCCAGCGCATGGCCGCGCTCGTGCGCACCGACGTGCGCGACTTCGAGGCGCTGCGCGCCTTCTTCTCGTCCGAGGCCTTCCCCTCGGGCTTCGTGCGCGCCCCGTGGGCGCCGAGCCCGACCGCCGACGAGCGCCTGAAGGACCTGGGCGTGACGCTGCGCTGCGTCCCGCTCGAGCAGTCCGGCCGGCCCGGCCGCTGCGTCCTCACCGGCCGCGAGACGACGACCGAGGCGATCTTCGCCAAGGCGTACTAGCGTCCTCGCGCGCAGGCGAGCGGGCGGCCCGTCGCGCGCGCGCCTCAGGCGCGCCGGGCCGCCGCGGCCTGGGCGCGCCGCAGCAGGTCCTCGAAGGCCGGGTCGGCGCGCAGCGGGGCCAGCGACTCGGTCGTGCGCAGCTCCTGCACGTCGTCGTAGCCACGCTCCACCGCGCGCTCGAGCAGCTCGAGCACGCGCTCGCGCGCGGCGCGCTCGCCCTCGTCCGGCGGCGCGGCCACGAGGTCCTCGACCGCGGGCGCGGGCAGCCGCGCGCGACGCGCGGCGAGCAGCCACTCGGTCCACAGGTCGGCGGCGAAGCGCAGGCGGACGGCGTCCTCGCCGGCCGCGGCGTCGAAGGCGGCGACCGCCTCCAGCGCGCGCTCGGGGTCGCCGCCGCCCAGGCAGCGCGCCAGGCACCCCTGGTAGCGCAGCTTCCACTCGAGCTCGGGCGCCCAGGTCCCCTGGCCGACGGACAGGCAAGGCGCGAGCAGCGTCAGGCCCTGCTCGCTCAACGCGCGGGCGCGCTCGAGGTCGCGCCGCAGGTGGATCAGGCAGTTCGCCAGGTTGTTGGCGGCCTGCGCGGCCTGGCCGCGGGTGTCGCAGCGGTCCGGGGCGCGCTCGAGCTCCTCCTGCGCCTCCGCGAGCAGCTCCGTGTAGAGCCCGAGAGCCTCCTCGCGCCTCCCCAGCGCGCCGATGGCGCTCGCCCGGCGATCGCGCAGCGAGCGGTGCTCGCGCCGGAAGCGCAGCGACTCGGGGAAGTCGCGCCGCAGCGCGCCCAGGAGCGCGACGGCCTCCTCGACGAGACGCACCTCCTCCTCCCGGTCGTGGCGCGCGCGCGCGATGTCGGCCACCGATCCCAGCGCGCTGGCGAGGTCGAAGGCCTGCGCGCGCTCCCCGGGCGCGAGCGCCAGCGCCCGGCGCTCGAGCTCCAGCCCCTCGCGCGCCAGGAGGTCGGCCTCGTCCAGCCGCCCCGAGAGGCACTCGAAGCGCCCGCGCGCGACCAGCGCCTGGGCCAGCTGGCGGTGCGCCGACGCCTCCTGCGGGCGCCGCGCCAGGTGCTCGCGCCCCAGCGCCTCGGCCTCCGCCAGCGTGGCGAGCGCGGCCTCGCGCCCGAGCGCGACGGCCTCCGACTCCGCCCGGTTCGCGAGCGCCACGACCAGGTCGCCGACGCTCTGCTCGCTCCCCCCGCCGAGGAGCGCCAGGCGCAGCTCTGCCACGCACTCCGCTTGCAGCTCCAGGGCGGGCGCGTGCTGGAGCTGGAGCTGCAGGATGCGGCACTCGAGGTTCAGCACCTGGGCCAGCGCCACGCGCAGGTCCGCCGTCGGCTCCGCCGCGAGCAGCCGCGCGAGCGATCCGCGCGCGCGCCGGCACTCCAGGACCGCCTCGTCCAGCCGGCCGAGGTCCTCCAGCACGTCCGCGCGCGAGGCGCTCAGGCGCGCGCCCTCGCGCAGCACCGCAGGGTCGTCGGGGCGGTCGCGCTCCAGCTCTGCGAACAGCTCGCCGGCGCGCTCGATCGCCTCCAGGCGCACGAGCTGCATGCGCGGCGCGTCCTCGAGCTCGTCCGTGGCGAGCTCGCGCAGCACGTGGCCGACCGCGGCGAGGGCGGCCTGGAAGTGGCGCTCGGAGAGCGCGTGCGCGCGGCGCTCGTTGTCGTACGCCTCGCGCAGCTCGCGCGCGGTGCGCAGCCGGTTGAGCTCCCAGCCGACCGGGCCGGCGACGAGCGCCAGCGCGCCGAGCGCGAGCGCCAGGGCGCGCGCCGGACGGCGCTGCGCCGCGCGCCAGGCGCGGCGCAGCGGCCCCGCCGGACGGGCCTGCGTCGGACGGCGCTCGAGCAGGTTGTCGAGGTCCGCCGCCAGCTCGGCGGCGCCGGCGTAGCGGCGCTCGGGGACGCGCTCCAGCGCGCGCAGGCAGACCGCCTCCTCGTCCGCGCCCATGCGCGGCGCGAGGCGGCGCGGCGCCGCGAGCTCCCCGGCCAGGACGGCGCGCACGAGCGCCGGCGCGGAGGGCGCCTCGAAGGGGCGGCGCAGCGTCGCCAGCTCGTAGAGCAGCGCCCCCAGCCCGTACACGTCGGCGCGGGTGCTGGCGCCCTGGCCCGCGAGCGTCTCGGGCGCCATGTAGGCCAGCGAGCCCACGGCCTCGCTCGAGCGCGTGAGCGAGCCCTCGCCCGGCCGGCTCGCCAGGCCGAAGTCCGAGAGCAGCACGCGTCCGTCGCCCGCGACCAGCACGTTGGAGGGCTTGATGTCGCGGTGCAGCACGCCGTGGGCGTGGGCGTAGGCGAGCGCGCGCGCGACGTCGCGCACCGCGCGCAGCGACCACGCGCGCCAGCTCGCGGCGAAGGGCGGCGGCGGCTCCTCGCGCAGCGCCGCCGGCGTCAGCTCGTGCACGAGCCGCGCCGGCAGCTCGCGCGCGATCGCCGCGGGATCGCCCGCGCGCTCGCGCAGGGCCGCCAGCAGGCTCGCCAGGCTCGTGCCGCGCACGAGCTCCATCGCGAACCACGGCACGCCGCGCGTCTCCCCCACCGCCAGCACCGACACGATCCCGGGGTGGTGCAGGCGCGCGCACAGCTCGACCTCGCGCCGGAAGCGCGCGCGCGCCTCGGGGAAGAGCAGCTGGCCGGGCCGCACGAGCTTGAGGGCGACCAGCCGCCCGGTCGAGGCCTGGCGCGCGAGGTGCACGACGCCCATGCCGCCCTCGCCCAGGCGCTCGAGCGGCTCGAAGTCGCCCAGCCGCTCGGGCAGCCGGTCGAGCGCGCCGTCGGCGTCGATCAGGTCCGCGGCGGCGAGCAGGCGCACGCGCCGGCGCAGGCGCTCGGCCAGGTCGGGGTGCGCCGCGCAGGCGCTCTCGAGCGCGCCGGAGCCCTCGTGCTCGAGCGCCGCCAGGCAGTCCGCCAGGATCTCGTCGAAGGAGGGGCTGGGCTGGCTCATCGCGGCGGCTCGCTCGCGGCGCGCGCGGCTCGTCGCTCGTAGCATAGCCGGCCGTGATGGAGCCCGAGGCGGACGAGGCGGCGCTCGTGCGCGCCGCGCAGGCGGGCGACCGCGCGGCGGTCGAGGCGCTGCTGGCGCGCCACCTGCCGGCGCTGGAGGCCTACGTGCGCCTGCGCGTCGGCCGCGCCTTCGGGGCGCGCGAGGACGCGAGCGACGTCGTCCAGTCCACCTGCCGCGACCTGCTCGAGCGCTTCGACGGCTTCCGCCACGGCGGCGAGCAGG
>CADEGS010000302.1 GCA_902826945.1 uncultured bacterium | reverse complement strand
CCGCGCCGCCGCGGCGCGAGCTCTTCGTGCCGGCCGGGCTGGCGCTCGCCCTGCTGGCGCTGGCGGCGCTCGTCGGCGACCCGCTGGACCGCATCGGCGCCTTCGCGCGCTACTGGCGCGGCTTCCTGCCGCGCGCGGGCGAGCCGGGCCACCTGGCGTTGCTCGCGACGTACCTCGGGCACGGCGCGCCGCTGCTCGTCGGGGCGACGCTCGTCGGCCTGCCCTTCGCGCTGCTGGACGCCCGGCGCGACGCGGCCGCGCGGCGCGAGCTCGCGGGAGCATTGCTCCTCGGCGCGCCCTACCTCGCCGTGTTCCTCGCCTTCGGGCGGCCGGTGGCGGGGCTGCTCGTGCCGTTCACCCTCGCGCTCGGCCTTGCGCTCGCCGCGGGAGCGCGGGCGCTCGACGGGCGCGCGCCGCGCGCGGCGTACGTCCTCGGCGCGAGCCTGCTCGCCGGACAGACCTTCGTCGCGACCGCCTTCGCGCTGCACCACGCGACGACGCCCGACGGGGAGCGAAAGGCGGCGCTCCTGCTCGCCGGCGCGCTGCCCGAGGACGCGCTGCTCGTCGCCGGCGAGGTCGCGCAGCACGTGCGCTGGCTGACCGACGCGCCGGTCGTGCCGCTGCCGAACCTCGTGCACGGGAGCTGGCGCGCCGACGCCGGCGGTGGGAGCGCCCTCGAGCGCCTGCGCGCGCGCGCGCAGGAGGCGCTCGGGCGCTACCGGGCCGTCTACCTCTCGAGCGAGGCGGTGGACTACCTGACCGCGCATTGCGGCGTCGATCGCTCCGCGCTCCCGGGCCCCGACGCGGATACGATCGTCGTCCGCGCCGACCCTCCGCTCGTGCTCTTCCTCCTGGCGCGTCGGGACGAGGCGCCCACGCGCTGACGGCGGTCGAGGGCGCGCGGTGCGCCGGGCATGGCCTTTGCGGCGGTGGATCCTCGCCCGGCGCACCGCCCTCCTGCGGCGCGTCGAGGAAGCCGACCACCATGAGCGAACCGGGAGACGACCGCGTCGTGCTGACGATGAACGGCGGCTCGTCGAGCCTGAAGGGCAGCGTCGTCCGCTGCGCGGACGGACGGCGGCTCCTGCGCGCCTCGGTGTCCTCGGTCGGCGGCGCGCGGCCGGAGCTCGCGCTCGAGCGCGAGGAAGGTGAGGCCGAGACCGTCGCGGTGCGCGCGCCCGACCACGCGCGCGCCACCGACGCGCTGCTCGGCCGGCTCGCGGACGACGGCCTGCTCGCGCGCGTGGAGGCCGTCGGCCACCGCATCGTGCACGGCGGCCCGCACGGGGACCGCCCGCGGCGCGTGACACCGGAGCTCGTGCGCGCGCTGCGCTCGTTCGCGCCGCTCGACCCGGTGCACGCCCGGGCCTCGCTCGCGATCCTCGAGGAGACCGAGCGGCGGCTCCCGGCCGTGCCGCACGTCGCCTGCTTCGACACGAGCTTCCACCGCGGGCTGCCGCGCGCGGCGCGGCTCCTCGCGCTGCCGCGCGAGCTCGAGGCCGCGGGCCTCGTGCGCTACGGCTTCCACGGCCTCTCGTACACCTTCCTGATGGAGGAGCTCGCGCGTGTCGCTGGCGCCGAGGCGGCGCGCGGGCGCGTCGTGCTCGCGCATCTCGGCGCGGGCGCGAGCCTGGCCGCCGTGCGCGCCGGCCGCTGCGTCGATACGACGATGGGCTTCACGCCGGCCTCGGGGATCCCGATGGCGACGCGCTCTGGCGACCTCGACCCCGGCGCGCTCGTGTGGCTCTTGCGCGAGCGCGGGCTCGACGCGGACGCGCTGGACGACCTCGTGAACCGCCGCTCGGGCCTGCTCGGCGTGTCGGGGACGAGCGGCGACATGCGCGCGCTGCTCGCGGCCGAGGCGGAGGACCCGCGCGCGGCGGAGGCGGTCGAGCTCTTCTGCCACCGCACGCGCCAGGCCGTCGGCGCGCTCGCGGCGACGCTCGGCGGCCTCGACGCGCTGGTCTTCTCGGGCGGCATCGGCGCGCGCTCGGCCGCGATCCGCGCGCGCGTCTCGCGCGGGCTCGAGCACCTGGGCCTCACGCTCGACGCGCGCCGCAACGAGGCCGGAGAGGGCCGGATCTCCGCCGCGCAGAGCCGCTGCGCGGTGTGGGCGCTCGCCACCGACGAGGAGTCGGTGCTCGCGCGCGAGACGCTGGCGGCGCTGCAGCGGACGGAGCCCGCAGAGGAACGGCGATGAGCCCCATGGACGAGAACGAGCGCCTGCGCCGCATGGACGCCTGGTGGCGCGCGGCCAACTACCTGTCGGTCGGGCAGATCTACCTGCTGGCGAACCCGCTCCTGCGCGAGCCCTTGCGACTCGAGCACGTGAAGCCGCGGCTGCTCGGCCACTTCGGCACGACGCCCGGCCTGAACTTCGTCTACGTGCACATGAACCGCGCGATCGTGGAGCGCGACCTGGACGCGATCTACGTCATCGGCCCCGGGCACGGGGGCCCGGGCATCGTCGCCAACACGTGGCTCGAGGGGACCTACAGCGAGGTCTATCCCGAGGTCTCGCGCGACGCGGCGGGCATGGCGCGCCTCTTCAAGCAGTTCTCCTTCCCCGGCGGCATCCCGAGCCACGTCGCGCCCGAGATCCCGGGCAGCATCCACGAGGGCGGCGAGCTCGGCTACGCGCTCTCGCACGCCTTCGGGGCGGCCTTCGACCACCCCGAGCTCGTCGTGTGCTGCGTCGTCGGCGACGGCGAGGCGGAGACCGGGCCGCTCGCGACGAGCTGGCACTCGAACAAGTTCCTGAACCCCGCGCGCGACGGCGCGGTGCTCCCGATCCTGCACCTGAACGGCTACAAGATCGCCGGTCCCACCGTGCTGGCGCGCATCCCGCGCGAGGAGCTGACGGCGCTCCTCTTCGGCTACGGCTGGGACCCGCGCTTCGTCGAGGGCGACGACCCGCCGGCGATGCACGCGCGCATGGCGCGCGTGCTCGACGAGGCGCTCGACGACGTGCGCCGCTTCCAGGCCGACGCGCGCGAGCGCGGCGCGACGGCGCGCCCGCGCTGGCCGATGATCGTGCTGCGCACGCCCAAGGGCTGGACCGGGCCGCAGGAGGTGGACGGCCGGCCCGTCGAAGGCACGTTCCGCTCGCACCAGGTGCCGCTGGCGAAGCTGGCCGAGAAGCCCGCGCACCTGGAGCTGCTCGAGCGCTGGATGCGCAGCTACCGGCCCGAGGAGCTCTTCGACGAGGACGGCGCGCCGCGCGCCGAGCTCGCGGCGCTGGCGCCGCGCGGGACGCGGCGCATGAGCGCCAACCCCGTCGCGAACGGCGGCCTCTTGCGCGAGCCGCTGCGGCTGCCCGACTTCCGGGCGCACGCCGTGCGCGTGCCCGCGCCGGGCACGGCGACGGCCGAGGCGACACGCGTGCAGGGAGCGCTCCTGCGCGACGTGCTCGCGGCGAACCCGCGCACCTTCCGCGTGTTCAGCCCCGACGAGACCTCCTCGAACCGCTGGGACGCCGTGTTCGAGGTCACCGACCGCATGTCCATGGCCGAGATCCGCGACGACGACGAGCACGTCGCGCGCGACGGACGCGTGCTGGAGGTGCTGAGCGAGCACCAGTGCGAGGGCTGGCTCGAGGGCTATCTGCTCACCGGCCGCCACGGCTTCTTCGCGTGCTACGAGGCGTTCATCCACATCGTGGACTCGATGGTGAACCAGCACGCGAAGTGGCTCGACGCGTCGCGCCGCATCGCCTGGCGCGCGCCGATCGCCTCGCTCAACATCCTGCTCTCCTCGCACGTGTGGCGGCAGGACCACAACGGCTTCTCGCACCAGGACCCCGGCTTCCTCGACCTGGTCGTGAACAAGAAGGCCTCGGTCGTGCGCGTGTACCTGCCGCCGGACGCGAACACGCTGCTGTCGGTCACCGACCACTGCTTGCGCAGCACGGGCTACGTCAACGTCGTCGTGGCGGGCAAGCAGCCCTCGCCGCAGTGGCTCGACATGGACGCCGCGCTGCGCCACTGCGCCGCGGGCATCGGACGCTGGGAGTGGGCCTCGAGCGACGGAGACGGCGAGCCGGACGTCGTGCTGGCGTGCGCGGGCGACGTGCCGACGCTCGAGACGCTGGCCGCGACGAGCCTGCTGCGCGAGCACCTGCCGGAGCTCTGCGTGCGCGTGGTGAACGTCGTGGACCTGATGCGTCTCCAGCCGGAGAGCGAGCACCCCCACGGCCTCTCCGACCGCGACTTCGACGCGCTCTTCACGACCGACCGGCCGATCGTCTTCGCCTTCCACGGCTATCCGTACCTGATCCACCGCCTGACCTACCGCCGCACGAACCACGGGAACCTGCACGTGCGCGGCTACAAGGAGGAGGGCTCGACCACGACGCCCTTCGACATGGTCGTGCGCAACGACCTCGACCGCTTCCACCTGGTGCAGGACGTGATCGACCGCGTGCCCTCGCTCGGCGCGCGCGCCGCGGCCGTGCGCGCGCGCATGGACGAGGCGCTCGCGCGCCACGTGCACCACACGCGCGAGCGCGGCGACGACCTGCCCGAGGTGCGCGACTGGCGCTGGCCAGCCTGAGCCACGCCCCCGC
>CADEGS010000301.1 GCA_902826945.1 uncultured bacterium | reverse complement strand
CGCGCCACCGCCTCCTACAATCGCCGTGGCTCCGCACGCGAGGCCGCGCACGAGCGCGCCGCGTGCGGGCGATCGCCCGGGAGGTTCCCATGCTCGTCCTCGCTCTCGTTCCGCTCGTGCTCCCCTCCGTCGCCTGCGTCGCGCAGGCCTTCGCTCCGGTCCCGATCGAGCGCCTCTACGCGCTGACGACCGACGACGGGGTGAGCGGGGCCGTCGTCCTGGTGAAGGGCGGCCCGCCGTGGGCCGCCGAGGCGATCGCGCCGACGGACGGCGGGCGGCTCCTGCGGCGCTTCGGGCGCTCGCTCTTCGTCGTCCACTCCGAGGCCGGCACGATCCGGCGCGTCCCGCTCGGCGGCGGGGCCGTGCAGGACTACGACCTCGGGCGCGGGAGCGAGCCGCAGGACGTCCACGTGCGCACGCCGGCGCTGCAGGTGCAGCCGCTCGCCTACGTCACGCGCCGCCACGACCCGTTCCTGCTCGAGCTCGATCTCGCCACCGGGCACGCGACGGACGTCGTCGACCTGAGCCCGGTCGGCGGCGGGGCGGAGATCGCGCTCGGCACGATGGAGCGCGACGGCGGGCGGCTCTTCGTGCAGGTGCGCGTCGAGCCCGGCGGCGCGTCGGCCGTGCCCGACGAGGCGAGCGGCGTGCTGGCGGTGGTGGACCTCGCGACGAAGAAGCTGATCGACGTCGAGCCTCTCGTCCCGGGCATCCAGGGCGTCGCGCTGCAAGGCGCGCCGCCGCGCTTCAAGATGCAGATCCTGCCCGGCACGCGCACGCTCTTCGTCAGCACGACCGACAGCGCGCTCGACGCGCGCGGCGGCGTGGAGATGGTCGACCTGGACCAGCTCGCCTCGACCGGCTTCGCGATCACCGAGGCGGTCGGCGGCTCGGACATGGGCGGCTTCGTGATGACGAAGCCGGACGAGGGCTACTACGTCTTCCACACCGACCTCTTGGCCTCGACGCACCTGAAGCACTTCACGATCGCGGGCGGCCCCGACCCGGGCCAGGAGATCGTCGTCCTGCTCGGCGACACGGTGGACATGCTCGCGCACGACCCCGCGCGCGGCCGCGTCTTCCTGCCGAGCGGCTTCTCCTGGAACGCGCCGGGCCTGTACGTCGTCTCGACGGCGACGCACCAGCTCATCGGCCCGCCGGCGGGCACGATCGAGCGCCCGCACGACGTGCTCGTCGCGCCCTGAGTCGGATCGAGCGGCAGGCCGCGCGGGGTTCCCGGGCGACGAGCGCTCAGCGCTCCTGCGTCGGGCGCACCAGGTCCACCTGGAGCGACTCGCCCGGACCGGGCAGCGCCTCGATCGAGCGGCGCGCGTCCCACGCCGGCGGCGCGTAGGCGACCCAGCTCGGGTCGTGCGGCACGAGCCCCTCGACGCGGAAGGCGCCGCGCTCGTCGGTCGTGACCGCGATCGCGCCCTGGGTCGTGCCGGGCAGCTCCTGCGGCCCGCGCGGGGCGAGCCGCGACGCGCCGCGCTGCACGCGTCGATCGGGGAGCAAGAGGACCTCCGCGTGCGCCAGCGCGCCGCCGCGCTCGTCGCGCACGACGCCGGTGATCGTCGCGCCGAGCACGAGCGGGATCACCAGCGGCTCGTCGAGCTGGCGGCTGCCGAAGCTCGTGACCGGCAGCTCGTAGGCGCAGTGCCCCGGCGCGCGCGCGCGCAGCGAGCCCTTGGGCTCGAGCCCGACGTCGAGCGCGAAGGTCCCGTCCGGCCCGCTCGTCGCGCGCGCCAGGTCGAGCTCGACCAGCGCGCCGGCGAGCGGCAGGCCGCTCGGCCACTCCTGCACGATGCCGGTCAGGTGTCGGCCGGGGGCGAGCCGGAAGTCGTGCCGGATCTCGTCCTGGTCGACCACGGAAACGAGCGCGGCCAGCGGCGCGTGCCCGCCCGCGCGCACGACGAAGGGCTGCGGCGCGAGCGACGCGTCGCGCGGCACGCCCTCGAGGCGGTAGAAGCCGCCCGGCTCCGACGTGCACGCCGCGGCCTCGCAGCCCGCGTGCCCGCAGTCGTGCGCGACGCTCGCGCGGCTCACGCCGTTCCCCTCCGCGTCGAGCACGCGGCCGGCCAGCACCGCCGCGCGCGCGAGGCGCACCTCGAGCCGCGAGCGCCTCTCGAGCGGCACACGCGCGTGCACGCGGCCCGCGGCGGTGACGAGCAGCTCCGCGCCGTCCTCGGCCGCCAGCGCGCACGCGCCCGCCGCGTCCGTCTCGTGCGCGTCGCCCGCCGCGAGGCCGCTCCCCGCAGCGACGAGCACGGCGCGCGCGCCGGCGATCGGGCGCCCGTCCTCGGCGGCCAGCACGCGCACGGCGATCGAGGGGCCGGCGAGCAGCGTGCGTCCGCCGTCGGTCGGCGGCGCGGGAGGAGCGGCGATATCGGTCGCGGGAGCGGCGACGCGATCGGGGGGGGAGGCGAGGGCGCGGTCGGACGCCGGCGTGGCCGGCGTCTCGAGCGCGTGCGCCTCGCGCGCGGGAGCGGCGGGCGCGGGCGCCTCCGGCGCGGCGCGGGGATGCGTCCTGCCTCCGGGCTTGCCGCCCACGCGCACGGCGGCGCGCAGCACCAGGCACCCGACGAGCAGCAGGAACACGATGCGGATCCCGCGCGAGGGGCCGCGGGCGCGCGAGCGCGCGCCGCTCGCGCTCCGCGCGGACGCATCCTTCCGCGTCCTCGCCTCGGCCCGTCCCGAATCGCGCGCGTCGCCCTTGCGCCCCTGCGCTCCCCCGCCGCGATCCCGCTCGTGCTCCGCCATGGCCGTACGCTTCTACTCGCCGGCGTAGCCGAGCTTCTCGAGCTCGTCCATGGCCTCGGCGTCGAGCTCGAGGCCCGGCGCCTGCGCGCGCGCCTCGTCGAGCCAGGCGCGCAGGTCGGCGAGCATGCGCGCCTCGCGCGCGGGATCGCTGGCGGGGCGCTGGTCGAGCGGGTCCTCGTCCGCGTGGTACAGCTCGCTCGTCCAGCTTTCGCCCGCGCGCAGGAGCACGAGCTTCCAGCCGTCCTCCTGCAGCGCGGAGGCCTTCGAGAGGCCGCCCGCGGTCGAGCTGAAGAGCGCGCGGGGCGCGGCCGCGGCATCGCTCGCCGGCAGGGGGCGCCCGTCCAGGTCGCCCGGGGGGAGCCCGAGACGCTCGAGGATCGTCGGCGCGACGTCGACGAGCGACACCGGCTCGTCGAGGACGCCCGTCGGCCCGCCCGGGTCGTGCACGACGAGCGGCACGCGCAGCACGGCGCCGTACACCTCGCGGTGCAGGAACGAGCGGTTGTCGAGGAAGGCCTCGCCGTGGTCGGCGGTGACGACGAGCAGCGTGTCCTGCGCCAGGCCGAGCCGCTCGAGCTCCGCCACGAGGCGTCCGAGCTCGCGGTCGGTGTACCAGATGCCCGCGTCGTAGAGGCCGATCAGCTCCTCGAGCCGGTCGCGCGGAAAGGCCGCGGGATCGAGCTCGCCCGCGTCGAGGCGGCGGTTCATCTCCTTCAGCCAGCCGACGCCGACGGCGCCGGAGGCGTCGCTCCAGCGGAAGCGCTCCTCGCCCCCGGGCAGGAAGCGCCGGCGCACCTCGGGCGGCTTGTGGTAGGGCGCGTCGGACTCCGCGAAGAGCCGCCGGTCGGCCGGCGCGGTGTGCACCGACTTCGTGTGCAGGAAGAGGAAGAACGGGCGCTCCGGATCGCGCGTCCCGAGCCACCCGAGCGCCGCGTCGACCGTCGCGCGCATGTCGTAGCGGTACGGGCCCTTCGCGTGCGGCGCGTGGCGGTACGCGTCGAAGCCGCGGTCGAAGCCGCGCTGCGCGCCGACGAAGCCGCCCGCCGCCGAGTCGACCCAGGCCGCCGTCTGGTAGCCCGCCTCGGAGAGCCGCTCCGCCAGCGTGCGCGCGTCCTCGGGCAGCTTGCTCTTCTGGTCGGTCACCCCCATCTCGAACGGGTGCCGCCCGGTGAGCAGCCCCGCGTGCGAGGGCAGCGTCCACGGCGCCGGCGCGATCGCGTTCGCGCAGACGAGCGAGCCCGCCGCCAGCCGATCGAGATGCGGCGAGGTCTCGCGCTCGTACCCGTAGCAGCCGAGATGGTCTGCGCGCAGCGTGTCGATCGAGACCAGGATCACGTTGCGCCGCGGCTCCGCGCGCCCGCAGCCGACGAGCGGCGTCAGGAGCGCGGCCAGCCGCGCGGCGCGGAGGAGGAGGACACGCGGCGCTCGCATGGGGAGCGCCTCATCCTAGCGGGCGGCTCGGCCGACGGTCCGCGGCCACGCAGGCCGGCGTCCAGCGCGGCTCAGGCGAGTCGCAGCCGACGGCCCTTGGGAGCCGGAACCGGCCGGCCGGTCTCCTTCGCCGTCTCGATCCAGAGCGCGATCGCCTCGCTGCAGCTCGACAGGGCGGCAGCCGGGGTGTCGCCGTGCGCCGCACAACCGGGCAGCTCGGGGACCTCCGCGACGAAGGCCTGATCCTCGTCGCTCCAGTAGATGATGATCTCGTACTTGTGCATCACTCGAGGCCTCCCAGGCCATGCCGCGTGACGACGGCTCGCACCTGTCTCACCTGATACGACTTCGCCTGGCTCCCTGACCGCTGCACGTTGATCAGCTCCTCGATTCCTGGCTTGAAGAACAGGTGGTGGCTGCCGTGCACCCGCTCTTCGAATCCGAGA
>CADEGS010000300.1 GCA_902826945.1 uncultured bacterium | reverse complement strand
TCCTGCTCGAGGTCGGGCTGGGCTACCTGACGCTCGACCGCTCGGCGGACACGCTCTCCGGCGGCGAGGCGCAGCGCATCCGCCTGGCGGCGCAGCTCGGGGCCGGGCTGCAGGGCGTCCTGTACGTGCTCGACGAGCCCTCGATCGGCCTGCACCCGCGCGACCACGGGCGGCTCTTCCGCGCGCTCGAGATCCTGCGCGACGGCGGCAACACGGTCGTCGTCGTCGAGCACGACGAGGCCACGCTGCGCGCCGCGGACTGGCTGATCGACATCGGCCCCGGCCCCGGGCGCGAGGGCGGACGCGTCGTCGCCGCCGGGCCGCCGGCCGCGGTGCGCGACGCCGACTCGCCGACCGGGCGCCTGCTGCGCGGCGAGCTCGTCATGCCCGCGCCCGCCGAGCGCCGGCGCGGCGACGGCCGCGCGCTCGTGGTCGAGGGCGCGCGCGGCTTCAACCTGCGCGGGATCGACGTGCGCTTCCCGCTGCGCACGCTGACCGTGGTGAGCGGCGTGAGCGGCTCGGGCAAGTCCACGCTCGTGCACCACACGCTGCAGCGCGCGCTGGCGCGCCACCTCGGCCTCGAGGCGCCGCCGCCGGAGCCGCTCGACCGCTTGACCGGCGCGGAGCACGTCGAGGAGCTCGTGTTCCTGTCCAGCGCGCCGATCGGGCGCACGCCGCGCTCGAACCCGGCCACCTACGCCGGCGCCTTCACGCCGGTCCGCGACCTGTTCGCGAGCCTGCCCGAGGCGCGCATGCGCGGCTGGTCGAGCGGCCGCTTCTCGTTCAACGTCGCGGGCGGGCGCTGCGAGGTCTGCCAGGGCGCCGGCGCGCAGGTGGTCGAGCTGCAGTTCCTGGCGCCGGTCACCGTGCCGTGCGAGGAGTGCGGCGGGCACCGCTTCCAGGAGGAGACGCTGCAGGTGCGCTACCGCGGCCGCTCGATCGCGGACGTGCTGGCGCTGACGATCGAGGAGGCGCACGAGCTCTTCCGCGACCACCCGAAGGTCGCGCGCCCGCTGGCCGCGCTGGTCGAGGTCGGGCTGGGCTACCTGGGGCTCGGGCAGCCCTCGACCACGCTCTCCGGCGGCGAGGCGCAGCGCGTCAAGCTCGCGAAGCACCTCCAGCGCGGCGCGCGCAAGCACACGCTGTACCTGCTCGACGAGCCGACCACCGGTCTGCACGCGCACGACGTGGCGCGGCTGCTCTCCGCGCTGCAGCGCCTGGTGGACCAGGGGCACTCGGTGATCGTGATCGAGCACAACCTCGACGTCGTCGGGGCGGCCGACCACGTGATCGAGCTCGGCCCCGAGGGCGGCAGCGGCGGCGGGCGGCTGGTGGCGGCGGGCACGCCGGACGAGCTGGCGGCGTGCGCGGGCTCGCCGACCGGCGTCGCGCTGCGCGAGGCGCGCGCCGAGCGCCTGCTCGTGCGCGAGCCGAAGCCGCCCGAGCTCGTGCTCGAGCCGCAGGACCGCCTGGTCGTGACGCGCGCGCGCACGCACAACCTGAAGGACGTGTCGGTCTCGATGCCGCGCGACGCGCTGGTCGTCGTCACCGGGCCGAGCGGCTCGGGCAAGAGCTCGCTCGCGCTCGACACGATCCACGCCGCCGGGCAGCAGCGCTTCGTCGAGTCGCTCTCGACCTACGCGCGCCAGTTCCTGGCCTCGCGCGACCGCCCGCCCGTCGAGCGCATCGAGGGCCTGGGGCCGAGCGTGTCGGTCGAGGCGCGCACCTCGGTCGGGCACCCGCGCTCGACGGTGGCGACGACGACGGAGATCCACGACCACCTGCGCGTGCTGTGGGCGCGCGCGGGCACGCGCCGCTGCCCGCTGCACGGCGAGACGCTCGTGCGCGGGGACGCGGGCGGCGTCGCGCGGCGCGTCCTGTCCGAGCTCGCGGGCGAGAAAGGCTGGGTCGTGGCGCCGGTCTTCGGGCCCGAGCGCGCGCGCCAGGAGAGCCTGGCCTCCGCGCTGGCCGAGGCCGTGCCGGCCTGGCGCGCGGCGGGCTTCGTGCGCGTGCTCGTCGACGGCGCCGAGCGCCGCCTCGACGCCGAGGAGCCGCGCGCGCTGGCGGCCGATCCCGAGGCGCGCATCGACCTCGTGATCGATCGCCTGGCCTTCGAGCCGGCCTCGCGCGCGCGGGTCGCGGACGCGATCGAGCAGGCCGAGGCGATCGCCGGCGGGCGCGTCAGCGTGCTCGTGCGCGGCAAGGCCGGCGCGGCGCCACGCCGGCTCGAGTTCAGCACGCGCGGCGCGTGCACGCGCTGCGGCTTCTGCCTGGAGGCCGAGCTCGAGCCGCGGCACTTCTCCTTCAACACCCACGTCGGCGCCTGCCCGGCCTGCGACGGGCTGGGCAGCCGCTGGCGCGCGGAGGAGAGCCTGGTCGTGAACCGGCCCGACCTGCCGGTCGCCACGGCCCCGGGCGAGGCCAGCGCGGTCGCGAACAAGCTCGGCCGTTACCTGACGCGCGGCAAGGGCTTCTACGAGCACCTGCTGCGCACGGTGGCGGCGGCGCACGAGGTCGACCTCGAGCGGCCCTTCGGCGAGCTCTCCCCGGCCCAGCGCGCGCTGCTCCTGCGCGGCGCGGGCGCGCGCGCGTCCTACCGCGTGGAGATCGACAAGGAGGGCTCGAGCTTCGAGCTGCACGAGAGCTTCACCGCCTCGTGGCCGGGCCTGCTCGGCCACGTGGACGCCTGGCACGCGAAGTCCGAGGACCCCGAGTGGCGCGCGATCCTCGAGCGCTTCATGACGCGCCAGCCGTGCGAGGCGTGCGGCGGCGAGCGCCTGGCGCCGGCGCCGCGCGCGGTGACGCTCGGCCGCAAGCGGCTGCCCGAGGTGCTGGCGCTGTCGGTCGACGACGCGCTGGCATGGCTCGAGCGCGTGCCGCTGGCCGGCGCGCGGCGCGCGGCGGTCGAGCCGATCCTCGACGAGCTGCGCGGGCGCGTGCGGCTGCTCTCCGACGTCGGCCTCGGCTACCTGACGCTCGAGCGCGGCATGTCGAGCCTGTCGGGCGGCGAGGCGCGCCGCGTGCGCCTCTCCGCCAGCCTCGGCTCGCGGCTGGTGGGCGTGTGCTACGTGCTCGACGAGCCGACGGTGGGGCTGCACCCGGCCGACGTGGACCGGCTGACGGACGCGCTCCTGGCGCTGCGCGACGGGGGCAACACCGTGCTCGTCGTCGAGCACGACGAGACGCTGATGCGGCGCGCCGACTGGGTCGTGGACATGGGGCCCGGGGCCGGCCGGCGCGGCGGCGAGGTCGTCGTGTCGGGGACGCCCGCCGAGGTCGAGGCCTGCGCGGCGTCGCTCACCGGTCAGGCGCTGCGCGGCGAGCTGCGCCTGCCCGAGCGCCCCGCGCGTCCGGCGCGTGAGGGCGCGCACGACCTCGCGCTCGTGGGCGCGCGCCTGCACAACCTGCGCGGCGTCTCCTTCGGCGCGCGCTACGGCGAGCTGACCGGCGTCTGCGGCCCGTCGGGCTCGGGCAAGAGCACGCTCGTGCTCGACTGCCTGGTGCCGGCGTTGCGCGGCGAGCGCGCCGAGGGCCGCTGGCGCAGCGCGCGCCCGGTCGGCGGCGCGGCGCGCGTCGTCGTGGTGGACGCGAGCCCCATCGGGCGCACGCCGGCCAGCGTCCCGGCCACCGCGGCAGGCCTGATGGACCCGCTGCGCGAGCTCTTCGCGCGCACGCCCGACGCGCGCATGCGCGGCTTCAAGGCCGCGCACTTCTCCTTCAACTCGACCGCCGGCCGCTGCCCCGCGTGCGAGGGGCGCGGCGCCACCAAGGTCGAGATGCAGTTCCTGGCCGACCTGTGGCTGCGCTGCGAGGAGTGCGACGGCACGCGCTACCGGCCGGAGGTCAAGGCCGTGCGCTACCGCGGGCGCTCGATCGCGGACGTGCTGGCGCTCGGCGTGGACGACGCGGCCGAGCTCCTTGCGCACGTGCCCGCCGCGGCGCGCATCCTGCGCACGCTGCAGGAGGTCGGCCTCGGCTACCTGCCGCTCGACCAGAGCTCGACGACGCTCTCGGCGGGCGAGGCGCAGCGCGTGAAGCTGGCCGGCGAGCTGCTGCGCGCCGACGGGCTCGGGCGCAGCGTGATCGTGCTCGACGAGCCCACCACCGGGCTGCACAAGAGCGACGTCGTGCACCTGCACGGCGTGCTGCGGCGCCTGGCCGACCGCGGCGATGCGGTGCTCGTGATCGAGCACCACGTGGACCTGCTGGCGGCCTGCGACCGGCTGGTCGAGCTCGGCCCGGGCGGCGGCGCGGCGGGCGGCACGATCGTCGCGGAGGGCACGCCGCGCGAGCTGAGCACGAGCGCGGACTCGGTCACGGGGCCCTGGCTCGCGGCGGCGCTCGCTCCCGCGGCGCAAGCGCGCCGGACGCGCGGCGCGGGACGCCGGGCCGCGGCGGGCAAGGGAGGGGGGGGACGGTGAGCTTCCTGCCGGACAACCCGCTGATCGTGCAGAGCGACCGCACGCTCATGCTGCACACCGTGCGCGCCGTCGTGGACGCGCACGGCCGACCCGTGCGCGACGAGGAGGGGCGGCCGCGCACCGAGGAGCACCCGCGCTTCGCCGCCGCCCGCGACGCGCTGGGCGCGTTCGCCGAGCTGGAGAAGAGCCCGGACTACCTGCACACCTACCGCATCACGCCGG
>CADEGS010000299.1 GCA_902826945.1 uncultured bacterium | reverse complement strand
AGCTTGCCCATCGCGACGTAGTCGAGGAAGAAGAGCGGTCGCGCGCCCTGCACGAGCGCGTCGTTGATGCAGTGCTGGACCAGGTCGCGCCCGACGGTGTCGTACACGCGCGCCAGGCGCGCGACCTCGAGCTTCGTGCCCACCCCGTCGGCGGTGGCGACCAGGATCGCGTTCCCCGCCCCCACGCGCGCCGCGTCGAAGAGGCCGCCGAAGGAGCCGATGTCGCCCAGCACGCCCGGCGTGAAGGAGGCGCGGATGGCGGCCTTGGCGCGCGCCAGGGCCTCGTCCTGCGCCGCGATGTCGACCCCGGCATCCTTGTACGTGAGCTTCGTCTTCGCGCTCAAGGCTCGCTCCCTCGCAGACCCAGCATGCGCCCGAGGACGTCCCAGGGCGCGACAGGATAGCCCTCGGCCCGCAGCAGCCGGCCGAGGATTCGCTCGTAGTTCTCGAAGCCGATGCGCTCGGGCAGCGCGTGCAGCGGGAAGAAGCGCGCCTCGCTCTCCTCGCTGCCCGGGCAGGGCTCCCCGGCGCACGCCTCACACAGGAAGACGGCGACGTTGGCGGGCTTGCGGGGATCGTCGGCCACGAACAAGAGGTCCAGGAGGCCGAGCACGCGCGCCTCGATGCCGGCCTCCTCGCGGATCTCGCGCAGGACGGTCTGGCTCGGGTGCTCGTCGATCTCCTGGTACCCCGCGGGGAGCGCCCAGTATCCGCGGTAGGGCTCGATCGCGCGCCGCACGAGCAGCACCTCGCGCGCCTCGTTGAACACGACCCCGGCGGCCGCCGCGGCGGGGTTCGAGTAGAGCACGAACCCGCACGCCCCGCAGCGCAGTCGCGCCCGCCCGCCCACGTCCGCCGCCGCCAGCGCGGCGCGGCACAGGGGACAGTGCTTGGCTCTCTCGTGCCACACGGCGCCAGGGGAGCCGGCCCGCGACCTCCCGCCCGCCGGAGCCGGGCGCGCGTTTGGTCCGATCCGACCGGCCTCCTAGACTAGGCGTCGCCCGCTGGGAGGGCCAGCGCGGCCCGCCCGGGCGCGCCGGCCCCCCGCGCGCGTCGATGAAGTCGCTGATCGTCCTCGGCAGCACGGGTTCCATCGGGTCCCAGACGCTGGAGCTCGTGCGCGACGATCGCGCGCGCTTCCGGGTCGAGGCCCTGTGCGCCGGGCGCGACTGGCAGAAGCTCCTCGAGCAGGTCCTGCACTTCCGGCCGCGCGCCGTCGGGATCGGCGATCCCGAGGCCGGCGAGCGCCTGCGCGAGCGGCTGCCGCGCACGGTCGCGCTGCGCACGGGCCCCGAGGCCGCGCTCGAGCTCGCGCGCGAGGCCGACTACGAGCTGGCCGTGCACGGCGTGGTCGGCGCGGCGGGCGTGCGCCCGAGCGAGGCGGTGCTCGCGCGCGGCAAGCACCTGGCGCTGGCGAACAAGGAGTCGCTGGTCGTGGCCGGCGAGCCGCTGATGGAGCTGGCGCGGCGCACCGGGGCGACGCTCCTCCCCGTCGACAGCGAGCACGCCGGCGTCTTCCAGTGCCTGCGCGGCGAGCGCGTCGCCGACGTGCGCCGCATCGTGATCACCGCCAGCGGCGGGGCGCTGCGCGACGTCCCGCTGGAGGAGCTCGCCCATATGCCTCCCGAGCGCGCGCTGGCGCACCCGAACTGGAGCATGGGACGGCGCATCACCATCGGCTCGGCCACCCTGATGAACAAGGCGCTGGAGGTCATCGAGGCGCACCACCTGTTCGGGCTCTCGCCCGAGCGCATCGACGTCGTCCTGCACCGTCAATCCCTGGTCCACGCCATGGTGGAGCTGGTGGACGGCTCGGTCCTGGCCCAAATGGGACCACCGGACATGCGCGGTCCCATCCACCAGGCCCTGCACCACCCCGAGCGCCGCCCCGCGGGGCTCGCCGGCTTCGACCTGCGCCTCTTCCGCCAGCTCTCCTTCGAGGAGGTGGACCGGGAGCGCTTCCCCGCCCTGGAGCTCGGCTACGACGCCGTGCGGGCGGGCGGCGACGCGGGGGCCGTCCTGAACGCCGCCGACGAGGTCGCCGTGCAGGCCTACCTGGACCAGCGGATCGCGTTCCAGGACATCGTGGGCGTCAACCGAAGGGTGCTGCGCGAGCGCGCCGGCCCGGCCGCGGGGGTCGAGGGACTCCTGGCGGCCGACCGCCGGGCGCGCGAGCGCGCGAGCGCCGTCGTCCGGCACCTGGCCCAGCCGCACGCGAGCGCCTGACCCCACCCTTCCATGGATCCCTCCTCGCTCCTCTACATGGCCATGGCCGTCTTCGGGATCGGCCTGGTGATCTTCGTCCACGAGCTCGGGCACTACCTCGCCGCGCGCCTGTGCGGCGTGCGCGTCGAGACGTTCAGCCTCGGCATGGGCCCGCGCCTGGTCGGCTGGCGCGTCGGACCGACGCTGTACCAGATCGCGCTCGTGCCGCTGGGCGGCTTCTGCCGCATGGCCGGCGAGGAGCGGCGCCGCGACGGGCGCGCTCCCCTGCCCGACGAGCTGCCCGCGAAGAGCGTCGGCGCGCGCTTCTTCATCTACTCGGGCGGCGTGCTGATGAACGTGCTGTTCGGGCTGACGGTGTTCCCGATCCTGTTCCACTTCGGCGTGCGCTTCTCGCAGCCGGTCCTGGGCGAGCCCTATCCCGGCTCGCCGGCCTGGCACGCGCGCCTCGCGGCCGGGCTCGAGGTGCTGGAGGTGAACGGCTCGCGCGTGATCGACTTCTCGGACATCCACGGCGAGGTCGCGATCGGGAACCCCGACGCGACCGTGCTGCTCTTGCGCGATCCGCGCACCGGCGAGACGCGCGAGCGGCGCATCACGCCGCGCTACGAGCCCGAGATCGGCGTCGCGATGATCGGCGTGCGTCCGGCGCTCGACCTCGACGGCGAGGGGCGCCCGGCGCTCCTGGTCGACCCCGAAGGCCCGGCGGCCGAGGCCGGCCTGCAGGACGGCGACCGGCTGGTCGCGGTCGAGGGCTCGCTCCCGGGCCTCCCCCTCGCGCGCCAGCTCGACGAGCGCGTGCAGTCGGGGGAGCCCTTCCGTGTGCGCGTCGCGCGCGCGGGCGGGGCCGGGGCGGAGGGCGCACCGGCGGAGCTCGAGGTGGCGCTCGCCGCGCGCCCGGCCGAGGAGCCGGGCCCCGCGCGCCTCGGGATCCACCCGCCCTACAACGCGATCCTGGACGTGCGCTCCGGGCCGGAGACCGACCGCATCGACCTGCGCCCCGACGACCGCGTGCTCGCGGCCGGCGGTCGGCCGATCCTGCGCGCGCACGACTTCCGCCGCGCGTTGACCGAGCTCGGAACGCCGCTCGACCTGCTCGTGCGCCGCGGCGCGCGCGAGCTGACCGTGGCGTTGCCGGCGCTCACGCCGGCCGAGACGCTGTCCCTGCTCGACGACCTGCAGGTCGACCTCGACCGCGAGACGTGCGCGGTCGTCGTGCAGCCCGGCGAGGCCGGCGCCGCGGCGGGCCTGCAGGACACCGACTGCATCCTGGCAGTGGACGGCGTGCGGGTGGAGGACTTCACCGGCATCTCGAACCTGGTGCGCAAGAGCGTCGCCTCCGGCCGGCCCACGCACCTGGCGCTCGAGCGTCCCGGCCCCGACGGGCAGTCGCGCTTCCTCGACCTCGACGTGACGCCGGCGGCCGCGCCGCGGCTGACCTACGGCCTGGGCCTGCGCGAGGCGGTCTACACCTTCCGCACGGGGAGCGTCTTCGAGGCGATGCGCATCGGCACGCAGCGCTCGTGGAAGTCGCTGATCGACTCCTGGCTGGTGCTCGAGCGCATCCTCCAGGGCCGCATCTCCGCCGAGCAGAGCGTGGGCGGGATCATCACGATCGGCGTGCTCTCCTACAGCTCGGCCGAGGCCGGCCTGGACATCCTCTTCTACCTGCTCTGCATCATCAGCATCAACCTGGCCTTCCTGAACGTGCTGCCGATCCCGGTGCTCGACGGCGGGCACCTCCTGTTCCTGCTGGTCGAGAAGATCAAGGGCTCGCCGGTGTCGGAGCGCGTGCTGGGCTACAGCCAGATGGTCGGTGTCGTGCTGATCCTCTCGCTGGTCGTGTACGTGACCTACAACGACCTGATGCGCTGGGTGTTCCCGTCCTAGCCGCCCGCTTGCGCGCCCTCGGGAGGCTGCTGCGCCTCTCGCTCGCTCCTTCCGCCATCGCCGACGTGGCCGCGGGAGCGGTCGCCGCCGCCGGCACGTGGCCCGGGGGAGCGAGGCCCTTCGTGCTGTGCGCCGCCTCGCTCGCGCTCTACCACGGCGGGATGGCCCTCAACGACTGGGCCGACCGCGCGCACGACGGGCGCACGCGACCCGCGCGCCCGATCCCCGCGGGAGAGGTCCCCGCGCGCGCGGCGCTCGGGCTGGGGCTCGCGCTGCTCGGCACGGGCGTGGCCCTCGCGACGCTGGTCTCGTGGCTGCACGGCGCCCTCGCCCTGGCCCTGGCGCTGGTGGTCCTCGCCTACGACCTCGGATCCCGCCCCGCGCTCGGCGGTCCCCTGTGCCTGGCGGCGGCGCGCGCCCTGAACCTGACGCTCGGCATGGCGCTCGGCGCCTGCGAGCCCGGGGCCGCGGGGCTCGCCCCGCCGGCGCTCGTGGTCGCCGCGCTCGGCTACGGCGCGTACGTGTTCCTCGTCTCGCGCCTGGGGCGGCTCGAGGACCGGCTGG
>CADEGS010000298.1 GCA_902826945.1 uncultured bacterium | reverse complement strand
CGGCCAATTCTTCAATCGAAGCGAGACGGCTGACGATGGCTTCTTTTCGCGCCAGCAATTTGGCGCCGACCGCCATGGTGACGGAAAGCACGGTGGGCATGGCGACGGGGACCGCCGCCACGGTGAGCACCAGCGCGAATTCAAACGTGGTCAGCATCTTGTCGCCGCGGATCAGCGCGGTGACTAAAATGGCTGCGACCAGGAAGAGGGCGAGCACGATCAGATAATTGCCGATCTTCAATACCGCTTTTTGGAAATGGCTGACGGTGTGGGCGGTTTCCACCAGCTCCGCGGTCTTTCCCATATAGGTGTGAAAGCCGACGGCATTGACCACGGCGTTGATCTCGCCCTGCTTGAGGATGCTGCCCGAGTAGACTTGGTCGCCGGTCTTGTGCGTGACCGGCAGGGATTCTCCGGTCAGGGCCGATTGGTCGACTTCCACCGCTTCGCCCGTCAGCAGGATCGCGTCGGCGGGGATGATGTCTCCCAGCCGCAGCCGCAGGACATCGCCCACCACCAAATCCTTCGCGGGCACCGCCTTCCAAACGCCGTCGCGCAGTACCTTGGCCTGGAGGGCCAATTTCGCCTGCAGGGCCGCGATCGGCTGCCAGTGCGCGTGCCCCAGGCACAGCTCGACGCGCTCGCGCGCTTCCCCGCGTGGGAAGCCGATGCGCTCGAGGCGCGCCTGCAGCGGCCCGCGATGGAACGGGTGCGCCATCCAGGCGCGCCAGGTGCTCGCCGGGAGCTGCATCTGGTGCGCGTACACCTGCTCGAGCAGGCGCCGCGCGCCGAGCCAGCGCCGCCCGACCGAGGGATCCATCACCTGCACCAGGCCGCCCGAGCGCCGCCAGGCGACCACGAAGTGGCGCGCGCCGCTCGCGTGGCGCACGACGACCAGCGCCGGCAGCGTCTCGGCTTCGGGGAGCAGCAGGTGCTCGAAGGGCACGAGCAGCTGCTCCGCCTGCAGCCCGAGGGCGAGCGCCGCTTCCTCGACCGTGTCGATCGACGTGCCGTCCACGTCGGTCTGGCAGGCCTCGCGCAGGCGCCCGTAGCTCGCGCGGATGCCGAAGCCCGCGAGCAGGCAGGCGAGGGCGGCCGGACCGCAGTCCATCGACGAGGTCTGCACGACCTCCGGCACCAGGAAGCGCCGCCGGGGACCGCGCGCGGCGCTCATCGCGGCCGCCGCGGGTCCGCGGGCTCCCCTGGCTCCCCTGCACCGCCGGGGCCAGGCAGCGCCGCCAGCCCCGCGCCGCGCAGCACGAGCTCGGCCGGCGAGACGCGCTCCACGACGATCTCGACCACGCCCGGCAGGCCGTGCTGCAGCGCGATCGACGGGCTCGGGCGCTCGATCGCGAGCTCGACCCGCACCAGCCCCTCGCGCGGCTCGCCGCCGACGCGCTCGACGCACAGGCCGATGGTCCCGAAGCGGCTCCACGGGAAGCCGTCGAGGCGCAGCTCGGCCCGCTGGCCGGGCGCGATGCGCCCGAGCGCGGCGGAGGGCGGGAAGTCGGCCACGACCACGAGATCGCCGCTCGCGACGAGTGCCGCCAGGCGCTCGCCCGCCTGCACCGCGGAGCCCGCCGCGAGCTCGCGCAGCTCCGCCAGCGTGCCGTCGCGCGGGGCCAGGATGCGCCGCTCGCGGAGCGCGTGCGCGAGGCGCGCGAGCTTGGCCTCGCCGGCGGCGAGCAGACCGCGCTGGCGCTCGAGCTCGCGCGCGAGGCCCGCGGTGCGCGCGCTGCGCTCGGTCGCCGCGCGCTGCTCCTCGCGCGCGCGCCGCGCCGCGGAGGCGCCGTGCAGCTCGAGCGCGAGCGCGCGGCTCTGCACCAGGCCGCGCGCGCGCACGAGCTCGAGCTCCGAGACGATGCCGTCCCGGGCCAGCTGCTCGAGGCGCGTCACCTCCTCGCGCCCGAGCGCGAGCGCGAGCTCGTGCTCCGCCCGCCGCAGGCGCTCCTCCTCGGCCACGGCCGCGACCACGGCCAGCGCCTCCTCGGCCGCGCGCCGCTCGCTCGCGAGCGCTTCCTCGAGCGCCAGGAGCTCGGCCTCTGCGGCCCGCGAGCGCTCGCGCTCCTCGGCCGCCTCGAGCTCCAGGGCGACGCTGTCGAGCTCGACCAGGAGCTCGCCCTGGCGCACGCTGCGCCCGAGCGCCAGGTGCGTGGCGGCGACGCTGCCGGCGACCGGCGCCTCGATCGGGTAGAGCGCGCCGACCAGCGCCACGCGCGCGGGCGAGCTCGCGACCACGTTCACGCGCGCGCTCACGAGCCACGCGCTCCACGCGGCCAGCAGCACCAGCGCGACGAGCGCGCACAGGCTCGTCGGGCCGAAGCCGTCGCTGCGGATCGAGCGCAGGGTGCGCGCAAAGGGTGTCGCCATGGGGGGTCGCCCTCAGGGCGAGAGCACGTTGAGCTCGCCCGCCAGGAGGTCGATCGAGAGGCGCGCGACCTCGCGCGCGCCGCTCCACAGCACGAGCTCCTGCGCCAGGTCGGAGACCAGCACCTCGGCCGAGCGCTCGCCCGCGAGCGGCGCCTCGCTCAGCGTGCGCGCGACGCCCTGGACGGCGGGCTGGAACTCGACGCCGCGCCCGCCGGGGGCCTGGAACGAGAAGCGGTCGCAGTCGAGGCCGCCGCGCTCGACGACCACGCGGCACACGCGGCCGACCTCGATCCGCAGCGCGCTCGGATCGCGCATGCGCTCGAGCTCGACGTGGCGCGTCTGGATGTCGGGGCCGAAGACCGACAAGAGCCCGCCGCGGCGCGCGACGCTCGCCAGGGCGAAGCGCCCGTCCGCTGCCACCTCGACCGGCTGGCCCGAGAAGCGCGTCTGGTAGCGCCGGCCGTCCGGCAAGCAGGCGTCGAGGCGCGGGTAGGTGCGCGCGACGCGCGCCAGCGCGACGGGAGCACCGTGCCTGTCCACCACGCTGCCCCGCACCTCGGGGTAGCAGCCCTCGGGCGGGAACTCGAGCAGGACGTCGTCGCGCCCGGCCTGGATCGGCGGCGTCTCGAACCACTCGCGCGTCTCCAGGTCGGCGACGCGCAGCACGTAGGAGCGCTGCTGCAGGCCGAGCAGCCGGAACAGACCCTGGGCGTCGGACACGGTGGCCTCGAGCGAGCCGCCCTGCTGCGGCCCGCCCATGACGTGCTCCGCGAAGATCGGCGGGCGCTCGCCGGGCGGCAGGCCGAGCAGGCTCGGCGCCGGCGCCCAGACCGCGGCGTTGGTGTGCGGCGTGCCGTCCGCGCGCAGCACGAGGCCGCTCATCGCGAGCGCGGGAGCGTCGAAGACGAGCTCGACCCTCGGCCAGGCGCCGCCGGGGCTCGGGGATGCGGACGGCGGTGCGGACGGCGGTGCGGACGATGGTGCGGCCGACGGTGCGGCCGTGGCCGTGCGCGCGAGCGGGCGCTCGAGCGGCTGGAAGCCCTGCGCCGCCGCGCGCAGCGTTCCGCGCTGCGGGACGCCGGCCGCGCCCGCGGCGGGCAAGCGCAGCCGGAACTCCCCGCGCTCGTCGCTGATCGCCGTGCTGCTCCAGTCGAAGGACAGGAACGCGCCCTCGATCGGCGCGCCCGCGGCGTCGAGCGCGCGCCCCGCGAGGAGCGCCTCGGGCGGCTCCGCGCAAAGCTCGATCCGGAGCTCCTCGGCCGCCGCGCCGAGGGGGTGCTCGAGGGGCTCGTAGCCGTTCGCCTGGAAGCGCAGGCTCGCGTCGGCGACGTCGGGCACGCGCTCGAGCACGAAGCCGCCGTCGTCGCCGCTGAAGGCGCTGGGCTCGTGGGGGAGCGCGGTCGGCGCGCCCGACTCGGCCGCCAGGAAGCGCCCGGGCAGGCGCAGCGTGACGCGCACGGAGCCGAGCGGGCGCCCGTCCCGATCGAGCACGCGGCCGGCCACGCGGCGCGCGGGCGCCACGCGCACGAGCGCCTCGCGGATCGGCGGCAGCACGAGCGTGACGGCGGTCGTGACCGTGGACCACGAGCGCTCCTCGACCGCCAGCCAGCCCAGGCGCTCGCAGGCCGGGAGCGCGAAGCTCCCGTCCGCGGCGCTGACCGTCCGCCGCACGCCGTCCGCGAGCGGCGCGCCGGGGTCGTCGGCGAGCTCCGGCTCGAAGCCGCGTCCGATGCGCTCGAGGAGCTCCTCCCAGCCCGAGCCCGCGCGATCGGAGAAGAGCAGCACGTCCGACGGCTGCAGGGGCTCGAAGCGCAGGCGCAGGCCGGGCACCGGCGCTCCTTCGGCGTCGACCACGCGCCCCGACCAGCCCTCGGCCGCGGCGCGGGTGGAGGCGGCGTCCGACGCGGGAGCGGAGCTCTGCTCGGGCACGGGGAGCTCCGTGCGCGCGACCCCGGTGGCCGGGGCGGACGGCTCGATCTCGGCGCGGGCCGCCGCGGGCCTCGCGGAGGGCAGAGCGAGCGCGGCCAGCGCCTCGCGCGGGGGGCGCGCCGCGTCTCCACCTCCATACAGGTAGAGCGCGCTGCCCGCGGCGATCAGTGCGGCGGGCGCCCATAGCCAGTGCAGCGTGCGCGCCGGTGCGAGCTCGGTCGGCATCCGCTGGCCGCGCGGCGGCGCGCGCAGGCCCCCGGGTTGGCCGTTCGGCGCGCGGGGTGCCGGGTGCGGGCCGCGCGCGCCCTCCAGCGCGGCGAGGACCAGCGGCACCCGGTCGCGGTGGCCCTCGAGGCGCACGCCGAGGCGCTGGCGCAGCTTGGCGTAGGCG
>CADEGS010000297.1 GCA_902826945.1 uncultured bacterium | reverse complement strand
CCTCTGGGGCTTCTTCAACCTGGCCTACGTGGACACGCTCGGGCTGAGCGGCTGAGCGGCGAGGATCGGCGGCCCGGGCAGTTCCTTACAGGGCAGCGATGCGGAGACTTGCTGCTGCGATGGATACTTTCCTTCCGCGCGATCCTGGAGTTGGACAGTGACGCGTGACTACGCAGCTGAACCGTACGTCCGCGTGGCTGGAGAGCACGGTGCGGCAATCGATGGTGGAGACCAAGTGTTTGGCTGTGGCGATGATATTGCCCCCGACGAGACGGACGAACGCTCGACGCGCGAGCCGGCCGGGCGGGTCGAGTCTCTTCGCGCGGCGTCTGATCGTCCTGGTGCTGTGTCTGGTGGGATTGCCAAGGGCAGATTGTCAAAGATTGGACGGTCTCACTTCGAGTGCACTGCCATGCATCCTATAGATGCACCCTAGCGGGTGTTGTTTCTTATTGGACGACAACAGTCGCGGCGGCCAAATACGCGCGCAGAGCATCCATAGGAAATGGTCCAGAAAATGACGCGATCTAATGCATGAAGAGAAGAGCAACAAGTGAAATGGTCGACGCGGCAGGGAGAGCGGGTGAGCAATGGCTGGCCAAAACGATAGAAGAGTGAGAGTCGGGAAGGGTTTGTTTACGTTTGTGCTGACCCATAGGGGGACGTTGTTCACGTTTCAGGTCGTAGGCAACAAGCTTGCAGAAGCTCAGAAGCATTTTGGTCGTCAGGTGGCCGAGTGTGAGCAAATTGGGCCGTTGCGTCGTCGCTTTGCGGAGGAGCTGTCAAAGTACGATGCGGTGGCGGTGGACGGACGACGGAGCGTGTGGCGGCTGTTCGCGAAGAGCGGCAAAGGGTACTTGGTTGCTACCGTGGTCAAGACGGCGATCGAATAGATCGCTGTGTTGGTGGCGACCCTGGCAGGCGCTCTTGCTCCCGCCCTGGCTGGGCACGCTGCGGCTGTCTGGGATCGCGCCGGAAATGACGATGAATCTCCGCGCACGCTAGCCTGAGACCTAGCTACTCGAGCGCCACGACGATCACCCACACGTTCGCCTACATACTTGCTGTGCGTAGACGCTGATGGGAGTTCAATCCCCGCGTTCCCCGCCATGGAGAGAGATCTCGTCAGCGGAGTAGCAGCGACCGTGATCCAGGTCCCAAATGTACTTGCTTTGCTTGGGAACCTCCTCTGCGTTCAGGCCCTCATCTCCGATGCGTGCCAGGCTGGAACCAGTGGTTCGGGGTGCCTACCCCCCGGCCCCCTGGGAAGAGCTTCCGCTCTTGCTGACGAACGCCCTGGACATCGCCTTCCTTTTCAGCCGATGAGTTAGAATGTCATGAAATTGGGCATTCTCCTACTCCACATCCTATCTTTCCTGGGCTGCGTCGGCGCTGCGGAGACAGCGTCGGCGCAGTTGGGACGTTCGCCCCTAGAGCCTGAGATCGATCCACGTCATGCAGGAGCTCGGAGAGGGCTTGTGGCGGCTGGACGGCGAGCGTCCCGGAGCGCGGGTCGTCGTCTCGTTCGGCGTGCACGGGAACGAGCGGGCGCCGATCGAGGCGGGGCTGGAGCTCGCGGGCGCGCTCGAGCGCGGGGCGCTCGCGCTCGAGCGGGGCAGCCTGCTGCTCGTGCACGCGAACCCGCGCGCGAGCGCGCAGGACGAGCGCTGGTCCGCGGGCGGCGTGGACCTGAACCGCTGCTTCCAGGCCGACGTGCTGGCGCGCGCGCCGGAGCTCTACGAGGAGGCGCGCGCGCGCGCGATCGCGGATGCGCTGGAGGCCTTCGGGGCCGAGATCCTGGTCGACTTCCACTGCACGGTGGAGCCGGGCCGGCGCTTCCTGATGCAGCACCCGCCGCCGGGCGACGCCGCGCACCGCGCGGTGAGCGAGCTGCTCGCGGCCGAGGTGCTGCTCGCCGATCCCGCGCTGACCTTCGGCGGCGTGTCGCTCGACGAGTGGATGACCACGCGCGGCCGCGTGGGGATCTGCTACGAGACCGGCTGGAAGGACGACCCCGCGAACACGCCGGCCGCCGTGCGCGCCGAGATGGAGAACCTGCTGGTCGGGCTGGGGCTCCTCGCGGGCCGCGCGCGCCGGCATGCGGCGAAGCGGCTGCTCGTGCTCGAGGGCTCGCTCGCGTGCGAGGGCGCGGGCTTCGCCTGGGAGGAGGGCGTCGGCCAGAACCTCCAGGAGCTGCCCGCGGGCGCGCTCCTCGGCCGCTACCAGGACGGCCGCCCGCTGCACCTCGGAAGCGCCGCGACCCTGGTCTTTCCGAAGAAGCGCCCGGAGCTCGTCCAGCCCGGCAAGCCGCTCGTCCTGCTGGCGCGCGCGGAGCCGCCCGCCGATCGCTCCGCTTCGCGCTGAGCCCCGCGTCAGAGCTTCAACGTCAGCCGCTCGCGCACCACGTCGGCCCAGGGGCTGACGGGGTCCTCTTCGAGATACGCGCGCCAGTGATGGCGGGCGCCGCCGACGTCGCCGGCGGCGGCCAGGGTCTCGGCCAGGTTGAAGTGCGCGTCGGCGTAGCGCGGCTCGATCGCGAGCGCGCGCGCGAAGGCGGCCACGGCCTCGGCGGTGTGGCCGGCGCGGCCCAGGGCGTTGCCGAGGTTGTTCCAGGCCTCGACGAACTCGGGGTCGAGCTCGGTCGCGCGGGCCAGCGAGCGCGCGGCCTCGTCGTAGCGCTCGACCGCGTAGAGCACGTTGCCGAGGTTGAAGAGCGCCTCGGTGCGCGCGCCGGCGTCCTCGGCGGCGGCCCGGCGGTAGGCCTCGATCGCCTCGTCGAAGCGGCCGAGCTCCTCGAGCAGGACGGCGCGCTCGAACGCGCGGCCGGGCCCCGCGGGCGCGCCCGGCGCTCCGCTGGGCTCGCCGGCCGGCCCCGCCGGCGGCTCGGGCTCGAACGCCAGGCGCAGCTGTCCCGAGGGCTCGGCCAGGAGCCCGCTGTCGGTGCGCAGCGCGAGCGCGCGCCCGCCTTCGAGCGCCTCGAGCTGCGCCAGCGCAGCGCGCGCGTCCTCGGACCACTGCGAGAGCTCCTCCAGGCTGCGCCGCAGGCGCGCGGCGCTGACCCCCGCGCGCGTGAGCTGCGCCAGCCGGCGCGCGGTCGCGACGTCGCGGAAGTCGAAGAAGCGCAGCCGGCGCACGACCTGCTGCGGGCGCACGAGCCCGAGGCGCACCCAGCGCGAGAGCTCGCCGGCGGGCACGTCGAGGATGCGCGCGAGCTGCTGCGTCGTGTAGAGCCGCCGCAGGCCCTCGCCGCGCTCGTCCTGGTCGATCAGGCGCAGGAAGTCCTCCTCGCCCACGATGGCGAGGTCCTGGCCGCGCGCGCGGCGGCGCTGCGCCTCGCGCAGGCTCTTCGTCAGACGGCCGTCCTCGCCGAGCGGCGGGCCGTCCTCGCCGACGACCAGGAAGCGGGTGTCCGGACCCGGGGCGTCGACGACGCGCCCGCCGGCGCGCGCGACGCGCGCCTCGGCCTCCTCGCGCGGCATCGAGGCCAGCCGCCCGGTGAAGACCAGCTCGGCGCCGCTCAGCTCGGTCCCTGCTTGTGATCCTGCGACCATCGCGCGTCCTCGAAGAGCTCGCGGAACACGGGTGCTCGGAGGTTACCGTCCGCGGTGCGCTCGAGATAGCTCACCGTGCAGAAGAGCCCGGGCTCGATCCACTCGGCGCGCACGCCCGGGCAGGCGATCAGGGGCGCGGGCCGCGCGCGCGCGGGGAGCTCGCGGCGCAGGCGCTCGCGCAGCGCCTCGTCCAGCCCGCTGCCGACCTTGCCGACGCAGCGCAGGCGGCCCTCCTCCTCGAGCGCGACCACCAGGCTGCGCACGCCGCCCTGCTCGTCGCGCTCCCAGCCGAGCACGACGCAGTGCGCCTCCTGCACCGGCTTGATCTTGGTCCAGGCGTCGGTGCGCCGGCCGGGCAGGTAGGGGCTCGCCAGGCGCTTCGCGACCATGCCCTCGATCGCCTGCGCGCGGATGCCCTCGAAGAAGGCCAGGCCGGAGCCGACCACGCCCTCGGAGAGCGCCAGGCGCGCGTCGCCGGCCCGCTCGACGACCGCGCGCAGGCGGGCGGCGCGCTCGACCAGCGGGCGCGCGAGCAGCGGCTCGCCGTCCTCGTACAGGAGGTCGAAGACGACGTAGAGCGCCGGGCGCTGGCGGGCCAGCGCGGCGGCCTTGCGCGGGTCGCGCGCCTGCTCGCGCTCGAGCATGCCGCGGAAGCTCGGGCGGCCCTCGGAGAGCACCACGATCTCCCCGTCGAGCGCCGTGCCGGTCGGGAGGCCCGCCAGGAAGGCCAGGTCGGGGTAGCGCGGGGTCTGGTCGGCGCCGCGGCGGTTCTTCAGGCGCAGCGCGCCGCGCTCGACCAGGCACAGCGAGCGCGTGCCGTCCCACTTGACCTCGAACAGGTGCTCGGGCGAGTCGAAGGGCTCGCGGCCGAGCCGCGCCAGCATGGGCTCGACGAACTCCGGCAGCGCGGCCATCGCGCGCGGACGCTCAGCCCGTCTTCTTCTTGCGCGTCGAGGCCTTCTTGGCGCGCTTGGTCTCGCCCTCGGCGGGCTGCGCCTTGACCGACGGCGCCATCTTGCGCGCGCCCGAGGCCTGCGCCTCGGCCACGCTGCGCTTCAGCGCGTCCATCAGGTTGATGATCTTGGGCTCCTCGCGCTCGGGCGACTCGACGATCTCCTTGCCCTCGACCTTCATCTGGATCAGCTTGCCGAGGTTCTCGACGTAGTCGTCCTCGAAGC
>CADEGS010000296.1 GCA_902826945.1 uncultured bacterium | reverse complement strand
ACGATCTCCTCGGTCCAGAAGTAGCCCATGCGGTCCTGCACCCACTCGAAGTAGGAGACCGTCACGCCGCCGGCGTTGGCCAGGATGTCGGGCACCACGACGATGCCGCGCGCCTCGAGCTCGCGGTCGGCGACCGAGGTCGTCGGTCCGTTGGCGCCCTCGACGATCAGCTTGGCCTTGATGCGGTCCACGTTGCGCGAGGTGATCTGGTTCTCGGTGGCGGCCGGCACGAGCAGGTCGCAGTCGAGCTCGAGCTGCTGGGCGTTCGCGATGTGCTCGGCCTCCGGGTAGCCGTCCAGCCGCCGGTGCTGCTGGAGCCAGGCCATCACGGCCGGCATGTCCAGGCCGTGCTCGTTGTGGATGCTGCCGAACATGTCGCTGATCGACAGCACCTTGTAGCCCTCGCGGTGCAGGAGCAGCGCGCCGATGCCGCCGACGTTGCCCGAGCCCTGCACGACGACGCGCGTGTCCTCCGGGCGCATGCCGATCGTCTTGAGCGCCTCGTTGCAGATGATCATCACGCCGCGGCCGGTGGCCTCGCGGCGGCCGAGGCTGCCGCCCAGGTTCAAGGGCTTCCCCGTGACGACCGCGGTGGACGTGCGGCGCATGTGCATGGAGTAGGTGTCCATGATCCACGCCATCGTCTGCTCGTTCGTGTTGATGTCGGGCGCGGGCACGTCGCGGTCCGGCCCGAGGATGTCCATGATGCTCGCGGTGTAGCGGCGCGTGATGCGCTCCAGCTCGCCCAGCGAGAGCTCGCGCGGCTCGCACACCACGCCGCCCTTGGCGCCGCCGAAGGGCAGGCCGACCACGGCGCACTTCCACGTCATCCAGGCCGCCAGCGCGCGCACCTCGTCCAGGTCGACGTCGGGCGCGAAGCGGATGCCGCCCTTGCACGGCCCGCGCAGGAAGTTGTGCTGCACGCGGTAGCCGCGGAACACGCGGATCGAGCCGTCATCCATCAGCACCGGGATGGCGACCGTCAGCTCGCGGTCGGGCGTGCGCAGCACCTCCTGCACCCCGCGGTCGAGGCCCAGGTGGTCCGCGGCGGCCGCGAAGCGGTCCGCCATCGCCAGGAAGGGGTTGAACTCGTCCTTGTGCGCCTGCGGCGCCGCCGCGATGCCGTCGGCCATCGGTGGTTCCGGCCTGCCGTACTGCGGCCGGGGATCTCTGGGAGGGAGCCGGGGCCCTGCCGGGCCCGGGCGAATGCGATATTCGATCCGCGCCGGCTCCTGCGGGGAATCCCGGAGCGGGGATTTCCTGGCCTCGCGGCGCCGGGGCGCGGCGCGCGGAGCGGTTGACCCCCGCCCGCCGCGGCGCTTCCATGCCGGCATGGGACGTCCTGCCGTCCAGGGCTGGATCGACCCCGAGGCGCTCGCGCGCCTGGGCGGGGGCGGGCCCGAGCGCCTGCTGGCCCGGCTCGACGGGCTCGCTCCGCTCGAGTGGCTGCGCCGCGCGCCCGGCCGCGAGACCTTCGTCTGGCCCGGGGAGCCGGGACGGGTCGTCAAGCGCGTGGCCGGTCGCGTCCCCTGGCGCGAGCGCCTGCGCGCGCCGGCGACCTCGCTCGCCCGCCGCGAGGCCGAGGCGCTGGGCGCGCTGCGCGCCGCCGGCGTGCGCGTCCCTCGCCCGCTGGCCTGGGTCGCCGCGGCGGACGGCCGGCGCGGCGCGCTGGTGATGGAGCGCGTCCAGGACGGCCCGGACCTCGCGAGCGCCGCCCTGGCCGCCGATCCGGCGCTGCGCGCGCGCCTGGCGCGGCTCGTGTGCGAGCTCGTCGCGCGCCTGCACGGCGCCGGCTGGACGCACCGCGACCTCTACCTGCACCACCTGCGCCTGGTCGAGGGCGCGCCGGTCCTCTTCGACGCCGGCCGCGCGCGGCACGCCGACCCGCTCCCGGAGCGCTGGCTCGTGAAGGACCTCGCCGCGCTGCTCTCGACCTTGCCCGCGGGCGTGCCGCGCGCGCTCGCGCTGCGCTTCGCCGTGCGCTGGTCGCGCGCGCTCGGGCGCGGCCGGCCCGCGCGCGCCTTCCTGCGCGCGGTGGCGCGGAAGAGCGAGCGAATGCGCCGCCACCGCCCGCGCTTCGTGGAGCCGGGCGGCCGACTGGACCCCGCGCGCGCCGCGCGCACGACGTGGGACGCGCGCTCCGCCACCTCCTGATCCGCGCCCCGAACTGGGTCGGGGACCTCGTCATGGCCACGCCCGTGCTCGAGGCGGCGGTCGCCGACGGCCGCTTCGAGCGCGTGACGATCGCGCTGCGCGCGCCGCTCGAGCGCGTGCTGGCCGACGGGCCGTGCGCGCCGCACGCGCTGGCGCTCGCGCGCCGCGGCGAGGCGCGCGCCTGGCGCGCGCTCGGGGCCGACGCGGTGCTGCTGCTCACGAGCTCCTTCGCCGCCGCCTGGCGCGCCTGGCGCGCGGGCATCCCGCTGCGCGCGGGCGCCGCGCTCTCGGGGCGCGGGCCGCTCCTGACGCACCGCGTCGTGCCGAGCGCGCGCGACGGGCGGCGCGTGCCGGTGCCCACCGCGCACCTGCTGCGCGACGTCGCCGGCCTGCTCGGGCTGCACGTGCCCGACCTGCACCCGCGCCTCTTCGTGCGCGAGGCGCTGCGCGCGGAGACGCGCGCGGCGCTCGAGCGGCTGGGCCTCGAGCCCGGCGCGGGCTACGTCCTGTGCGCGCCCGCGGCCGCCTTCGGCGCGGCCAAGCTGTGGCCGCCGGAGCACTTCGCGCGCGCGCTCGACCTCCTGCACGAGCGCCGCGGCTGGCGCGCGGTGGTCACGGGCGCGCCGGGCGAGGAGCCGCAGATGCGCGCGGTGTGCGCGGCGCTCGCGCACCAGGGGATCTCGCTCGAGGGCGAGACGCGCGACCTCGAGCGGCTCAAGGCGCTCGTCGCCGACGCGCGCCTGCTGCTCGTCGGCGACTCCGGGCCGCGCTGGTACGCGGCGGCCTTCGACGTGCCGTGCGTGAGCGTCATGGGCCCCAACTTCCCCGAGCTGACCGCGAGCTCGCTCGAGCGCTGCCGCGTGCTCCGGGTCGAGGGGCTCGAGTGCGCGCCGTGCCTCTCACGCACCTGTCCGCTCGGGCACCACCGCTGCATGCGCGAGCTCTTGCCGGAGCGCGCGCTGGAAGCCGCGGCCGAGCTCGTGGGGCCAGAGCGCTAGGTCCGTGCCGTCGCGCGGCGCCTCCTGGCGCCTGAGCGTGGACTCCTGACGCGCGGTCCGGTCGCTGCTCTCCCTGTTGCCTGGCGAACGCGGTGCCGGCCCGCTACAGGCGGCGGGATCAGCGCGCGATTCCGATCGTCAGGTCCTGTGCGTTCGAGAGGGCGAAGGGAAGCAGGCCGTTGGCATGCAGCGCTTGCGTGTACACGCGCAGTCCGAGCAGGACAGGCAGGTTCGGGACGGGCAGAGGGATCGCGGCCACCGGCCCCGGGAAGAAACCCGTGCGGACGAGCTCGCCAGCACCGAGCACGTCCATGCAGAGGAGGGTCTGGCCGCCGCCGAGCGGAATCGAGGCCGGGCCTGCGAAGCCGAAGACCAGCGCCTGGGCGTGGCCCGTCGTCGTCAGGTCGACGGTGAGCGTCGCCGTGCCGCCGAGGACCGGGGGAGTGGCGACGTAGGAGGCCGGATTGCTTCCAGCGTTGCGCGTGGCGACCTCGGCCAGCGCAGCCGGGGCCAGGTAGAGGGTGTGGAACGAGCCGCTGATCGCGCATGCGACCCCGGGCCACCAGGGATTCCCCACCACCACCTCGGGCGTTCCATTGAGCTCGAGGTCGCCAAGGGTCGCCAGCGAGGCGGGCTGATCGAAGAGCGACTGGCTGTGATGGATCGTGTGCACGCCCTTCAGGCTGCCGTCAGGCAGGAGCAGCAGGATCAATACGAGGGCCTCCGGGTAGTTCAGGACCGCGCCCAGGTCCACGATGCCGTCGCCGTCGAAGTCGGAGAGGGACTCGATGCCGTCGGTGCCCTCCGGAAGGAACGAGTTCGGGAACACGGACGGGTCAGAGCCCATCTGTGCGCCGTCGCCGACCAGGCCCGCGAGGCCTGGGCTAGCGGAGTTGATCTTGGAATGAGACTGGACGGTTCCGTCCGGCCCGAGGAAGAGGATCCAGATCGCTCCGCGTTCAGGTCCGCCGTCGTCGTCGCGTGGGGCGCAAACCGCGAGGTCGGGCGTACCGTCGCCGTCGAGGTCGCCCAGGGCTGCGAGGCCCGCTCCAAAGGTGTCGCCCGGGTCGAGCACTCCCGTGAAGCCGGCCGCTCCCGGCTCGATGGCGAGCTGGCTCTTCACTCCTCCTGCGGCGTCCAGGAAGAAGATCCAGACCTTCCCGGTTGTCGTCGACGCGCCAGGAGCGCCGACGGCCAACTCGCCGATCCCATCCCCATCGAGATCGCCGAGCCCAGCGACGGCCATGCCGAACTGCGGGTCGGGATCCGGGGCCATGATGGAGCGTCTGGTGACCTGGGCGCTCGGGTTCAGCAACAGGATCTCCGCGCTCCCGAGGGGGTACGCGGTCCCGACGACAGCGTCCACGGCGCCGTTGCCATCGATGTCGCCCAGACACGCGATCGATCGGCCGTAGGCCCCGACGTAGAGCGGAAAAGTTGCAATGGGCAGCGCCAGCCGGTTCATGAGCAAGAGGTGCGCGCGGGCCACGGTCAATGTGCCTGGGCTCCCTGCGGCGGCCACGAACAGATCCATAACCCCGTCGCCATTGAAATCGCCGCCGGAGGCCAAACCGGAACCGAGCAAGGCCCACTCGAAGCC
>CADEGS010000295.1 GCA_902826945.1 uncultured bacterium | reverse complement strand
ACGACAAACCGGTTAACAGCCGGTTGCTCTACCGACTGAGCTATCGGGGAACGCTCGGGGAAGAAGGGTAGCGCCCGGCGGACGAGCGTCAAGCCGAAGGGCCCGGGGGGCCGCCGGAGAGGAGCGCGCGCTCGTCGGCGGCGGTGAAGCGCAGGGGCTCGCGGGGGATGCGCGCCGGGGTGAAGAGGGCGGTGCCCTCCGCGGGCGCGAGCGCAGCCGGGGCCGCCATTCCCAGGCTGCGCGCGGCCCAGGCGACCAGGCGGCGGGGGTCGCAGCCGCGCTCGCGGAGGGCGGCCAGCGTCAGGCCGCCGGAGCGCTTGGCGAGGCGCTCGCCGTCCTCGTCCAGGACCAGCGGCAGGTGCAGCCAGCGCGGATGGGGGAGGCCGAGCAGCTCCTGCAGGAGCGCCTGGCGCGGCGTGCTCGGGAGCAGGTCGTCGCCGCGCACGACCTCGCTCACGCCCTGCTCGGCGTCGTGCACGACGACGGCGAGCTGGTAGGCGACGGCGCCGTCGCGGCGCGCGAGCAGGAAGTCGCCGACCGTCGCGGACACGTCCTCCTCGTAGGCTCCGCGCAGCGCGTCGTGCACGCGCACCGGGCGCGGCGGCACGCGCAGGCGCAGGCCGGCGGGACGGCCGCTCTGGAGCTCGGCGTGGCGCAGCGAGCGGAAGCGGTCGCGGCAGGTGCCGGGGTAGCAGAGCTCGCCCGGCGCGAGCGCGGCCTCGTCGGAGGCGTGCGGCGCGCCGAGCGCGCTCTGCTGGTCCTTGCGCGAGCACACGCACGGGTAGGCGAGCGAGCGCAAGACGAGGCGCAGGAGCGCGTCCTCGAGCGACGCCGTGCGCTCGCTCTGCACGAAGGGCGCGCCGTCCCAGTCGAGGCCGAGCCAGCGCAGGTCCTCGAGCGCGCCCGCGACGTGCTCGGGGCGCGCGCGCTGGCCGTCGAGGTCGTCGATGCGCAGCACGACGCGGCCGCCCTGCGCGCGCGCGCTCCACCAGGCGGCGAGGAACGTGCGCGCGTGGCCGACGTGCAGGCGGCCCGTGGGGCTGGGCGCGAGGCGGCCGACGACCGGCGCGGCCATGGGCGCTAGCAGGCGACCCAGCCGCCGCGCGAGGCGGACGAGCGGCGCGCGGCGTCGAGCACCGCCTGCGTCGCCAGGCCGTCGCGGAAGGTCGCGGCGTCCTCGATCGTGGAGCGGCCCTCGCGCACCGCCGCGACGACGTCGCGCAGGAAGAACGGCAGGCAGCGGCCGAAGAGGCCGTACTCGGGCAGGCCGAGCTCCTCGCAGCTCGGGAGCGGCGGAGCGACCGGCACCGGAGCGAGCGCGCCCGCGGTCGGGCCGGCCGAGAGCTCGTCGCCGCCGACCAGGCGCAGCGTCTGCTCCGAGCCGACGACCTGCAGGCGGAAGAAGCGCTCGCTCGGGATCGCGGTCGAGGTCTCGAGGCTGCCGCGCGCGCCGCAGCGGAAGCGCAGCGCGAGCGTGGCGTGCTCGTCGGCCGTCACCGGGCGGCGCACGCCGTGCGCGTCGGGGCGCTCGGCCTCGTAGGTCGCGAGGCTGGCGCGCACCTCGGCGATCTCGCCCACGCACCAGCGCAGGAGGTCCACCAGGTGCGAGCCGATCGCGCCCAGCACGCCGCCGCCGCGGCGCGCGTCGAACCACCAGCTCCAGGGGCGCTCGGCGTGGTTGGCGGGCGGCAGGAACATCTCGATCGCGACGTGCCGCGGCTCGCCGGCGGCGCCGGACTGCAAGCGCCGGCGCAGCTCGCGCAGGTGCGGGCTCCAGCGCAGCTCGTGGTCGATCCAGGCCGGCCGGCCGGCGGCCAGCGCGGCGAGCTCGCGCGCCTGCGCGACGTCGAGCGCGAAGGGCTTCTCGCACAGGACGGCGCGCCCGCGCTCGAGCGCGGCGGCGGCCATCGGCCGGTGCAGGTCCACCGGCGTCGTGACCAGCACGAGGTCGCTCGGGTGCTCGAGCGCCGCGCGCCAGTCGCCCTCGGCGTGCGGGATGCCCCACGCGCGCGCCGTCGCGCGCGCCTTGTCGGCGTCGTGCCCGGCGATGGCGACGACGCGGCTCCCCTGCGCCCAGCGCAGCGCGGGGAGCTGGACGCGCGCGGCGAAGCTGTTGCCGAGCAGCGTGATCCGGACCGGATCGGCCATGGGCTAGAAGCTAGTGCGCCTCGCGGCGAGCGCAAGGCGCGGCGCTCAGCGCGAGGCGAAGCCGTCGTCGCCGCCGCCGGGCCGCTGCGCCGTCCCGCCGCTCTCCGGCTCGTCCTGGGCGGCGGGGTCGTAGCGCCGCAGGAGCGGTCGGTAGGGCGGCACCTCGATCGTCCACACCGCGCGGTCGGGGTAGTAGTCGAAGAGCGCGCGGTCGCGCTCGGGGCCGAGGTCGCGCGCCCACACGACGCGCGCCGCGTCGATGTCGGCCTCGTTGTAGACCCACTCCCACTCCTTCTTGCGCTGCTGGTCGGGCCCGTAGCGCACGAGCACGAGGTGCTTGCCGCCCTTCGCCTCGAGGCTGGCGATCATCGCCACGCGGTCGCGCGCCCAGCTCTGCGTGCCGCCCGTGATGCGCTCCAGCGTGCCGTCGGCCCACAGGCCGACGTGCAGGAGCACGAGCAGCGCGGCCAGCGCGCGGCCGACCGGCCGCTCCCGCCAGCGCAGCGCCGCCAGCTCGCGCAGCCCGAGCACCGCCAGGAACACGAGCAGGCACAGGACCGGCGCGAGGTAGTGCGGCCAGGCGCGCGTCCCGACCAGGACGACGACGCCGAGCGTGTACACGGCCAGCGCCGCGGGCAGCACGAACGGGTCGCGCCGCCGCCGCAGCGCGAAGGGCAGCGCCGCGAACAGCGGCAGCCCGAGCAGCCCCTCGACCAGGCGCAGCGCCTTGCCGGCGAACGAGCGCTCGGGCGAGCCCGTGTACGAGCGGATCTCCTGGTGCAGGGACAGCTCGGGGTGGTAGCGGAAGTAGGGCAGCTCGAAGGGGTGCCCGGTGACGCGCCAGTCGTAGAGCATCGTCCAGCCGAGGAGCAGCGCGAGCCCGAGCGCGAGCGGCACGAGGTTGCGGCGCGCGAACTCGCTCCAGCGTCCTTCGAGCCAGCGCCGGCGCGCGAGCAGCACGAAGAGGCCGAGGGCGAACGCGGACGCGAGCAGCCCCTCGAACGGCCGCGAGTTCCCGAGCAGGAAGACGCCCGCGCCCAGCGCCACGCCGTCCAGCGTGCGCGCGCGGCGCTGCGCGTGCAGCAGGCCGCCGAAGAGCAGCGCGCCGCCCGCCGCGGCGACCGCGCCGCCCCAGTAGGACTCGCCCCACACGAGGAACAGGTAGGGCTGGAAGAGCGCCAGCGCGGCGCCGCCCAGCGCCCACGCGCGCGGCAAGAGCGCGGAGAGCATCCAGGCCAGCGCGGCCAGCGCTCCCGCCCACGACAGCCACACGCCGACGATCGGGTGCGCGAGCACCTGGCCCAGCGCGAGCAGGAGCCCCTGCCCCGGCGGGTACTTGGCCTGGTACGTCGGCTCGAAGAGCACGTGGTACGTCTCGAAGAACGGCGCCAGCGCGTGCGGCGGGTTCGTCAGGCGCCCGTGCGCGAAGGTGTCGGCGCTCAGCAGGTAGGCGAACTCGTCGTGCACCATCGGCGCCGGCAGGCCGTGCAGCGCGGCGAAGCCGGCGAGCAGCACGAGCGCGAGCGCGGACAGGGCGAGCGGGCTCCAGGCCCGGGCGGAACGCGAGCTCATGACGGGGGAAGCACCGCTTCCGGACGCCAGGAGCGCTGGGGGAGGTGGGGACCGGCCGGGGCGCGGTCCCTCCTTTCGTCCGCGGCCGGGGCGCGCCTTGAAGGGCGACCCCGGCGTGGCTGGGGGGGCATGGCTCTGCCGTGCATGCGAGCGACGGTCGGCGCCGGGAGGAGCGCCCCGCGAGGCGGCGCGGTCGGGGCGACCATTGTCCCGGCGCGGGCGGCTTGCGGCAAGCCGGCCCGACCCGGCTCAGCGGTCGCCCGCGACCTCGCGCACCAGGGCCTCGACGCTCGCGAGCGGCTCCCGGCGCAGGACGAGCCGCCCCCAGAGCTCCCAGGAGGCCAGGTTCAGGAAGCCGAGCGGGTTCGCGGGCGCCGCGGCCAGCTCGGCGCGCAGCGCGCGCGCGTCGAGGCCGAAGAGCTCCTCGCACACGCCGCCGAAGAGCTCGGCGCGCGCCAGCGGCAGGACGTACTCGCCCAGCGGCAGCGGGAAGCCCACCTTGCGCCGCTCGGCGATGCGCTGCGGCAGGACGCGCGCCGCGATGCGCTTCAGCACGCGCTTGCCGCGCCGCCCGACGCGCCAGCGCACCGGCACGTGCAGCGCCTCCTCGACCAGGCGGTGGTCGAGGAAGGGCACGCGGCACTCGGTCGAGTGCAGCATGCTCGTGCGGTCGAGGCGGCGCAGGAGCGGCGTCAGGAAGCCGTTCAGGTCGGCCAGCATCTGCCCGAGCAGCGCGCGCTCGCCGCGGTCGGCGACGAAGGCGTAGCTCTCGACGCAGCGCTCGCGCCAGCTCGCGCGCGCGCGCCGGTCGATCCACGCGACCGCCTGCGGCAGGAGCTCGTGCACGCGGTGCGCCGTCACCGGCAGGCCGGCGCTGGCGTAGCCGGCGAGCTCGAGCGCGCGCCGCGCGCGCCGCGGCAGGCGCTCGATCCAGCGCATCAGGCGCGCCAGGCGGCGCGCGCGCCGGTAGCTCCAGGCGTAGCCGCCGAAGAGCTCGTCGGCGCCCTCGCCGGAGAGCAGCACGATCACGCCGCGCGCGCGCGCCTCGGCGCAGATCAGGCCGTAGG
>CADEGS010000294.1 GCA_902826945.1 uncultured bacterium | reverse complement strand
GTCGGCGCGCCCGAGCTGGGCGCGGCGCCAGGCGGCGAGGTCGGCCGCCAGGCGCGTGCGCGCCGCCTGCAGGCGACCCTCGAGCGCCAGCTCGGCGCGCGCGCGCCAGGCGTCGAAGGCCGTGCCGATGCCGGGCAGGTCGCCGGCGAAGGAGCCGCACGCCGTCCGCATGCGCGCGGGCGCCTCGTGCGCCAGGAGCTCCTGCGCGGCCGCCAGGTCCTCGGCCACGAGCAGCGTCTGAAGCTCGAGGTCGAGCTCGCGCGTGAGCCGCAGCACCGCCGAGCCGATCTCCGCGCGCAGGCGCTCGCCGAGCGCCTCGGCCTCGGCCAGGGCCGGACCGACCAGGCCGGGACGGCGCGTCTCGAGCTCGTCGAAGAGCAGCGCGGGCGGCTCGCCGCGCTCGAGGCGCCGCTCGAGGTCGCCGAGCGGGTCCCAGGCGGCGCGCTCCTCCTGGCCGGGCAGGCCGGCCGGGTCGCGGCGCACGAGCGCGAGCGCCCACCAGGCGAGCACCAGGGCCGCCACCAACCCGGCGATCCAGTACGGCGCGGGCACGCCGGGCGAGGCGCGGCGCACGGGGTCGAGCCGCGCGCGGCGCACGTTCGGCGCGCGCCGCTCGCGCACGCGCTCCAGGTCGAGCCGCAGCTCGCGCGGTGTCGCGTAGCGCCGCTTCACGTCGCGCACGAGGCACTTGCGCAGCACCAGCGCGAAGCCCTTCGAGAGCTCCGGCGCCAGCGCGAGCGGGTCGGGGATGCGCTCGTAGAGCACCGCCGAGAGGATCTCGGCCGCGCTGTTGCCCGCGAAGGGCGGCTCGCCGCACACGGCGTGGAAGAGCGTCGCCCCGAAGGACCACAGGTCGCTCTGCACGTCGGCGGCCTTGGGATCGAGCGCCTGCTCGGGGCTGATGTAGTGCGGGGTGCCCAGCGTCCCGCCGGCCTGCGTCAGGCCCGGGTCGTCGTCGGCGAAGGCCAGGCCCAGGTCCGCCAGCCGCGCCAGGCCGGTGCGGTCGATCAGGATGTTGGCCGGCTTGACGTCGCGGTGCACGACGCCGTTCTCCCACAGGTGCTCGAGCGCCTCGCACAGCGGGATGAAGAGCCGCAGCGCCTCGCGCTCGGACAGCCGCCCGTCGGTGCGCAGGCGCTCGGCCAGCGACGGGCCGTCCACGAGCTCCATCGCGAACCACCAGCGGCCCTCGACCTCGCCCATGTCGATGGCCGAGACCACGCCCGGGTGCGCCAGGCGCGCCGTCGTGCGCGCCTCGCGCTGCAGCCGGCGCACGGCGCGCGCCTCGCGCGAGAGCTCGGGGTGCAGCACCTTGAGCGCCACGTCGCGCTCGACCGCGAGCTGCCGCGCGCGGTAGACGACGCCGCTCGTGCCGCGGCCGAGCACGGCCTCGATCAGGTAGCCCGGGATGGCGGGCGGGCGCTCCGCGCGCGGCGCGGGGCGGCGGCGGGGCTCGGGCGCGGGGCGCGGCTCGCTCACGCCTCGGGCTCCGGCTCGAGCTCGGTCTCGGCGGGCTCCGCCTCGGCGCCGGGCACGTCCATGCCGTACTTGTCGAGCTTGCGCTGCAGCGCGAAGCGGCTGATGCCGAGCTCCTTCGCCGCGCGGCTCTTGTTGCCCGCGGCGAGCGCCAGCGCCTGCTCGATCGCGCCCTGCTCGAAGCTCGCCACCGCGCCCGGCAGGTCGCGCACCGCGACCGGCGCGCCCGGCGCGGGTGCCGGCGCGCGCGACTCGCCGCGCAGCACGCCCGGCGAGAGGCTCTCGAGCCGCGCGCTGCCCTCGGCCAGCAGCAGCACGCGCCGCATCTCGTTCTCGAGCTCGCGCACGTTGCCCGGCCAGTCGTAGGCGGCCAGCGCGGCCAGCACCTCGTGCGGCAGCACCGGCGCCTCGCGCCCCGCCTCGCGTGCGGCGCGCGCCAGCAGGTGCTCGGCCAAGAGCGGCACGTCGTCGCGCCGCTCGCGCAGGGGCGGCATGCGCAGCGTGAGCACGTTGACGCGGTAGAACAGGTCCTCGCGGAAGCGTCCCGCGGCGACGAGCTGCTCCAGGTTCTGGTTGCTCGCTGCCAGCAGGCGCACGTCGACCTTGACCGGCACGTTCGAGCCCAGCGGGCGCACCTCGCCCTCCTGCAGCACGCGCAGGAGCTTCTTCTGCATCTCGCTCGACATGTCGCCGATCTCGTCGAGGAAGAGCGTCCCGCCGTCGGCCTGCTCGAACAGCCCTTTCTTGGCCCGGTCGGCGCCGGTGAAGGCGCCGCGCGTGTGGCCGAAGAGCTCGGACTCGAGCAGCGTGTCGGGCAGCGCGGCGCAGTTCTCGACCACGAACGGCCGCGCGCGGCGCGGGCCGTTGTAGTGCACGGCGTGCGCGATCAGCTCCTTGCCCGTGCCGCTCTCGCCCTGGATCAGGACCGGGAGCTGCGTCTCGACGATGCGGTCGAGCTCGCGGAAGACGCGCCGCATCTCGTCGGAGGCGCCCACGATCGAGCCGTAGTCGTAGCGCCCGCGCGCGCGGTCGAGCTCGGCGCGCACGAGCGAGAGCTCGCTCTGGCGCTCGCGGATCTTGCGCCCCAGGCGCTCGTTCAGGCTCTTGATCTGCTCGCTGGAGCGCAGCAGGCGCTCGTTGCGCTCGCGCAGCTCGCCGACCAGGCGCGCGTTGCGCAGCGCCACCGCGGCCTGCGCGGCGAAGAGCTCGCCCAGCGCGAGCTCCGCGTCGCCGAAGGCGCGCCCCTGCAGCCGGTTGTCGACCAGGAGCACGCCGTCGATGCGCCCCTCGATCGCGATCGGGAGCGCGAGCACCGAGCGCAGGCGCAGGTCCTCGACGCTCGCCAGGCCGGAGAAGCGCTCGTCGCGCCCGGCGTCCACCGAGAGCAGCGGGCGGCCCTCCTCGAGCGCGCGCGCCAGCACGCCCTTCGAGAGGCGCGAGGCGGGCAGCGGGATGTCGCTGCCGTCGAACGAGCGCGCGACCCGCACCTCGAGCGACTCCGCGCTCGCGCCCGCGCGCCCGGCGGCCGGCGCGGCGAGCAGCAGGAAGCCGCGCTCCGCGCCGAGCAGCGCGACGGCCGAGTCCACGATGCGCTCGAGCAGGGGCTCGAGCTCGACGACGCCGGCGAGCTCGCGCGTGATCGCCGCGTAGACCGACAGCTCGTCGCCCGCCGGCCCCTCGCGGCGCAGCGTGGCGTAGCCGCCGCCCTCGGCCTGGCCGCCCCGGCGCTCATCCCGACGCTCGGCGCCACCCTCGAGGTGGATGCGCGCGTCGCCGATGCCGAGCACGTCGCCCGGCCCGAGCAGCACGCGCTCGACGCGCCGGCCGTTCACCTGCGTCCCGTTCGAGGACTCGAGGTCGACCACCCACACGCCGTGCTCGTCCTCCTCGAGGCGGCAGTGGTAGCGCGAGGCCTGGGCCGCGGAGAGGCGCACGTCGTTGTCGAGCGCCCGGCCGATCCGCACCACCGGACCGGCGAGGTCCAGCGCGGAGCGGGTCCCGTCCTCGACCACCACGAGCTTCATCGGCAGACTGAGCGCGCCGCGCGCGGAGGCGCGCGGCGTGTGCTTTCGCACGGCGGGAGTACCCTATGCGCACGGGTGCTGTTCGGTAACCGCACAGCGGCCGGCGCCGGCCCTCTCCGAGGCCCCTCTCTTGGCACATAACATCTGGTACCACAAGGGCTTGCGCTTCTCGTGCACGCAGTGCGGCAACTGCTGCCGCAACCACGGCGACTACGCCTACGTCTATCTGGCGGACCGCGACGTCGAGGCGATCGCGCGCCACCTGGGCCTGGCGCGCGAGGCCTTCCTGCGCCGCTACTGCCGGGAGGAGGACGGCTGGGTGTCCCTGCGCATGGACGAGCCGGCCTGCCCCTTCCTCGGCGAGGACAACCGCTGCGGGATCTACCCGGTGCGGCCGAAGCAGTGCGCGACCTGGCCGTTCTGGGAGGAGAACCTCGAGAAGGCGGTCTGGCAGGGGCCGGTGCGGGAGTGCTGCCCGGGGCTCGACCGGGGCACGCTCTACCCGGCCGAGGAGGTCCGGCGCATCGCGCGCGAGACCGAGGCCTGGTACGACGACAGCTGAAGAGCCGGGGACCGCGCAGGGCTCGATCTCAGGCTCTCCTCCCCCGGCTCCTCACTCGATCCGGAACACCCGGAAGAAGTCCGAGGGCGCGCCGCCCTCGCCGCGCAGGCCGGCGGGGCTGCGGTAGAGCAGCCGGAAGCCGGGCACCGACGCGAGCGTCGCGTCGTCCTGGCTCAGCATCCACGCCGCGGCGGTGCCGGGCGCGGGCGCGCGCGCCGAGAGCGGCAGGCCGGCCGTCGTGCGCGAGAGCTCCCACAGCGTGTAGCGGTCCACGACGACGACGCGCGCGGCGAAGCGCTCGCGCGCCAGGCGCGCCAGGTCGGCCGGCGTGCCGCGGAAGAACGCGTCGAGGAACGCCTCGGCGCGCCGGCGGCTCTCGGCGGTCTCGTACTTCGGATGCAGCGCGATCGGCGTGCCCACCTGCGCGAGCAGCGCCGGCCCGTTGACGAAGTCGCACAGGACCGGCTCGTCGGGCCCGAGCTCGGCGCGCACCCAGCCGACGAGCGCCGCGATCTCCTGCTGGCGCACCGCGGGCACGTACCAGAGGTTCACGTGCCCGTGCAGGAAGGCGGCGAAGCGGCTGCCTTGCAGCCCGAGCAGGCACACGACGGCGAGCGCGCGCGGCCGCGGCGCGCGCAGGCGCGAGAGGAGCAGGGCGCAGGCCGGCGGCGCGAGCAGCCCGGGCAGGATCTGCAGGCGCTCGAAGGCCCACGCCGCGCCCGCGCCGAGCACCAGGCCGAGCGCTAGCAGCGCCGGCCCCGCGCGCCCCTCGCG
>CADEGS010000293.1 GCA_902826945.1 uncultured bacterium | reverse complement strand
GTTCAGTCCTAGGAAGGTCGTGGTTGCGACGCCCGTGGGAAGCTTCGCGAGAGGGGTCAGTGCGAGACAGAGCGCACGGCGATCCCCGCCGTACGTGCTCTCGAGCCGCTGGCGCAGCTCCGCCAGGCCACGCGTGATCCGGCTGTTGACGGTCGCGCGCGTGACGCCGGTGCGGCGCGCGATCTCGTCGTAGGAGAGCTGCTCGAAGAAGCGCAGGAGCAGCGTGCTCTTGTAGGGCTCCGCCAGCGCCAGCACGGCCAGGACGACGTTGCGGTGCGTCTCCGCGCGCTCGACCACCTGCAGCGTCCCGGGCGCGAGCTCCGCGCCGCGTGCCGCCCCTTCGCGCGCCGCTCGGTTGCGCTCCCCGCGCCGCAGCTTCGAGAGCCGGTTGCGCATGACCGTCGCCAGCCAGCCGCGCAGCGGCCGCCCACCGTCGGGCTCGCGCTCGAGCGCGTCGAGGGCCGCATCCTGCGCCAGGTCGGCCGCGAGGTGCGGATCCGCGACCAGCCGCCGCGCGAGCGCGTGCATCCAGCCGGTCTGCTCGAGGAGCGCCTGCAGGGCCTGGGGGTTCGTCATGGCTCGCCGATGGGCTCCCCGTGCGCGCGCAGGAGAATGCGCGAAAGTGCCAGAAAACCGGGCGCCGACCACGGTACTCGGGTCCCGGGGTCGCCGCGCCGGCTGGCCGGGCCGCACCGAGCCTCGCTACCGACGCACCGGTGGCCGCCTCCTAGCGCGCGAGCCCGAGACGAGGTCAGCGCTGCGCGCCGCCCTCGAGCCGCTCGACGTCCGCCAGATCCCTGAGGCGGCCGGTGGCGCGCTTGTTCGCGATCAACGCCTGGCGCCCGAGGAAGGCGACGGGGGTCCCCTCGAGGTCCGCCGTCTCGCGCGACTCCCAGGCCTCGTCGAAGGACACGCCGCTGATCTCCGTGAGCACGTCCACCCGCCGAGGCGGCAGCCCGATCTGATAGACCAGGCCCGGCGCGGCGAAGTCGCGTGGCTCGACGCCGGCGCTCGCGAGCGGCGCTCCGAAGGCGCGCAGCGCGCGCCAGGTCCGCTCGGCGTTGGTCGGGGTCGGACGCACGAGGACATCGATGTCCCCCGTCGCTCGCGGAGCTCCGTGGAAGGCCAGCGCGTACGCCCCGACCACGACGCACTCGACTCCCTCGCGACCGAAGCACAGGAGCAGGTCCCGGAAGTCCGGGTTCAGGCTGCGCAAGGGTGTCATCCGGCCCGGCCTCGGACGATGCGGCTCGGCATGTCCGCGCGCGCGTAGTCGGGAATCGGAAGGCCCGCGACCTTCCAGGCCTCGAGCGCCAGCGGCCACATCATGGCGATGCGCTCCGTCGCCGAGGTTTCCGCCGACAGGTCCCCGCACGGCTCCTGTCCGAGGGAGTAGCGCCGCACCGGCCAGAGAGAGCGCTTGGCAGCCCTCTGGATGAGCTCGTCGCGCGGTTCCACCGGCCCCATCGTAACGCCGAGCGCAGCGCCGCAGGAGAGCGAGGGTCAGCGGGCGAGCAGGGGCTCGACCCGCTCCTCGCTCGCGCTCTCAGGAGAGCCCTTCTCGCGCGCCGACCCGTCAGGTGCCGAGCCGCGCGCGCAGCGCCGCCACGCAGGCGCGCCATTCCCCGGCCTCGTCCGACTCCTCCCACAAGAGGGCGAGCTCGGACCCTTCTCCCCCGATGCGCTCGAGCACTGCCAGCGCCTGGGCGACGAGCTCGGGCGCGGGGCGTCGGGTCTGCGTCTTGACCCAGGCATCCAGCTCCTCGGTGTAGGCATCCTGCTGGCCGGCCTGGCCGCGCAGGCGAGCGACCGCGTCGCAGGCCGCGAGGCCCTCGCAGGCGACGTCCGCGGCGAGGTACCCGTCCCCCACCGCGAGCGTGGCCTCGAGCGCGCCGAGCACGTGCTCGAGCCCGCCCTGCGCGAGGTCGTGGGTCCAGTCGCAAGCCGTGTCGTTCTCGAAGGTGTCGGGGCCCCAGGCTCCCATGATCATCGCTCCTGTGTGGCGCGGATCGCTCCAGTGTGGCGTCCCCGCGATCCTGCGGCGAGGCTCGTCCCTGCCGAAGGCCCTGGAAGCGGATCGAGCTCAGCCTCCGGCCTCGGCCCGCCGCTGCAGCCGCGGCTCGGGCGCGAGCTCCGGGTCGATCTGGCGCAGGTGGTGGCACAGGTGACCGAGGTAGTCGCGGGCCATGTAGGCGAGCGCTACCGGCTCGTCCGCGGGCACGACCTCCCAGGCGGTGTCGGCGAGCGAGTGGCGCTCGCGCGGGCGCTCGAGCTCGAGCGCGGGGATGCCCTCGAGCACCCAGGCGAGGTGCAGGTTGTAGGCCTCCCACAGCGGCACGAGCAGCGCCCAGTCCGCGTCGGCGTAGCGCTGGACGCGCACCCACTCTTCCTGGTCGTAGCCGTCGAAGCACAGGTCCGCGCGCGACGCAGCGCGCACGAAGCGCCCGTGGTTGTTGGCGGCCGAGTCGATCAGATGCCCGAGCACCTGCTGGGGCGACCACTTGCCCGGGGCGAGCGCGCGGCCAGCCGCTTGCGGCGTGAGCGCGCGCAAGCGCGGCGCCGCGCGCAGGACCACGTCGCGCAGCTCATCGGGGAGCGCCCTCATCCAGGCAGGATGCGGGTTGTCGGCGCGCGCGGCAATCCCCCGCCCTACTCCAGGGGCAGGCGCCGCGCGAGCGCCACCAGGGTCGCGGCGTGGAGCGCGTGTCCGCCGTCGAAGCGCCGCACGCCGCAGCGGATGCCCGCGCTCGCCAGCCGCTGGGTCTCGCGCGCGAGCGCCTCCGCGCTCACGTGCTCGTCCGCGCGGCCCAGCACGAGCTCCACCTCCGCCGCATCCAGCCGCGCGCGCCAGCGCGCGAGCTCGAGGTCCGGCGGCGCGAGCGCGCCCCATAGCACCACGCGCTCGAAGGCGGTCGCTCCCAGGGCCGACCAGCGGCAGGCGGTGGCGGCGCCCTGCGAGAAGCCCAGCACGCTCGGGCGAGCGGCGGCCGGGAGCTCGCTCGCGAGCGCCGCTCGCAGCCGCTCGAGGTACGCGAGCTGGTCCTCGATCTCCGCCTCGCGCGCCTCGCGCGTCATCCACGAGGCGCCCACCGCCCCCGTCCCGCCGCGCCGGTAGAAGCGCGACAGCGCCTCGGGCGCGACCAGCAGGCGCGCGGGCTCGTCCAGCGCCGCGGCCGCGGCCAGGAAATCGCTCGCGAGCTCGCCGTAGCCGTGCAGCAGGAACCAGACCTCGCGCACGTCCGCATGGGGCGCGCGCGAGAGGCAGTAGCGCGCGCTGCGCTCGGTGCGGATCGAGCGGGAGAGCATGCGCGCCATGGTGAGCCCCGCCGGCATGCGAAGCCAGGGCCTTTTGCGCGCGCGGGCTTCCGCCGGGCGAGCGCTCGGCAGCCGGCCGCGCCCGGCGTAGGCTCTCGCGCGATGCGCGTCCTCGTGCTGGGGGGAACCGGCTTCCTCGGGCGTCACCTGACGGAGGCCCTGCTCGCGCGCGGGCACGAGCCGACGCTCGTGCACCGCGGGCGCAGCGCTCCCGCGCTGTTCCCCGCGCTCGAGCACCTGCTTCTCGATCGCCAGCTCGGGCTGGCGCTCCCCGCCGGCCGGCGCTGGGAGGCGGCCATCGACACCTGCGGCTACCTGCCGCGCGTGGTCGCGGCCAACGCACGCGAGCTGCGCTTGCGCGTCGAGTGGCTGTGCTTCGTCTCCTCGGTCTCCGCCTACGCGGACCTCGCGCGCCCGGGGCTGACCGAGGAGGCGGCGCTGCTCGAGCTGTCGGACGCGACGCTCGCGCGGGACACACCGCTCTCCTACGGCGGCCGCAAGGCGGCCTGCGAGCGCGCGCTCGCGGCCGCCTTCCCCGCGGCGCTCACGATCGTGCGCCCGGGGCAGATCGTCGGGCCCCACGACAGCTCGCAGCGCTTCCCCTACTGGGTCTCGCGCCTCGCGCGCGGAGGCGAGGTGCTCGTGCCCGCACCGCCGCAGGCCGCCTGCCAGGTGATCGACGCGCGCGACCTCGCGGCCTGGATGGTCGGGCTGGTCGAGCGGCGCGCGCAGGGCGCCTTCCATGCCAGCGGTCCGGCGCGCCCGCTCACCTTCGGCGAGCTGATCGAGGCCTGCCGCGACCCGGCGGTCGAGGCCGAGCTCGTGTGGGTCGACGGCGAGTTCCTCGTGGCGCAGGGCGTGGCTCCCTGGAGCGGCCTGCCGCTGTGGGCCCACGGCGCCGGCCTGCGCGGGATCTTCGCGCTCGACCTCTCCAGGGCGCTCGCGAGCGGCCTCTGCCTGCGCCCGCTGGCGGAGACGGTGCGCGACGTGCGCGCGCTCGAGGCCGAGCGCGCCGCGCGCGACTGGCTCGTCGCGCCGTCGCCCGCGCGCGAGCGAGCGCTCATCGCCGCCTGGCGCGCCCGGCAGCGCGCGCGGGGCTGAAGGCCCGGACCGGCGCGCGGGTCGAGAACGCCGGTCTTGCGAGGGCCGGCCGAGCGCTCCACACTGCTCGGGCGATGCCCTGCCTGGTCGGATGCATGGCGCTGATGGCGCCGCGCCTCACCCTCTTCCTGGTGGTGCTCTTCAGCGACTACATCGGCCAGGCCTACCAGACGAGCCTGGTGCCGTTCCTCGGCTTCTTCTTCCTCCCGATCACGACGCTCGCCTACGCCTGGGCGATGCACTCGGGCGGCTCGGTCAGCGGCGTGTGGGTGGTCGTGGTGGTGCTGGCGGTCCTGATCGACGTCGGGATCCTCGGCGGCGGGCACTCCGTGTGGCGCAAGAAGCGCGGCTCCGAGAGGAAAGCGCGTTGAGCGCGGAGCACGCGCCGAGCGCCCCGGCGGCGCCCGGCGCGCGGGCCGCGCGGCTGGCGGAGGGCTGCCTGGCCGGGCTCGCCTTCGGCGCGGCGGACTGGCTCGCGAGCGGCCCGGCGCGCTTCGCCCCCGGGCTCGCGCTCTTGATCGGCGCGAGCGCGCTCGCCGGCGGCCTCGTGGCGGGCTC
>CADEGS010000292.1 GCA_902826945.1 uncultured bacterium | reverse complement strand
GGCTAGACGTCGAGGTTGGTCGCCTCGAGCGCGTGCCGCTCGATGTACTCGCGGCGCGACTCCACGCCGGTGCTCATCAGGATCGTGAAGATCTCGTCGGCGCGGAACTCGTCCTCGAGCCGCACCTGGTAGAGGCGCCGGCGCTCGGGGTCCATGGTGGACTCCCAGAGCTGGTCGGGGTTCATCTCGCCCAGGCCCTTGTAGCGCTGGACGTCGACCTCGGCCTGCGCGCCCTCGCGCAGCGCCTTGGCCAGCGCGAGCGGCCCCTCGACCAGGCGCACTTCCTTGCCGCGCACGACCGACCAGCGGCCGCCGCCGTGCGAGCGCAGGCCCAGCGCGACCAGGCGCTCGAGGACCTGCTCGAGCTCCTGGCGGTGCAGCACGTGGTGCGTGGCGAGGTGCGCGCCATCGCGCGGCACCGAGCCCTCGGGGCCGGTGTAGACCTGGAGCTCGCCGCCGCGCGCCAGCAGGCCGCGCTGCAGCTCCACGAAGTCGCGCAGCTCCGCGCCGGAGGCGAAGAAGTGGTTCTTGCCGTCCACCTGGGCCCAGTGCTCGGGCAGCTGGCCGCCGTCCCACGAGACGAGGATCTCGGCCGGGTCCACCTGGCTCCACAAGGGCAGCGCCTCGCGCGCGAGGCCTTCGAGCTTGCCGAGCTCGTCGGCCAGCTCGCGCAGCTCGGCGCCCTGCCAGGTGCGCGCGCTCGCGGGGCCCTCGGGGTCCTGGTGCACGGTCAGCGTGTCCATGCCGTGCTCGACCAGGTAGCGGCGCAGCTCGACGTCGCTCGCCAGGTAGCGCTCCTGGCTGCCGACCTTGACCTTGTAGAGCGGCGGCTGCGCGATGAAGAGCCGGCCCGCGTCGATCAGCGGCCGCATGTGGCGGAAGAAGAACGTCAGGAGCAGCGTGCGGATGTGGGAGCCGTCCACGTCCGCGTCCGTCATGATGATCGTCTTGCCGTAGCGCAGCTTCGCGATGTCGAACTCCTCGGCGATGCCGGCGCCCAGAGCCGAGATGATCGTCTGGATCTCGGAGTGGCCAAGCATCTTGTCGAGGCGCGCCTTCTCGACGTTCAGGATCTTGCCCTTGAGCGGCAGGATGGCCTGGAAGCGGCGGTTGCGCCCCTCCTTGGCCGAGCCGCCGGCCGAGTCGCCCTCGACCAGGAAGATCTCCGACTCCTCGAAGTCCTTGCTCTGGCAGTCGGCCAGCTTGCCCGGCATCGCGCCGCTGGCGAGCGCCGTCTTGCGCCGCACCAGGTCGCGCGCCTTGCGCGCCGCCTCGCGCGCCTGCTGCGCGCGCAGCGCCTTCTGCGCGATCGAGCGTGCGGGGCCGGGATTCTCCTCGAGGTAGGTGGAGAGGAACTCGCTCACCACGGACTCGACCACGCCCTGCACCTCGCGGTTGCCGAGCTTGTCCTTCGTCTGGCCCTCGAACTGCGGCTCGGGGACGGCCAGCGAGAGCACCGCCGTCAGGCCCTCGCGGAAGTCGTCACCGCCGGGCGGCGTGTCGCTCTCCTTCAAGAGCTTGGCCTGGCGCAGGTAGTTGTTCAGCGTGCGCGTGAGCGCCGCCTTGAACCCGGCCAGGTGGGTGCCGCCGCCGTGCGTGTTGATGTTGTTGACGAAGGTGTAGACGTTCTCCTGGTAGGCGTCGGTGTACTGGAGCGCCAGCTCGATCGTGTACTCCTGGCCGGGCTTCTCCGGCGAGGGCGCGTTCTTCACGAAGTGCACGACGTCCGGATGGAGCGGCTCCTTGTTCTTGTTCGCGTTCTCGATGAACGTGCGCAGGCCCTGGGGGAAGTCGAAGTCCTCGCGCTTGCCGGTGCGCTCGTCCACCAGCGAGATCGTCACGCCGCGCGAGCCCATCAGGTAGGCGGTCTCGCGCATGCGCTTGCTGACGATCTCGTAGTCGAACTCGACCGTCGAGAAGATCCGGTCGTCCGGCAGGAACGTCACGTCCGTGCCGGTGCGATCGGTGTCGCCGATCACCTCCAGCGCGCCCTGCGGCTCGCCGCGCACGAAGGACATGCGGTGCACCTTGCCGCCGCGGCGCACGACGACCTCGAGCTCCTTCGAGAGCGCGTTGACGCACGAGACGCCCACGCCGTGCAGGCCGCCGGAGACCTTGTACGAGTTCTTGTCGAACTTGCCGCCGGCGTGGATGCGGGTCAGCACGACCTCGACGGCCGGGATGCCCTCGGTCGGGTGCACGTCCACCGGGATGCCGCGTCCGTCGTCGGCCACGCGGATCGAGCCGTTGGTGCGGATCGTGACGTCCACGTGGCGCGCGTAGCCCGCCAGCGCCTCGTCGATCGAGTTGTCCACCACCTCCCAGATCAGGTGGTGGAGCCCGCGCACGTCGGTGTCGCCGATGTACATCGCGGGCCGGACGCGCACGGCGTCCAGGCCCTCGAGGACGGTGATCGACTCGGCGTCGTACTGCTGCTCTCGCTTGGCGTCGGTCATGGGTTCAGGTGCCCGTCTTGAAGACGATCCGGCGCAAGGGCGGCTCGGCGAATGTCGCGTTGACCCGCGCGCGCAGCTCCTCGCCGCGGAAGGAGCGCAGCTCCTGCAGCAGGGGCGCGGAGCGCACCTCGACCGTCAGCGTCCCCTGACGGAAGCGCATCGGCACCGCCCGCGCGCGCAGCTCGGGCTCGATGGCCTGCTCCCAGGCGCGCAGCACGCGCGCTTCGAGCGGGCCGAGCCCGAGACCGCTTTCGCGCAGAAAGGCTCGGATCTCCTCGCCCAGCGGGCGGGGGCCACGGGGCTTGGCGCGCTCCAATCAGGTGTCGATCGTGATGGGCATCACGATGTAGATGTAGTTCTCGCCCAGGGTGAACTTGCCCGGGCTGGTCTTCTCGTTGAACTCGAGGCGCACGACGTCGCTCTCGCAGTTCTTGATCCCGTCGATCAGATAGTCGGGGTTGAACGCGATCTCCGACTTCTTGCCGCGCAGCTTGGCAGGCACGTGCGCCGTGGCCTCGCCCATGCTGGCCGAGCGGCCGAAGATCGTGAGCTGCTCCGGCTCGAAGGACAGCCGCACCGCGCGCGTGTCGGTGCTGGTCACGTTGGCGACCAGGCGCAGCTTCTGTTGCAGGAGCGCGGCCTCGGCCTCGACGGTGTTCTCGGTGGTGGCCGGGATGACGGCGGCGTAGCGGGGGAAATCGCCGTCGATCAGGCGCGCGAAGACCTCGGCCTTGCGCGTCTTGAGCCCGAACTGGTTCTCCCCGAAGTGGATGCGCACCTCCTCGGTGGGGTCGTCCATGACGCGGCAGAAGAGCTGCATGCCCTTCGTGGGCACGATCGCGCGCGGGTGCTTGCGGCTCGAGGGCAGCTCGAGCGCCGAGCTGGCCACGGCCAGGCGCCGGCCGTCGGTGGCGACCATGCGCAGCTGGTCGTCCTCGACCTCGGTCAGGATGCCGTGCATCGCGTAGCGGCCCTGCTCGCGGGCCGCGGCGAAGCCCGTGCGCCCCACGAGCCGCGTGAACACGCCCGCCTGGACGAGCAGCGAGCCCTCCTCCGCGAAGCGCGCCACGACCGGGTACTCGTCGGGGTCCATCGTGGTCAGCTCGCAGCGGTCCGAGCCGCTCTCGACCAGGAAGTGATCGCCCTTGGTCGCGAGGTTGACCGTCTCGCCGGAGAGGTCGCGCACGAAGTCGCTGGCCACGCGCGCCGGGACGAGCGCGGTGCCGGGCTCCTTCACCTTCACGTCCTCGATCCGGTAGCGCACGGCGACGTCGAGGTCGGTGCCCACGAGCTCCAGGGCGTCGTCGGTCGCGACCAGGCAGACGTTCTCGATCGCCGGTCGCGGGCTCTTCGGCGGAATGACGCTGGTCGTGATGGTCAGGCCTTCGCGCAGGCGCTCGCGGTCACAGAGCACTTTCATGGTTCGGGCGATCGCTGGGTGTCTTGGGCGGAGCGAGTTCTCGACGGGCGCGCCGGGTCGTGGCTCTCCTCTCTCGCAGAGAGGATTCTTTCTTCGTCTTCTTCAGGAGGGGCTCGCTTCGGGGAGAACCGCGCGCCACGACGTGGCAAGTCGTGTCGGAGCAAGCGGATGGAGCACGCTCGTGTCCTCGGGAGCGTTCCGGGCGGAGCGTGGGCGCGCTGGGGAAAGCGCCGCGGTTGTCCACCGCTCTCGCGAGGGCCAGGCGCGCCGGCTCGGCGCGGCGTGGAAGAGTGTTCGGGATCTCACGAGAACTCAGCGTCTTTCCCGGCGCTTTCCACGCGCGCGTGTGGACGCGGAACGCGGGTGCGCGGGGCGGTGGGAGCGCGTCAGGAGGCCGGTCTGGGAGGCGTCGGGAGCCGCCTCCGGCTCGCGTCCCGACACCTGCAAGATGGTATCGGGAGGCTCGCTCCAAGTATATGGAGGGAGGCCGGCCGGACGGCGTCCGGGAGCGGCCTCGGCGAGGAGCGCGGGAGGGACCGGCGTCAGGCCGGATCGTCTGCGCGCAGGCGGCCCAAGAGGCCGTCGAGCAGCGTGCGAACCGTGGCGTCGGAGGCGGCGAGGTCCCGGATCTTCGTGACGCCGTAGAGGACCGTCGAGTGGTCCCGGCCTCCGAAGAAGCCCCCGATCTCCTCGAGGGACATGCGCGTGATCTGGCGCGCCAGGTACATGGCGATCTGGCGCGGGTAGGCGATCGCGCTCGTCCTGCGCTTGGACTGCAGCTCGGAGACCTTGACCCCGAAGTGCTCGGTGACGACCGCCAGGACGTCGTCGATCGAGAGCTGGCCCCGGCGCTGGACGAAGAGGTCGGGCAGGCACTGGCGCACGAGGGTCGTCGTCGGCGCGCGCCCGCTGAGGCCGGCGTAGCCCAGGACGGTGTTCACCGCCCCCTCGAGCTCGCGGATGTTCGTCTCCAGGCGCTCGGCGAGCAGGCTCGCCACGTCCTCGGGCAGGTCCTGCCCGCGCTCGCGGCTCTTGCGCAGGATGATCGCCCTGCGCGTCTCGTAGCAGGGCTTCTCGATCTCGGTGACGAGCCCCCACTTGAAGCGCGA
>CADEGS010000291.1 GCA_902826945.1 uncultured bacterium | reverse complement strand
CGGCGCGCTGCTGGTCTTCGACGAGATGTGGACCGGCTTCCGCTTCGCCCTCGGCGGCGCCCAGGAGCTGTTCGGCGTCGTGCCCGACCTGGCCTGCTTCTCGAAGGCCGTGGCGAACGGGATGCCGCTGGCGCTGCTCACCGGCCGGGCGGACGTCATGGGCTTGCTCGACGAGGAGGTGTTCTTCTTCTCGACCTTCGGGGGCGAGACGCTCTCGCTGGCGGCCGCGCGCGCCACGATCGAGGAGCTGCGCGCGCGCGACGTTCCGCGTCACCTCGCCGCGCTCGGCGAGCGCCTGGCGGCGGGCTGGGAGGAGGTCCTCGAGCGCAGCGGCGTCGGCGGCCTGGTCGGCTGCGGCGGGCACCCGTCTCGCACGCTCGTCTCCTTCGACGCGTCGGCCGGCGATCCGCTGCTGATGAAGTCCTTCGTGCAGCAGGAGATGATCCGGCGCGGGATCCTGTGGGGCGGGCTGCACGTGTGGTGCGCCTCGCACACGCAGGCCGACGTCGAGCGCGTGCTCGCCGCCTACGACGAGATCCTGCCCGAGCTCGCCCTGCGGCTGCGCGCGGGCGACCTGCGCCAGCACGTGCACGGCATCCCGGTGCAGCCGGCGCTGCGTCCCGCGCCGCCCGTGCCGCCCAGGCGCTCGCCCGCGCGCGCTCCCTCGCCCCGATGAGCCCCTTCGCGCTGGACGACAAGGTGGCGGTCGTGACCGGAGCGCTCGGCCTGCTGGGGCGACGCCACTGCGCCGCGCTGTCGCGCGCGGGAGCGCGCGTCGTCGCGCTCGATCTCGACGGCGAGGCCTGCTCCGCCCTGGCCGCCGGCCTGCCGACGCCGTCGATCGGGCTGGCGGCGGACGTGTGCCGCCCGGACGCGCTCGAGCACGCGCTCGAGCGCGCGCTGGAGGCCTTCGACCGCGTCGACGTGCTGGTCAACAACGCCGCGGTCGACGACCGCTTCGAGCCCGGCCCCGAGCGCCTGGAGCGCTCGCGCTTCGAGGCCTACCCGCTCGAGCAGTGGACGCGTCTGCTCGCGGTCAACGTGACGGGCGTCTTCCTGTGCAGCCAGGTCTTCGGCACCAGGCTCGCGCGACAGGGCTCGGGCAGCATCGTCAACGTCGCGTCCACCTACGGCATCGTCGCGCCGGACCAGTCGCTCTACCGCGGGGCAGACGGCGAGCAGCAGTTCTTCAAGGGGCCCGCCTACCCGACGACGAAGGGGGCGGTGCTGTCGCTCACGCGCTACCTGGCCGCCTACTGGGGCGAGTCCGGCGTGCGCGTCAACGCGCTCTCGCCCGGGGGCGTCGAGAACGGCCAGCCGCGCGACTTCGTCGAGCGTTACGCGCGTCGCACGCCGCGCGGCCGCATGGCACGGCCGACCGACTTCGAGGGCGCGCTGGTGTTCCTGGCCAGCGACGCGTCCGACTACGTCACCGGGGCGAACCTGGTCGTCGACGGGGGCTGGACGGCGTGGTGATCCGGGACCAGCGGAGCGCGAACGTGCTCGAGCGCGCCGCGCGCGTGCGGCTCGTGCTGACGGACTGCGACGGCGTGCTGACCGACGGCTCGGTCTACTACTCCGAGCGCGGCGAGGAGCTGAAGCGCTTCTGCATCCGCGACGGGATGGGCGTGGAGCGCCTGCGCGCCGCGGGCGTGGACGTCGGCATCGTCAGCGGCGAGACGTCGCCCAGCCTGCGGCAGCGGGCCGCCAAGCTCGGCATCGTCGAGCTGCACCTGGGCGCCCGCGACAAGCTCGCCGTGCTGGAGGCGATCCTGGCCCGCCGCTCCCTGCGGGCCGAGGAGGTGGCCTACGTCGGCGACGACACGAACGACGTGGGCGTGATGGAGGCCGTCGGCCTGGCCGCCTGCCCGCGCGACGCGACGAGCTTCGCCCGGGCCGCGGCGCGGTTCGTCTGTCCCAATCCGGGAGGCCACGGCGCCTTTCGCGACGTGGCGGAGCTGATCATCGAGGCCAGGAGCGCGAGCGAACGACATGAAGCAATCCATTCCGGCGCCGCGGGTCGAGATCCGTGAGCGGGCGATCGGGCACGGCGAGCCGGTGTTCGTGATCGCCGAGATCGGCATCAACCACAACGGGTCGCTGGAGACCGCCAAGACGCTGATCGACGGCGCCGCCTTCGCCGGCTGCGACGCCGTCAAGTTCCAGAAGCGCACGCCGGAGGCGTGCGTGCCCAGGGACCAGTGGGACGTCCCGCGCGAGACGCCCTGGGGCCGGATGACGTACCTCGAGTACCGCCACCGGATCGAGCTCGACGTCGAGCAGTTCGCCGAGATCGACCGGCACTGCCGCCAGCGCGGGATCCTGTGGTTCGCGTCGTGCTGGGACGAGGAGTCCGTGGCGGCGCTCGAGCCCCTCGACCCGCCGCTCTACAAGGCCGCCTCCGCCTCCTTGACCGACCACGCCCTGCTCGAGCGGATGCGCGCCACGGGCAAGCCGCTGATGCTCTCGACGGGCATGTCGGAGATGGCGGAGATCGAGGACGCGGTCGCCCGCACCGGGACGGACGAGCTCCTGATCGCGCACTCCACGTCGACCTATCCCTGCCCGCCCCAGGAGCTCAACCTGAACATGCTCGGCACGCTGCAGGAGCGCTTCCCCGGGGCCGTGGTCGGCTACTCGGGCCACGAGGTCGGGCTGGCCACGTCGTGGGCCGCGGTCGCGCTCGGCGCGCGTTTCCTGGAGCGCCACATCACGCTCGACCGGGCCATGTGGGGCACCGACCAGGCGGCCTCGGTCGAGGTGCTCGGCATGCACCGGCTGGTGCAGAACGTGCGCGACGTCGAGAAGGCGCTGGGCGACGGCGTCAAGCGCGTCTACGCGAGCGAGCTGAGCGCGCGGCGCAAGCTGCGCCGCAAGCCGCTCGCCTCGCTCGTCTGAGGCGCTCCCGCTCCCTGCGCCGGACGGATCAGTAGCCGGTCGCCAGCCGCAGCGGGCGCAGCATCGAGCTCTTCTTGCGCTGGTGCGCCTGCATGCGGCGCAGGATGTCGTCGAGGGCGGCGACCGCTTCCCCGACGTGCGCGCCCTTGTTGAGCATGACGCACTCCGCGCGCTCGCTCATGGCGGCGTCGGTGATCTCGGCGCGCGACGGGCGACCGTCCTTGGCCAGGCCCTCGAGCACCTGCGTGGCCCAGATCACCGGGACGTGCGCGGCCTCGGCCAGCCACAGGATCTCCTCCTGCGCCTCGGCCAGCCGCTCCCAGCCGCACTCTACCGCCAGGTCGCCGCGCGCGATCATCACGCCCACGCGGGGGGCCTGCATCGCGGCGAAGAGCAACGCGGGCAGGCGCTCGAAGGCGCGGCGCGTCTCGATCTTCAGCACGACGCCGAGGTCCGGCCGGCCGAGCTGCTCCAGCCGCGCGGCGAGGTCGTGCAGGTCCTCCGGCCGGTGCACGAAGGACAGGCCGACGGCGTCGGCGTGCGCGACGACGAACTCGAGGTCGGCCAGGTCCTTGGCGGTCAGCGCGGGCAGGTCGAGCCGGCTGTCGGGGAGGTTGATGCCCTTGTCCGCGCGCAGCGTCTCGCCTCCGTCGCGCGCCTCGGTGATCTCGACCACCAGCCGGTCCTCCGTCACGGAGCGGATCACCCCGCCGATGCGACCGTCGTCGAAGAGCACGCGCTCGCCGGCGCACACGCACGAGAAGACCGCGCCGAGCGTGCAGCCGATCGTCGCCGGGCTCAGCGTGCGTCCGTGGGCGTCGCGCAGCGCGCCGCGCCCCGGGTCCAGCGCGCGCGTCAGGACGAGGCGCTCGCCGCGGCTCAGGTGGATCGTCCCCTCGCGCGGCGCGAGCTCGCCGACCCGGCCGATCGTCCTGTGCCGCCGCTCGAGGCGCGTGCCCGCGACGACGTAGCTCGTGCGCTCCGTCTCGGCCCAGGCTCCCGCGGGCGTCACCTGGACGACGCGCAGGCTGCGCCGCGCGTCGCGCGCGTCGACGAACGCGAGCCGGTCGCCGTCGGCGAGCTGGTGCAGGAGCTCGCGCGCGACGGGCAGCACGGGCGCGTCCTCGGCGGCGACGGGAGGAGCGCCGTCGGCGGACAGCCACACACGCGCGGGGACGCGCACGCGACCGAGCTCGTCGCGCTCGGGCTTGAGCTTCCGGACGCGCAATCCGGGCTCGACCGGCCCGGTGCGGAGCTTCGGGCCGCCCAGGTCCATCAGGACGCGCAGCTTGCGGCCCGCGGCCTGCTGCGCGCGGCGCAGGTGGTCGATCATGCGCTCCCATTCCCGCGGGCCGTCGTGCGCGCAGTTGATGCGCACCGCATCCATGCCGCGCTCGATCCACTCGCGCAGCCGGGCGACGTCCTCCGCCGCGTCGGGCGCGAGCGTGACGAGGATGCGGACGCGGCGGCCGTCGCGCGCGGGGCCGAGCAGCGCCTCGGTGTGTGCCTCGAGGCGCTCGCCGCCCAGATCGAAGTCGCGCGCCCCGGGGAAGCGCGGCGCCTCCTCCGGACGGCCCGCGAGCTCCGCCAGCGTGGCGAGCACGGCCTCGACGCCGGCGAGCGCGTGCGCCTCGCAGCGACCGAGCGAGGACAGGCCCAGGTGCGCCAGACGCTCCTGCAGCGGCCGCACCTCCCGCGCGCGCAGCGCCAGGTAGTGGGCCAGGTTGCGGGCGCCGGCGGCGTGCTCGGCGCGCACCGGGGCGAGCGCCGCCGCGGCCGCTGCCTCCGCGGCGAGCATCGCGCGCCGCACGTCGGCGAGCTCGCTCAGCGCGCGCACGATCGACTGGCTCGCCTCGTCGTGGAGCACCGTCGGGCGCGTCTCCTGGCCCATGGGGTTCATCGCGCTTCTTCTCGCCCGGCCCGCGTCCAGGCCGCACGGGTGATGATCGCACGCGCGGTTCCCGGCCGCGCTACGCACGAAGGCGTGGGAGCGGCGGCGCGCCGTCCTGCATGCGTCGGTCGCCGCCGTCCCCGCGGATGGCATCGAACGAGGCGCCGGCGCGCCGAGCTGGCGCGGGCCCGCTCGCGGCGCAGGGCGGGCG
>CADEGS010000290.1 GCA_902826945.1 uncultured bacterium | reverse complement strand
TGCGCCAGGCACCACTTGGCCATGATCGAGCCGCCGCGCGACACGATGCCGGTCACGCGCTTGGCGGTCAGCGGCACGTAGCGCAGGAGGACGCCGGCGTGGATCGTGAAGTAGTCCACGCCCTGCTCGCACTGCTCCTCGAGCGTCTCGAGGAACACGTCGATGCTCAGGTCCTCCGGGCGGCCGCCGACCTTCTCGAGCGCCTGGTAGATCGGCACCGTGCCGACCGGCACCGGCGCGTTGCGCAGGACCCACTCGCGCGTCTCGTGGATGTCGTCGCCGGTCGAGAGGTCCATGACCGTGTCGGCGCCCCAGCGCACGGCCCAGCGCAGCTTGTCCACCTCCTCGTCGATCGACGAGGCGACCGCGCTGTTGCCGATGTTGGCGTTGATCTTCACCAGGAAGCGCCGGCCGATGACCATCGGCTCGAGCTCGGGGTGCTTCACGTTGGCGGGCAGGATCGCCCGCCCGCGCGCGATCTCGCTGCGCACGAGCTCGGGGTCCACGCCCTCGCGCTCGGCCGCGTAGACCATCTCGGGCGTCACGATCCCCTGGCGCGCGTAGTGGAGCTGCGAGCGGTTGCCGTCGTCGCGCGGGCCGCCCAGGCGGCGCTCGATCCAGGGGCCGCGGATCGGCGGCAGGCCGGCCCGGGGATCCGTGCCGAGCGGCCCGGCCGTGTCGTACACGTCGAGCGGTCGCTCGCCCCCCGTGAGGTGGATGCGGCGCTTCGGCACCTGCAGCAGGAAGCCGTCGTGCTCGCGCTCGACGTAGACGCGGTGCGAGGAGGGGAAGCTCCCTCCGTAACCCGCGGTCTCCCGCGGCGTGTTCGTGGCGGTCTTGGTCATCGAGCACTCCTGGCCTCGCGGCCGCTCGTCGCGCCGAGGGGGGACCCCCGCCGCGACGCGCTCCAGACGAGCGGGGCGCTCCACCGGCCGGCGGCGCGCCCCCCCATTCCTCGCGGCGCGCTCCGCTCGAGCGGCCGCCCTGCCCCTTCCCCCGCGCGGCTATTCGTCGTCGTCGGTGGAGTAGAGCTCGAAGTCGTCGTCGTCGTCGTACGCGTCGTCGTCGTCGTCGTCCTCTTCCTCCTCCTCATCCTCGTCCTCGTCCTCGTCCTCCTTGTCCCCTTCGACGTCGAAGTCTTCGTCGTACATGCCTTGCTCGTCTTCGATCTCCGATCCCGGACCTTGGGCGTTCATTGGCTTGAAGGAAAGCGCGACCCGCGAGCGCTCGCGGTCGAGGACCACCCTCGGCCGCGAGCGGGGCCGGGGCCCCGCTGGAACGCCCCCATTCCACTCGCGGGACCGCCGGACGCAAGAGAAACGACGGGGCGAATCGGGGGCTCGCGCGGACCGCCACGGGGGTGCCCGACGCTTTGACTGGGCGGCCGGCGGCGGGGTAGCCTCCGGCCGCGGCCGCACGCCCGGCCCGAGCGCGTCCGCCCCGTTCGAAGCGAATGAGTCCCACCCCGCGCAGCTCGCGCCCGCGCCACGCCGACGCGGCGGCCGACCCGACGAAGGACCGTGCCGTCGAGCACGGCGTCATGCACGTCACGCGCTGCTTCCAGCTCACGAACGTCCTGCCCGCCGAGGAGCGCGTCCCGTTCCCGTCGGCGCTGGCCGAGACGGGAGCGATGCACTCCTCGGCGGGCCTGGAGCTGGGCGTGGGGCAGCCCGGTGACTCCTCCCTCCCGTCCGGGAGGATCCGGGCGAGCGCGATGGCTGGCGGGCGCTTCGGACCGGCTCGAGCGGCGCGTGGGCGACGCGCCACGGACCCTGCCCGATTCCCACGAGCTCCGGTTCGAGCACCGCGTTGGCGCTGACGCGGGAGCGGGCCTGGGCGCTGCTCGAGGAGTGGACGCCGAGCGAAGCGCTGCGCAAGCACGCGCGCGCGGTCGAGGTCGTCATGCGCGCCGCCGCCCACCGCTACGGGGGCGGCGCGCGAGACGAGGAGCGCTTCGGCCTGGCCGGGCTCCTGCACGACGCGGACTACGACCGCTGGCCCGACGAGCACCCCGCGCGCATCGTGAGGTGGCTGCGCGAGAGCGGCGAGCCCGAGCTCGCGCACGCGATCTCCGCCCACTACACCGGCTGGGGCGTGGCGCACGAGACGACGCTCGACAAGGCGCTGCTCGCCTGCGACGAGCTGACCGGCTTCGTCGGCGCCTGCGCCCTGGTGCGTCCCGGCGGCATCGCGACGCTCGAGCCGAAGAGCGTGAAGAAGAAGCTCGCGGACAAGGGCTTCGCGGCCAAGGTCGAGCGCGCCGAGGTGCATGCCGGCGTCGAGCTCCTGGGCGTGACCTTCGAGGAGCACGTGCGCTTCGTGATCGAGGCCCTGCGCCCGCACGCCGCGGAGCTCGGGCTGGAGGGGCGCCCGCCTTGACCGTCCCGCGCGCGCGGCCGTACAGTCTCCGGCCGCCTCGGGCCCCCGGCCCCGGTCGGGCCGGCCCGCGCCCTCCCCGCGGCACCCGCCTCTGCGGCATGGCCCACCGGCACCACAGCACGCCCGCGCGACGCCCTTCCCGGGGGCCCCGGCCCCGCTAGGGCCGGGTTCCGCCGGTGCGCGCTCGCCCAGAGCTCCTTTGCTGCGTAGCCCATCGCGGCCGCGCCGCGCCCGCCGCGGAACTCGGCGCGCGCGGGCGACGTCCTCTCTCTTCGCGTCCGGCGGCGCCGGACGCTGCCCGAACCCCCAGCCACGACGAATGATGCGGTCCTCCGATCGCGCGCGCCTCGCCCCGCGGGTCGCCGCTCTGCTCCTTCCCCTGCTCCTTTCCTCCTGCTCGCCCTCCGAGGAGGGGAGCGACGGCGGGACCGCCCTCCCGCCCGGAGACGCGTCCCGCGCGGCCTCGCGGCCCCCGGCCGGCGCGCAGGCCCTCGCCGACGCACAGCGCGGCGCGCCCGCGGCGCAGCACGAGGAGGGCGAGGACGGGGAGCAGGAGGGCTTCGGCCCCGACGAGGGCGACGCGGAGGACGAGAAGGGGCAGACCTTCGAGACCGTCCTCGAGAAGAACGAGGTCGCGGTGCGCGAGGTCTCGCTCGGCAAGGTCGGCGACGGCTACTTCGAGAAGAGCGCGCGCGTCAGCGCGGACGGCCGGCACGTGTGCTGGGCCAACCTGCTCGGCGAGGAGTCGGGCGTCTTCCTCGACGGCCGGCGCGTCGGCGCGCCCTTCCAGGGCCTGGGGGCCACGGGCCTCGTGATCAGCCCCGACGGGAGCCGCGTCGCCTACTCGGTGAACCGCGGCACGCAGGTCGCCGTGCGGGTCGACGACAAGGAGCTCGCGGGCGAGTACGACGGCGTGTCGAAGGCCGGGCTCGTCTTCAGCCCCGACAGCAAGCGCTTCGCCTTCGTCGCCGGCCGCGGCGGCAAGCAGATCGCCTCGATCGACGGGCAGGAGGGTCCGGCCTGGGACGGCGTGCGCGGCGAGGGCGTGCGCTTCAGCCAGGACGGTCGCCGGGTGGCCTACATCGCGACCCAGGGCGAGGACTGGTTCGTCGTGATCGACGGCATGCAGAGCGGACCGTGGAAGGCGGTCGGAGACCAGGGAGTGCAGTTCAGCGCCGACGGCGAGCACGTGGCCTTCGGCGCCCAGCGCCCGGCGGAAGGCGGCGGCGGGGAGTGGGTCGTCGTCGTGGACGGCAAGGAAGGACCGGCCTACGCGTCGGTCGGCCAGCTGGTCTTCGCGCCGGTGGGCGCGCGCTTCGCCTACAACGCGGAGATCGCGAAGAGCCGCTGGGTGGTCGTCGCCGACGGCAAGCCCTCGGCCGAGGCCCAGGCGCTCTCCAGCCGCCCGACCTTCAGCCCCGACGGCAAGCACCTGGCCTACTCGCTCGCGCGCGACGACAAGCTCTTCGTCGTCGTGGACGGCGTCGAGGGGCCCGGCTACGACCGCATGTCGAAGAAGGGCAAGCGCGCGATCACCTTCAGCGAGGACGGCTCCAGCCACGCCTACGTCGGGAAGCGCGGGGACGAGCGCGTGATCGTCGTCGACGGCCAGGAGGTGAGCACCACCGCCAGCCTCTTCCAGCGCACGCTGCGCTTCCTGCCCGGCTCGAAGGACCTGGCCTACCTCGCGAACCACGGCAAGCAATCGACGATGCTCGTGTGCCGCGGCCAGGAGAGCAAGGCCTACCAGCGCATCGTGCAGGACAGCGACGTGATCGGGCCGCGGGGCGAGCGAACGGCCTTCGCGGTGCGCGACGGCCGGCAGGTGTTCTTCGTCGTGGACGGCGTCGAGGGCGACCGCTACGCCTACATCTACCCCGACCTGTTCGGCTTCGTGCCCGGCGGCGACGACTTCGTCTACGTCGGACGCCGCGGGCCGGACAGCTTCCCGGTCCTTCACGGCTGGGGCAAGGGGCCCGCCTACGAGGAGATCCCCTCCGGCTCGCGGCTGCTGCTGGACGAGGACGGCACCGCGCGCTTCGTGGCGCGCCGCAAGGGCGAGTTCGTGCTGGTGGAGATCCCGCCGCGCGCAGGCCGCTGACCCGCTTCCGCGCCGGGCGCCGGGCGCCGGCGGCGCCCGGCGCTCCTAAGGCTCGGTGCCGATCAGGAGCCGCACGAGCTCGTCGAGATCCAGCACCGACGGCACGTCGGGGTCGTTCGAGTTGAGCGTGACGTGCTCGAACTGCACGTTGCGCGCGGCCTGCTGCGCGAGGTAGATGCGTCCGCCGAGCGTGTCGAGCGCCTGGTTGCGCAGCTCGTCGCGCAAGGCCTCGGCCTGCGCCACGGCCAGCCGGCCCTCGGCGACGAGCGTCTCGTAGTCGGCGTCGGCGGAGGCGCGCTTGCCGACGTCGTAGATGCGCGCCTCGGCGTCGATGCCGGCGATCTCGACCTCGTTGGCCGCGCGCAGCGTCTCCAGGCGCTTGTTCCAGTCGCCGCGCAGGTCCTTCTCGGCCGCCTCGATCTCGGCGTTCCTCGTCTCGGTGATCGCTCGCTGGCGCTCGACGCGCTCGTTCGCGGTGGCCAGCAGGCGCTGCTGGTAGGTGAGCTGCTTCTCCTGCAGCTTGCGCTCGT
>CADEGS010000289.1 GCA_902826945.1 uncultured bacterium | reverse complement strand
AGCGCGCTCGACGAGCAGCAGAAGAGCTACGCCGAGATCGTCAAGAGCTCGGCCGAGTCGCTGCTCGAGATCATCAACGACATCCTCGACTTCTCGAAGATCGAGGCGGGCAAGCTGCACCTGGAGACGATCGAGTTCGACCCTTACCGCACCGTCGAGGACGTGGTCGCGCTGCTCGCGAGCCCGGCGCGCAAGAAGGGGCTCGAGCTCGTGTGCTGGATGGCGCCCAACATCCCCTCGCTCCTGCGCGGCGACCCGACGCGCCTGCGGCAGGTGCTGACGAACCTGGTCGGCAACGCGATCAAGTTCACCGACAAGGGCCGCATCGCCGTGCGCGTCGCGCTGGCCGGGGGCGGCAAGAAGGACGAGCAGACCACGCTGCGCTTCGAGGTCGAGGACACCGGCATCGGCATCTCGGCCGAGCGCACGCGCCAGCTCTTCCAGTCGTTCTCGCAGGGCGACGCCTCGATGACGCGGCGCTACGGCGGGACGGGCCTGGGGCTCGCGATCTCGCGCCAGCTGACCGAGATGATGCAGGGCGAGATCGGCGTCGAGAGCGAGCTCGGCAAGGGCTCGCGCTTCTGGTTCACGGCGTGCTTCGAGACCGTGATCGGCCGCGAGCGGCTGTTCGAGCTGCCCGACGGCGTGGACCCGCCGGCGGTGCTCGTGCTCGACACCAGCGCGGCGATGCGCGAGTTCCTGCACCACCAGCTCGAGTCGTGGGGCCTGGAGCACTTCGTGTGCGCCGACGTGCAGGAGGCGACAGGCATCCTCTCGCGCCCGGCGGCGCGCATCGCGCTGGTGCTGCTCGACGCCGAGGTCGCGCGGCGCGGCGACGAGCGCCTCGTCGCGCTCCTGGCGCGCGACGGCCGGCCGCGGCTGGCCCTGGTCTCGTGGGACTCGGGCGACGCCAAGATCCCCGGGCTCGCGGTGGACGAGGTCGTGCGCAAGCCGATCCGGCCCTCGCGCCTGTTCGACGCGGTGCTCTCGGCCTGCGTGCCCGCCCCGGCGCTGCCGGCCGAGCGGCCGCGCTCGACGCGCCCGACCCACGCCGGGCCGCCGCGCGCGCTGCGCGTGCTCCTGGCCGAGGACAACACGATCAACCAGCTCGTGGCCTCGAAGATCCTGGCGCGCGGCGGCTACGGTTGCCACGTCGTGAGCGACGGCCGCCAGGCGGTGCAGGCGGTCGCGTCCTCCGACTACGACGTCGTCCTGATGGACTGCCAGATGCCCGAGCTGGACGGCTTCGAGGCCACGCGCGCGATCCGCGCGCTCGAGGACGAGGACCCCGTCCGGCGACGCGTGTACATCCTGGCGCTGACCGCCAACGCGATGAAGGGCGACCGCGAGCGCTGCCTGATGGCGGGCATGGACGACTACCTGAGCAAGCCGGTCAAGCCCGAGGCGCTGCTGGCGAAGATGGACGAGATCGCCGCGTGGCGCCGGCCGGCCTCGCCGGGCGAGGGCGGCGACGACGAGGCGCCCTTCGACGTGCCCGATCTGCTCGGGCTCTACGAGGGGCGCAGCGACGAGCTGCTCGGCGTCGTCCACGCCTTCGAGCGCACGAGCGACCACCTGCTCGGCCGCATGCGCTCGTCGCTCGACGCCGGCGACCTGCGGGAGCTCCCCGCGCTCGCCCACGACCTGCGCCAGAGCCTGGGCGTGCTCTGCTCGCGGCGCCTGGCGGATCTGGCGCGCCGGCTGGAGGCCTGCGCCGAGCGCTCCGACGCGTCCGGCATGGACGAGTGCTTCCGCGCCGTGCACCGCGAGTGGACGCGCTGCCGCGCCTACGTGCCCGAGCTGCTCGCGCGCCTCGAGAGCGCGCAGCCGATCTGAGCGCGCTCAGGCGCCCACGGACCAGAGCCGTCGCCAGAAGGGCAGGCGCACCGGCCTGGCCTCGTGCTGCGGGCAGTCGCCGCGGCGGTTGATCTTCTCGTGGTCGCCGGGCGTCTGCTGCTGGTCGAGGTAGCGCGCTTCCTGCTTCGACACCATGTGCTCGGGGTGCCAGCAGCCGGTCTTGCGCGCCTCGTAGGGGGCGCGGCGGAAGTGCACGCACGTGCCGCAGTCGGCCGGCCCGCGCGGGCCGCCAGGAGCGTCGGCCTTCATCGCGCGGAGTGTGCCCGGCGCGGCGGCGGCGGACAAGGGGCCGGCCGGGAGCGGAGGGGGAGCCCGCTCCCGGCCGGGGGCGCGCTCAGCGCGAGCGCACCTCGATGCGTCGGGCCTTCTCCTCGGGCGCGCTCTTCTCGAGCTCGACCGTGAGCAGGCCGTTCTGGAAGGTGGCCTTGCAGGTGTCCTCGCGCACCGCCACGGGCAGCGGGATGCGCCGCTGGAAGGAGCCGAAGACGCGCTCGCGGCGGTGCAGGCCGCCCTCGTCCTTCTCGGTCTCCGCGCGCTTCTCGCCGCGGATCGAGAGGCCGCCGTCCTCGAGCAGGACCTCGAGGTCCTTCGGCTCGACGCCGGGCAGCTCGGCCGTCACGCGCAGGTGCGTGTCGGTCTCGGAGACGTCGACGCGCGGCAGCGCCTCGCCATGGCCCCGCGAGAGCTCGAGGGGCTGCAGGCCGAAGCCGCGGAAGACGTCGTCGAACATCCGGTTGATGCCGTCCTGCAGGGCGAGGAACGGCGCGTCCTCGCCGCGCGCCAGCTCGTCGCGCCGCGCGCGCCAGGGGGTCGGTACGAATCGCATGGGAGTCCTCCTCTCGTCAGGTCGTCTCGGAAGCGCCCGTCTTGACGTCGATCGCGCGCCGCACGGGCTTCACGCGCGGCAGCGTGAGGCGCAGCAGGCCGTGCTCCAGCGCGGCCTCGATGCGCTCGTGGTCGAGCTCCGCGCCGAGGCGGAAGCTGCGCTCGTAGGTGCCGGCCTCGAACTCGCTGCGGCCGAGGCGGAAGCCCTCCGGCGCGGCCAGCTCGAGCCGGCCGCGGACCGTGAGCAGGTCGTCCTCGAGCAGGACGTCCAGGCCGTCCTTCGCCACGCCGGGCAGCTCGACCACGAGCAGCACGGCGTCGTCGGTCTCGAACGTGTCCACGCGCGGACGGAGGGTGTGGGTGGATTCAGCTCGCATGGGTGTCGTCTCCTTTCGTGCGGATCTCGATGCGCCGCGGGCCGCTGTCGGCGCGGCGCGGCAGCCTCAGGCGCAGGAGCCCGTCCTCGAGCTCCGCCTGCGCCTGCGAGGCGTCCACGGGGAAGGGCAGCGCCAGGCGGCGCCGGAAGCGGCCGCTCGAGCGCTCGCGCCGCAGCGCGCGCTCGGCCGGCTCGGGGAGCTCGCCGGACAGGACGAGCTCGTCGTCGTCGATGGCGAGCTCCAGCCCGTCCCGGCGCACGCCGGGGAGCAGCGCCTCGATCGCCACCGCCTCGTCGTTCCAGTGCGCCCGCACGGCGGGGAAGCGCGCCGGGCCCGACGCGAGGTCGGTGCGGGCCAGGTCGCGCCACGGCCAGGCCGTGGCGGGCGAGAAGAGCGGGTTCCAGAGCATCGGGTCGTTCTCCGTGATCAGGGGCCCTCGTGGGGCCGGACGGGGGGAGAAGAGCAAGGGCGATGCCACCCCGAAATCCCCACGGAAGGGGTCAGGAAAGGGGTTTCGCGCCGCGATCCATGCCATAGCGGCAGAAGTCAACTGCCAAAGTGGCGCCTTGCCGACGTCGCCTCCAGCTCAAGCCAGGACCCGCCCGCGGACGAAAGGGATGGTCGCGGCGCGCGAAGGCCCACGCGAGCGCGCCGACCCGGTGGCCGGACCATCGCCACCCTCCTGGATGTGAGATGCACGGGGCCGGTGCTCGCCGCGCGCGACGCCGGCCTCCTCTCTTTCCCGGGCTGCGCGCCGGACGTCCGGCGCGCCGTCGTTCGCGCGCGCGGCGGGGCGCGGGCGAGGGCTATACTGGCCCGCCCTTTTTCGGCGCTCGGCGGCTCGCGCGCGCGCGTGGCCCCGCGCCGGAGCCCCGCTCCCGCGCCTCCGCGGAGCGCACCACGAACGCCGAGGTCCACCGTTGAAGGAAGTCGTCATCGCCAGCGCCTGCCGCACGCCGATCGGCAAGTTCCAGGGCGCGCTGTCGGGGTTCCGCGCGCCCGAGCTCGGCGCGCTGGCCGTGCGCGAGGCCCTGGCGCGCGCGAGGGTGCCGGCGGAGGCGGTCGAGGAGGTGATCCTCGGCAACGTGATCCAGGCCGGCATCGGCCAGAACCCCGCCCGCCAGGCGGCGATCGCGGCCGGCATCCCGCCCGCGGTGGGCGCCTTCACCGTCAACAAGGTGTGCGGCTCGGGCCTGAAGGCGGTGATGCTCGCCGCGCAGGCGATCCGCGCGGGCGACGCCGAGGTGATCGTCGCGGGCGGCATGGAGAGCATGACGAACGCTCCCTACCTGCTGCCGCAGGCGCGCGCCGGCGCGCGCCTGGGCCACGCGCAGATGCTCGACGCGATGGTCCACGACGGCCTGTGGGACATCTACAACGACTTCCACATGGGCATGACCGGCGAGCTCGTCGCCGAGAAGCACGACGTCACGCGCCGCGACCAGGACGAGTTCGCGGCCGAGAGCCACCGGCGCGCGCAGGCGGCGACCGAGGCCGGGCGCTTCGACGAGGAGATGCTGACGGTCGAGATCCCGCAGAAGAAGGGCCCGCCGCTCGCCTTCCGCACCGACGAGACGATCCGCCCGGGCATGACCGCCGACTCGATCGCCGGCATGCGCCCGGCGTTCAAGAAGGACGGCACCGTGACGGCCGCCAACGCCTCGGCGATCAACGACGGCGCCGCGGCGCTGGTCGTGATGAGCGCCGAGCGCGCGCGCGCCATGGGCGTGACGCCGCTGGCGCGCATCACCGGCTACGCCACCGGCGGCCTGGCGCCCGAGTGGGTGATGATGGCGCCCGAGGTCTCGATCCGGAAGCTGGCCAAGGCGACGGGCACGCGGCCGCAGGCGTACGACCTGCACGAGATCAACGAGGCCTTCTCGGCGGCCGCGTGCGCGCTGACGCGCGTGCTCGAGCTCGACCGCTCGAAGGTCAACGTGAACGGCGGCGC
>CADEGS010000288.1 GCA_902826945.1 uncultured bacterium | reverse complement strand
ACGACGAAGTTGTAGGTCGGCGCGCCGTCGCTGCGCACCATGATCCAGTCGTCGACCTCGATGTTCTGGAAGACGACCTCGCCGCGGATCATGTCGGCGAGGCGCGTCTCGCCCGCCGGCACGCGGAAGCGCAGCACGGCCGGCTCCCCGGCGGCCAGGCGCGCGCGGCGCTGGCCCTCGTCCAGGTCGCGGCAGCGCCCGTCGTAGGCCGGCTTCTCGTTCTTGCGCGACTGCTCCTCGCGCAGCGCGTCGAGCCGCTCGGAGGTGCAGAAGCAGCGGTAGGCCCAGCCGCCGCGCTCGAGCTCGTCCGCGGCGCGCTCGTAGGAGGCCAGGCGCTCGCTCTGGCGGTAGGGCCCGTAGGCCCCGCCGACGTCGGGTCCTTCGTCCCAGTCCAGGCCCAGCCAGCGCAGGCCCTCGAGGATCGCGCGCTCGAACTCCGGCGTGGAGCGCTCGCGGTCGGTGTCCTCGATGCGCAGCAGGAAGGCCCCGCCGTGGCGCCGCGCGTAGGCCCAGTTGAAGAGCGCGGTGCGGGCGCCGCCGATGTGCAGCTTCCCGGTCGGGCTGGGGGCGAAGCGGAGGCGTACGGGCTCGGTCAAGGCGTTCCAGGGGGCCGGGGCTCGCGCCGGTCGGCGCGCGCGCACGAGGGGGGCGCGCGGGAAGCGCGCAAGGATACGGCCGCCGCGCTCCGAAAGGAACGCGGCGGGCGGCTTGGATTCGCCGCTCCGCCGCCTACGCTCCTTCGGACGCCCGACGGAGGCCTCCATGCCGCGCGACGCGCACGAGCTTGTCCGACGCCCCAGCGCCGAGCTGATCGCGCGCATGCCCAAGGTGCTCCTGCACGACCACCTCGACGGCGGCCTGCGCCCGCGCACCGTGGTCGAGCTCGCGCGCGAGGTCGGCTACGGCGAGCTGCCGAGCGACGACCCCGCCCTGCTGGCGCGCTGGTTCCACGACGGCGCCGACCGCAAGAGCCTGCCGCTCTACCTGGAGGGCTTCCGCCACACGATCGCCGTGATGCAGAGCGAGTCCGCGCTCGAGCGCGTCGCCTACGAGGCGCTCGAGGACCTGGCGCGCGAGGGCGTCGTCTACGCCGAGCTGCGCTTCGCCCCGCACTTCCACACGGCGCACGGCCTGGGCCTCGACGCGGTCATGACCGCCGTGCTGCGCGGCTTCGAGCGCGCGCGCGGCGACCACGCGATCGAGTACGGCCTGATCGTCTCGGCGCTGCGCAACCAGGACCCGGAGCTCTCGATCCAGCTCGTCGAGCTGGCGCTCGCCTACCGCGGCCGGGGCTGCGTCGGCTTCGACCTCGCGGGCGAGGAGGCCGGGCACCCGGCCAAGGAGCACCTGCGCGCCTTCCAGCTCGCCAAGCGCAAGAACTTCAGCATCACGATCCACGCCGGCGAGAGCTTCGGCCCCGAGAGCATCTGGCAGGCGCTGCAGTACTGCGGCGCGCACCGCATCGGCCACGGCACGCGCCTGGTCGAGGACCTGGCGCTGTACGAGGAGCGCGTGGTCAAGATCGGCTCGCTGGCGCAGTACGTGCTCGACCACCGCGTCCCGCTCGAGGTGTGCCTGCAGAGCAACGTGCACACCGGCGCCGCGCCCTCGCTCGCCGAGCACCCCTTCCGGCGCTTCTGGGACCTCGGCTTCCGCGTCACGCTGAACACCGACAACCGCCTGATGAGCGCGACCTCGCTGACCGACGAGTACCGTGTCGCGGTCGAGTCGTTCGGGATGACGCTCGACGACCTGGAGACGCTCAGCATCAACGCCATGAAGTCGGCCTTCGCGCACTACGCCGACCGCTGCCGGCTGATCTTCGAGCGCGTCAAGCGCGGCTTCGCCGACCTGCGCCGCGAGCACGGCCTGCCGCCGCGACGGCGCTACGGCTTCGAGGACCGCTAGTGCCCCGCCTCCCGCGAGGACCGCTGGCGCCATGAGCGAGCCGGCGCGCCTGCACGACCCGCTGGCGTTCCGCGGCCGCGTCGAGATGCCGGTCGTGACGAGCGCCGCGCTGCGCGACAACCCGCTCGGCGACCCGCACGTGCGCGAGCTGCCGGTCTACGTGCCGCCCGGCGCGCGCGGGCGCCTGCCGCTCGTCGTGTGCCTGGCGGGCTTCACCGGCCGGCCGCAGGCCTCGCTCGACACGCATCCCTGGCACCCCGGCTTCGTGCAGCGCTTCGACCGCGCCGTCGCCGCCGGGGAGACGCCGCCGGCGGTGCTGGCGCTGCCCGACTGCTTCACGCGGCTGGGCGGCAGCCAGTACGTGAACTCGAGCGCCGTCGGGCGCTACGAGGACCACGTCGCCGACGAGCTCGTGCCGCTGCTGCTCGAGCGCTATCCCGTCGACCCCGCGCGCTGCGCCGTGCTCGGCAAGTCCTCGGGCGGCTTCGGCGCGCTGCGCCTGGCGATGCGCCGCCCCGGGCTCTTCGCCGCCTGCGCCTCGCTCTCGGGCGACTGCGGCTTCGACTTCCTGTTCCCGCCCGAGTTCCTGGCCTGCCTGCGCGGCCTGGTCCCCCACGGCGGCGATCCCGCGCGCTTCCTGGCCGACTTCCGCGAGCGCCCGAGCCTGGACGGCGACGGCCACGCCGCCGTGAACGTGCTGGCGATGGCCGCCTGCTACTCGCCGAGCCCGGCCAGCCCGCTGGGCTTCGACCTGCCCTTCGATCTCGCGACGGGCGAGCTCGTGCCGGAGGTCTGGGAGCGCTGGCTCGCCTTCGACCCGCTGCGCGCCGCCGCGGCGCACGCGGACGCGCTGCGCGGCCTGCGCCTCCTGCACCTCGAGTGCGGCCTGGCGGACGAGTTCCACCTGCAGTGGGGCCTGCGCCGGCTGGTGCGCGAGCTCGCGCGCCTCGGCGTCCCGTGCGCGCACGAGGAGCACCCGGGCGGCCACCGCGGCCTCGAGGCGCGCTACCCGGCCGTCATCGACCGGCTCACGCGCGCGCTGGCCTGAGCGTCTCGGCGCTCGGCCAGCGCGCCGCATGGCCGCGGCCGGCGCGCCAGCGGCGCGTCAGGGATGCGCGGCCTCCACCACCGTGCGGATCCCCCCGCGCACGTTGAAGTCGGCGCGGATCGTCATGCGCCGCGGCGCGAGCAGCGCGACCAGGTCGTCGAGGATGCGGTTCGTGACCGCCTCGTGGAAGTGCCCCTCGTCGCGGAAGGACCACAGGTACAGCTTGAGGCTCTTGAGCTCGACGCAGCGCTCGTCGGGCACGTAGCGGATGTGCAGCGCGGCGAAGTCCGGCTGGCCCGTGCGCGGGCACAAGCAGGTGAACTCCGGCGCCTCGAACGAGATCTCGTAGTCGCGCTCGGGGCGGGGGTTCGGGAAGCTCTCGAGGTCCCTGGAGGGGCGCGTCATGCGCGGGATTGTGGCGGCGCCGCCGCGCGCTGTCACCCGCAGACCCTGTCGACGAGATCCGTCAGCCGCTCGTCGCCGGCGCACCCCCGACGCGCCGGCCGCGGCAGCGCGCGACGCATGCGCCCTCCACCTCCAGGTCGAGCTGCCAGGCGACCGGCCCGCCGCCGCCGCGCAGCCAGCCGCGCACGAGCTCGGCCGCGCGCTCGACGACGAGCTCCTCCCCTTCCGCCCGCGCCGGCAGCTCGACCGCCGCCAGCGAGGCCAGGTCGAGCAGGCGCACGACGAAGCGCCCGCGCGCGAGCTCGTCCGCCGCGACCGCGGGGCGCGGCAGCGGGAAGACCCAGGCGCGCTCGCCGCGCACCTCGGGCTGCAGCTCGCCCAGTCCCGGCAGCTCGGCCGCGAAGGTCGCCAGCTCGAGCGAGGGCAGCCCGCCCTCGAACCAGACGCGCTTGACGCGGTCGCCGAGCAGCCAGGCGAGCGAGCCGCCCAGGTCGAACACCGCGCGCAGCGTCCCGTCGCGCTCGCTCCACACGCCGGGCCACGAGCCGTCGGCGAGCGAGCGCTCGCGGGCGCGCCAGCTCGCGCGCTGGCCGCGGGCCGGATCGAGCGCGCCGCGCGCCTCGACGACCAGCGAGCGCACCGTGAGCGCGTCGAGGTCCAGGTTCGGGGAGCGCAGCGTCCCGCGCCAGGAGAGCGGCCGCTCCGAGGGCTGCGGCGGCGGCACGCGCAGCGAGCGGCGCGCCCCCGCCTCGCCCGCACGCGCGCTCACGAGCGCCTCGGGGAACACGACCGCCGCGCCGCCCGCGCGCAGCGCCTGGAACTCCGGCTCGCCCACGAAGGCCAGGAAGGCCTCGTGCGAGAGGCCGAGCACGCGCGGCGACGGCGCGCGCGACTCGCGCCCGCCCGCCTCGTCGAACGCGGGGTGCACCAGCGCCGCGATCGCGTCGCCGAGGGGCGACACGCCGCGCACGCGCCGCGGCGGATCGAGCACCACCAGAGCGACGTCGGTTCCCTGCCGCTCGCGCGCCTCGAGCAGGTCGGCGCGCAGCGCCTCCGCCGCGCGCGCCGCCGCCGGCCAGGCGAGCGCGTTCGCGTGCGCGAGCGTCGCGTAGGCGACCGCGACCGCGCACGGGTAGAGCACGCGCCGCAGCCCCGAGAGCGCGGTCGTGCCGACGGCGAGCCCCAGGGCCGCGACCGCCGCGGGCAGGAGCAGCACGCGCGCCGCCGACAGGTCGGCGTGGCCGACGGCGACGTGGATGCCGGACAGCTCGCACGCGAGCAGCGCGAGGAGCCACAGGGAAAGCATCCAGCCCCACAGCCGCGGCGCCGAGCGCGCGGCCGAGAGGCCGGGGTGCACGGCCAGCAGGAAGGCGACGCCGGCCAGCGCCAGACCGGCGAGCTCGGTGACGAAGGCGTTCGCCGGCAGCACGAGCAACCCCGTCGTCTCGATGGCGCGGCGCGCGAGCTCGGACGCGCCCGGGCCGCCGCCGCTCAGCGCGCGCGCGAAGCCCGGCAGCCCCTCCGCGCCCAGGCGGCCGACGCGCAGCGCGACCTCGAAGCCGCTCGCCAGGCCGAAGACGACCAGCGTCGTCGCCGCCGTGCGCAGGCGCACGCGCAGCGGCCGGTAGCGGTGCGACGAGAAGAGCTCCGCCCCGGCCAGGACGAAGGGCAGTCCCAGCGCGACGTCGTCGGCCATGCCCGCGAGCGCGCACAGCGCCAGGCA
>CADEGS010000287.1 GCA_902826945.1 uncultured bacterium | reverse complement strand
TGGATCGACGATCCCGACGGCAACGTGCTGAGCGTGGCGCAGATGCCGCGCTGAGCCCTTCCGCTCCTCTCGCGCACGGCACGCCGATCGCGTGGACCTCGCGCGCTTCGGCGTGCGGGCGCGGGCGCGATGAGTACGCGAATCTCGGTAGCGCGACGGGAGGAATCGAAACAAAACTCGCACAGGGCGGGTGGTGGGATCCGGCGAGTCTCCCTAGGCTCGGCCCTGCCGGACCGGCTGGCCCCCCACGGATTCCGGACGCTTCTTTCTCACCCCTCAGGAAGGTCCAGGATGCGTGCTCCTCGTCAGCGCGTCGGTTCCGTTCTTCCCCTCGTCCTCGCCGCCGCGGCCGTGCCCCTGGTCGCGCTGGCCTTCTCGCGGCCGGGCTCGGCCGCGGGTCCCGGCGACCCGGCGCTCGAGCGCCGCGACCTGCGCGACGCGCAGGAGGAGCCCGCGAGCGCGACGGCCGGGCTCCCGCCGGCGGCCATCCCGGCCGAGCGCTTCGGCGCCGGCCCGCTGCACAAGGTGCAGGTCTCTGCGGACGACGTCCAGGGCCGCGCGCGGCTCGTCGCCTCGGGCGCGATCGTGCGCTCGGTGGACTACGGCGGCTTCCTGCTCGCGGTCGTGGACGAGCGCCTCTTCGGCGGCGCGGACGCGCTGCGGCGCTCGGGCCTGCGCGTGCGCGACGAGCTCGACCTGATGGTCTTCAACGAGATCGTGCTCGACGGCACGCGCCCGGCCGAGACGCTGCGCGCGCTGCCCGCGGCCGAGCGCTTCACCGATCCCGACACGCTGGCGCTCGACCCCGCGTCGGGGCTCTACGTCGTGCAGTTCGAGGGCCCGCCGCGCGACGAGTGGCTGGCCGGGTTGAGCGCGCTCGGGAGCGGCTTCGCCCAGCCCGTGCCGATGAACGGCCTGGTCGTGCGCGTCGCGCCCGGCCAGGTGGCGGCGCTCGAGACCTGGGGCCGCACGAACCCCTTCGTGCAGTACGTCGGTGCCTACGAGCCGGCCTTCCGCATGCACGCCGCGCTGCGCGCGATGGCGCGCGAGGGCAAGGTCAACGAGGCGCAGAGCGTCACGATCCAGCTCGTCAACCTGGACGGCGCGCGCGCCGCGGTGGACGCCATCCGCTCGATGGCCGACGCGGTCGAGAGCGTGCGCGTGGTCGGGCCGTACGTGAACGTCAGCGCGCGCGTGCACCCGGTGTTCTTCCCGACGCTCGCCGCGCAAGCGGTCGTGTTCCAGGTCGAGCCGCGCGGGCGCATCGAGACGATGGACGAGCGCCAGGGCCAGATCATGGCCGCGCAGACGACCGCGAGCGGGCCCTCGGCGCCCGGCTACCTGGCCTGGCTGGCCTCGAAGGGTTTCAGCTCGAGCCAGTTCACGAGCTTCGCGGTGAACGTCGCGGACGACGCCACGTCGCTGACCGGGCACCCCGACCTCGCCTCCTCACGCGTCGCCTTCACGCTGAACCCGACCGGGCAGACCGGCTCGCAGGGCGGGCACGGCTTCCTGAACGCGCACATCGTCGCCGGCCTGAACAGCGGCACCGGCTCGGCCAACGAGGACGCCGGCGGCTACAACTACGGCCTCGGGATCGCGCCCTGGGCGCGCGTCGGCTCGACGGCGATTTTCGGCGCGGGCGCGCTCGACCCGAGCACGTACGAGTCGAGCGCGTACGCCTCGGGCGCGCGCATCTCGACCAACTCGTGGGGCTTCCAGACGCAGTTCGGCGGGCCGGTGCCCGACTACGACGCCTGGTCGCAGGAGTACGACTTCCTCACGCGCGACGTGCAGAGCGGCACGACGGGCAACCAGCAGTACCTGGTCGTCTTCTCGGCCGGCAACAACGGCTCGGGCTCGAACACCGTCAGCACGCCGGGCACCGGCAAGAACGTGCTGACCGTCGGCGCCTCGGAGAACGACCGGCAGACCGGCACGGACGGCTGCGGGATCTCGAACTCGGGCGCGAACAACTACAACGACCTGGCCACGTTCTCGAGCCACGGTCCCGTCAACAGCTCGGGTGGCGACGGCCGCTGGAAGCCCGAGCTGGTCGCGCCCGGCACGCACATCGAGGCCGGCGTGCCGCAGTCGAACTACAACGGCTCGAGCGTGTGCAACGCGTACTGGCCGAGCGGCCAGACGCTCTATGGCTGGTCGTCGGGCACCAGCCACTCGACCCCGGCCGTGGCCGGCGGCGCGGCGCTCGTCTACCAGGACTTCCTGAACCGCGGCCTGGGCGCGCCCTCGCCCGCGATGACGAAGGCCGTGCTGGTCGCCGGCGCGCGCTACATGACCGGCGCGCTCGCCAACGACACCCTGCCGAGCAACGCCCAGGGCATGGGCAACGCGAACCTCGACCGCTCGATCGACGCGACGCCGCGCCTGCTCTTGGACCAGACGCAGGTCCTGGGCGCCAGCGGGCAGTCGCACGTCGTGACGGGCTCGATCGCGACCGGCGCGCAGCCGTTCCGCGTCGCGCTGGTGTGGACCGACGCGCCCGGGCCCACGTCGGGCGCGCCCTACGTGAACGACCTCGACCTGCGCGTGACGGTCGGCGGCACGACCTACCTCGGCAACGTGTTCTCCGGCGCGAATTCCACGACCGGCGGCGTCGCCGACTTCCGCAACAACACCGAGTCGGTGTTCCTGCCCGCCGGCACCACGGGCTCGTTCACGATCACGGTCGAGGCGGCCTCGATCAGCGGCGACGGCGTGCCGGGCAACGGCGACGCGAGCGACCAGGACTTCGCCCTGTTCGTCTACAACGCGACGAGCGGCCCGGCGGGCCCGGACGCCTCGTTCTTCGGCACGCCGACGTCGGGCAACGCGCCCTTGCAGGTGAGCTTCAGCGACACCTCGAGCGGCGGGCCGACCGCCTGGTCGTGGACCTTCGGCGACGGCGGCACCTCGAGCGCGCAGAACCCCGTCCACACGTACGCGAGCCCGGGCTCGTACTCGGTCACGCTCTCGATCACGGCGCCGGGCGGGAACGACGCGACGACGCTCACGAACTACATCACCGTGAGCACGCCGCCGGCCCCGGGCATCGCGGACGGGAGCTTCGAGTCGCAGAGCGCCGGCTCCGCGCCGGCGACGCCCTGGTCCACGACGGGCTCCGGCCACGTCGTGAACCCCGCCGGCGGCACGAGCGCCGACGGCGGCATGCCGTCCGCCGGCACGCAGTGGGCCGAGATCTCGGGCACGAGCACGAACAACGGCACGCCGCCCTCCAACCCCGGCGGCTTCGGCAGCCCGCCCGCGGGCGGCGCGGGGGTCTCGCAGACCTTCTCGTACGCGGCCGGCGCGAGCGTGCTCTCGTTCGACGCGGCCTTCCTGCGCAACGAGTCGGCCGGCTCGACCTACAACGACTGGATGAGCGTGGACGTCAGCGACGGGTCGAGCTCGCTCAACCTGTACTACGCCGACACGTTCACCACGACCGTCGGGACGTCGTCCAAGTACGGCTACCCGATCACGGCGCTCGCGCACGTCAGCGTGGACCTGGCCGCGGCCTTCCCGTCCTCGAGCCCGTCCACGTCGTTCACGCTGACCGCGGTGACGGCGAACGGGACGGACGGCGTCCAGCCGTCGCTCGGCTACGTGGACGCGTTCGCGCTCGGCGGCGGCGGTCCCGCCGCTCCGGTGGCGAGCTTCGTCGGCTCGCCGACGTCGGGCAACGCGCCGCTGCTCGTCGGCTTCACCGACCTCTCCACGGGCTCGATCACGAGCTGGGCGTGGACCTTCGGTGACGGCGGCACCTCGAGCGCGCAGAGCCCGAGCCACACCTACACCTCGGCCGGCACCTACTCGGTGAGCCTGACCGTGACGGGGCCGGGGGGGAACGACACGCTGACCCGCACGAGCTACGTGACGGTCGGGACGGCGCCGGCGCCGCCGGTGGCGAGCTTCACGGGCTCGCCGACGTCGGGCACCGCGCCGCTCCTGGTGAGCTTCAGCGACGCCTCGACGGGCTCGATCACGAGCTGGTCCTGGACGTTCGGCGACGGCGGCACCTCGAGCGCCCAGAGCCCGAGCCACACCTACACGTCCGCCGGCACGTACTCGGTCAGCTTGACGGTGACGGGCCCGGGCGGCAACGACACGCTGACGCGCACGAGCTACGTCAGCGTGACCGCCGGCGGCGGCGGCGCCGCGTACTACATGTCCTTCGACACCGACACGTCGGTGCCGGGCGTCGGCACGGTGGCCGACGAGGACATCGTGCGCTACAGCCCGGGCACGGGCACGTGGTCGCTCTACCTCGACGGCTCGGACGTCGGCCTGTCCGGCACCGACGTGAACGCCTTCCACGTGCGCGGCGACGGATCGATCCTGATGTCGTTCGACTCGACCTCGTTCTCCGTGCCCGGCCTGATCGGCGGGCCGTCGGGCACGACCGTGCAGGACCGTGACGTCGTGCTGTTCGTGCCGACCTCTGTCGGCTCGACCACGGCGGGCACGTTCTCGTTCCACTTCGACGGCTCGGACGTCGGGCTGACGACGACGAACGAGGACATCGACGGGCTCTACGAGTTCTCGGACGGGAGCATCGGCATCTCGACCGTCGGCGCCGTCAGCGGGACGGGGGCGTCGGGCAACGACGAGGACGTGCTGCGCTTCTCGGGCACCTTCGGCTCGTCGACCTCCGGCAGCTTCACGCTGTACTTCGACGGCTCGGACGTCGGCTTCAACGCCAGCAGCAACTACGAGCTGAACGCGATCGCGTTCGACGCGAGCGGGCTCCTGTTCTCGACGCTCGGGACGTACGCGGCCGCCGGCGGCTCCGGCGCCGACGAGGACGTCAGCCGCTTCGTCGGCTCGTTCGGCACGGCGACGTCGGGCAGCGCGAGCCTGCTGCTCGACCTGAGCGCGCTCGGGATCAGCACCGCCGAGGACGTCGACGGCCTGAGCTACCAGCCCTAGCCGCCCTTCGGGGGGACCTCCTCGCGGTCCGACGCGCCGTGCGCCGGGCCGCGAGGACTCGCCGGCGGACGTTCGCGCGGCGCGGGCGACCCGCTCGCGCCGCCCGGCGCGTATCTTCGGGCGCATGATCGCCCGCACCCTCCCGCTCGTCCTCGTCC
>CADEGS010000286.1 GCA_902826945.1 uncultured bacterium | reverse complement strand
CGACGTCGAGCTGCGAGGCCAGGCCGTGGTGCAGGTGCGGCACGTGGTAGCCGCCGTCGAGGTAGTTGTCGACGAACACCTTCCAGTTGCAGCGCATCGGGTAGGTGCGCCGCGCGACCCAGCAGAGCTCGTCCATGCCGCCGAACGCGCGCAGGCGCCCCTCCAGGCCGGCGAGCTCGTCCGCCAGCGTCCACGTCGGGCGGCCGGGGTGCACGAAGACCAGCGGCCCCCAGACCTCGAGCGGGAGCTCGCGCAGCCCGAAGTCCGCGCGCGCGAAGTCCCTCATCGCGCCCATGCGCGGCGCGCGCTTCAGCGCGCCGTCGAGCGCGTAGGTCCAGCCGTGGTAGGGGCAGACGAGCTCCTCCGCGCAGCCGTCCCCGGCCACGAGCTCGGCCGCGTGGTGGCGGCACACGTTGTGGAACGCGCGCAGCGTCCCTGCCGCGTCGCGCACGACGAGCCAGCTCTGGCCGAGGAAGTCGACGCGCGCGTGCGCGCCGGGGTCCCGCACGCGGTCGAGCGGGCAGGCGTACTGCCAGTGGCGCGGGAAGAGCGCGCGGCGCTCGAGCTCGTGCACGCCCGGCTCGACGTACCACGACTTGGGCGGCGTCGCGGCCCGGTCCAGGGGCAGCGCGGCGTCGAAGCGCTCGATCTCGCGCCGGGCGGCGGCGGCATCCATCCCCGGCATTGAAGCAGGCGCGGCGCGGGGCGCCAGCGCGAGGCCGGAAGAGCGCGGCCCCGCCTTCCGGCGGCGCGCCGGGCGCTGCCCGTCGGGGCGCGCGCGGGCGCGCCGGCGAGCGATCCTCCGGGCCCCGCTCCGGCGTCGCGCCTCGGCCGCGGCGCCACGACCCGCTCACAGGCGCCGCTCCGCCTTTGGGGAGCGCCGCGCGGAAAGCTAGGCTGCACGATCATGTGGGGGGCGCTCGTCCGCGACCGCATCGCGCACGCGGTGCTGCTCGTCGTCCTCCTGCTCTGGGCGCCCTTCTACTCGCCCTTCGCGCCGCTGCGCGACGACCCGAGCGTCTCGTACGCCCTGCAGGCGACCACGCTCGTGCTCTCGATCGCGGTCTGCCTGTGGCGGCTGTGGGAGCGCGAGCCGCTCGAGCGCCGCTTCTGGACGCTGATCACGGCCGGGCTCGGCTGCTGGCTCGGCGTGCACGCGCTCGAGGTCTCGATCGACGGCCGCTGGCAGTCCGACCTGCGCCTCAGCCTGGCCGGCGACCTCGGCTACGGCGCCCTCTACGCGCTCGTGATCCTGGCGCTCGAGCTGCGCCCGCACGCCGCGCGCCAGAGCGCGCTCGAGCGCCGCCTGCGCCGGCTCTCGATGGCGGGCGGGCTGGTGCTCGTCGCGGCGCTCTTCGCCTACTTCATCGGCGTGGCGGTGGCGATCGAGCCGGCGCTCTACCTGCGCTGGGACCCCTCGCTCTCGCTCTACGTCGTGCTCGACCTGTACCTGGTCGTGCGGCTGGCGAGCCTGGCGCTGCAGGTCGCCGACGCGCGCTGGCGCGCGAGCTATTCCTGGCTCTTCGCCGGCGTCTTGGGCTGGCTGATCCTCGACGGGTCGATGTTCCTCGAGCGGCGCGGCTCGGTCGTGAACCCCGTGCCCGACCGCATGATCGAGACGCTGTGGTTCGTCACGCCCTGCCTGTTCGCGATCGGCGCGCGCGCGCGCTCGCTGAGCGGCGCCCGCGCGCACCCCGCGGAGCGCGAGGAGGAGCTCTTCCGCGCGCTGTGGGGCGGGCCGCTCCTCGCGAACGCCATCCTGATCGCCTGCGTGCACCTGCTCGTGCGCCTCGCGCCGGGCGCCCTGCCGGCGATGGGCCTGCCGTGCCAGGTCGTGGCGCTGACGGCGATCCTGGTGCTGCTCGGCATGGCGGTCGCCGCGCAGCGCCTCTTGCTGGCGGAGAACGCGCGTCTCGCGAGCGAGCGCGAGGAGATCGGCGGGCGCGTGCAGAGCGGCCAGCGCCTGGAGGCGCTCGGCCAGCTCGTCAGCGGCGTGGCGCACGAGTTCAACAACCAGCTGCAGGTGATCGTGACCTGCGCCGAGGATCTCGTGGACGGCGTCGAGCCGCGCTCGACGCTGCGCGCCTCCGCGCAGGAGATCGCGCTCGCCGCCGAGCGCGCGCGGACGCTGACCGAGCGCCTGCTGTCGCTCGCGCGCCAGGAGCAGGGCCCGGCCGAGCCGTTCGACGTGAACGCGACCGTGGCGCGCACGATCGAGATGCTGCGCCGCGTCGTCGGCGAGTCGATCCGCTTCGAGGCGCACCTCGACCCGCGCGCGGGCGCGGTCCGGGCCGAGCGCGCCCAGCTCGAGCTCGTGCTGCTCAACCTCGGCGTGAACGCGCGCGACGCGCTGCCCTCCGGCGGCACGATCGCGCTCACGACGCGCCGGCTCGACGCCGACGGCGTGCGCTGGGCGGTGCTCGAGATGAAGGACGACGGCGTCGGCATGGACGCCGCCACGCGCGAGCGCATCTTCGAGGCCTTCTTCACGACCAAGCCCGACGGCGCCGGCACCGGGCTCGGGCTGATGCTCGTGCAGTCCTTCGTCAGCGGCCTGGGCGGGCGCATCGAGGTCGAGAGCGCGCCCGGCCGCGGCTCGACCTTCCGGCTGTTCCTGCCCGCGGTCGAGCGGCCCGCCGAGGACGCCGCCGCGCCCGACGCGCCGCCGCGGCCGGCCGGCGGCGGCCGCGTGCTCGTCGTCGAGGACGAGCGCGCCGTGCGCTCGGTCCTGTGCGGCTTCCTGCAGCAGAGCGGCTTCGACGTGCTCGAGGCCTCCGACGGCGTGGCCGCGCTCGACCTGCTCGCGAGCGGTCCCGAGCGCCCGGCCTTCGTGCTGGCCGACGTCGCCATGCCGCGCATGGGCGGGATCGAGCTGGCCGAGCGCGCGCGCGCGCTGCACCCCGGCCTGCCGGTCGTCCTGATGAGCGGCCACGCCGCCCTGCCCGGCGGCGCGCCCCTCCTGCGCAAGCCCTTCACGCGCGCCGAGCTCGACGGGCACCTGCTCGGCATCCTCGGGCCGCTGCCGGCGCGCGCGCCGCGCCCGCGTCGCGCGCCGCCCGCCGGCGCGCGCGGCGCGCGCGACGCCGCCGGCTGAGGGCGCGCCGCTACCGTCCCGGCAGCGCGACGAGGAACACGCGGCCCTGCTTGGCCTGCGCCAGCGTGCTCCAGGCCGCGCTCAGCAGGAAATCGGGGCTGCCGTCGCCGTCCACGTCGCCCAGGCCGACGGCGTCGAAGCCGAGCGTGTCGCCGCCCTGCTGGCCGGTCCACATCGCGAGCAGCGAGCCGTCCTTGCCCGAGTGCAGCGCGCAGCGGCCGCCCGAGGGCGCGCCGAGCGCCGACTGCCAGGCGCCCACGACCAGGTCGGCGTGCCCGTCGCCGTCGGCGTCGCCGCACGAGGAGGCCGAGGTGCCGAACTGCTCGCCCGGCTCGCCGGCGATCTCGAGCAGCCGCTCGCCTGTGCGTCCCGAGTGCACGTAGACGCGGCCCGTCCCGCTCGAGTCCATCCAGTCGGAGGCGAACACGTCGGACGTGCCGTCCCCGTCCACGTCGCCGAGGAAGGTCACGAAGTACTGGCCCAGGTTCGCGGCGCCGGCGCCGCCGCGGATGGAGAAGAGCTTCTCCGCCCCGCGCGCGCCGCAGCGGAACACGTCGCAGCGCTTGGCGCCCATCGCGCCGACCGCCAGCAGGTGCTGGCCGCCGTCCAGCGTCGCGTCCACCGCGCTGCCGAGCTGCTCGCCCTGCGTCTCGCCGTCGATCCGGAACAGCTCCGCGCCGCTCGCGCCGGAGAACACGACGACGCGCCCGCGCCCGCCGCCGGCGTTGCGCGCGGTCACGGCCACCTCGGCGCTCGCGTCGCCGTCGAGGTCCTCGAGCAGGCACACCTTGAGGCCGAACTGCTCGCCCGGCGCGCCGGCCAGCGTGTGCAGCACGCGGCCGTCCTTGCCCGAGAGCACGAGCGCCCGGCTGGCGCTCGGCGCGCCGCTGACGACGTCGGGCGTGCCGTCGCGATCGACGTCGAGGCCGCCCGCGACCGAGTTGCCCAGCCCCCAGCCGGGCTCGCCCGCCGCGGAGAAGAGCAGCCGACCGCTGCGGCTGGAGAAGACGTCCACCCGCCCGTTGCCGCCGGCGGCGCTCGGCGCGGTCGAGGCGAAGTCGATCGCCCCGTCGCCGTCGAGGTCGCCGACGGCGCGCGCCACCCAGCCGAACTGCTCGTTCGCCCCGCGGCCCACGAACGTGTGCAGCACGCGCGGGCGCTCGACGAACGCCTCGCTGCCCTCGAGCAAGGGCGGCAGGAGCGCCGCGAAGCGCGGGTCCTCGCGCAGCGGGTCGAGGTCGGCGTCGGTCGCGAGCAGGCCGCGGTCGCCGAAGCCGGCCGCGACCGCCTGCCGCAGGCGCGCCAGCGCCGCGTCGGTGCGGCCCAGGCGCGCCAGCGAGCAGGAGACGTTGTAGCCCGCCCTGGCCGCCAGCGCGGGCGAGGCCGCGGCGCGCTCGTGCGCCAGGGCGGCCTCCTCGAAGCGGCCGAGCGCGTGCAGGCTCGCGCCGAGCGCCTCCCAGGACGCGCCGTCCTGCTCGTTCGCGCGCACGACCTCGCGCAGGATCCGGACGGCGCCCTCGTGGTCGCCGGCGCGCGCGAGCGCGAGCGCGTCGGACGGCCGGGACGGGGCCTGCGGCAGGCAGGCGAGGACGAGCGACGCGCACAGCAGGGCGGCGGAGGGCATGCACCCGATCCTAGCGGCGTGCCAGGGGCCAGGGCCGGCGCGCGGGGCTCTTACCGATCCGAGACGCGGGGCGAACGGGGCGCGGATCCGGAGGCGAGCTGCGCGTCTCGTCGGTCGGCGCGAGGGACGTGCTTCCGTCGCAGCGCGACGATGGGGTCACTCCGGCTCGCGCCCGATCCAGCCGCGGCGGCGGAAGTACACGAACAAGACGCCCGCGACCGCCAGCATCAGCGCCCACACCGCCGGATAGGCCCAGCGCTGGTGGAGCTCGGGCATGTGCTCGAAGTTCATGCCCCACACCCCGACCAGGAACGTGAGCGGGATGAAGATCGTGGACATCACGGTCAGCACCTTCATGACCTCGTTCGTGCGGTTGGCGATCGAGGTCAGGTAGATGTT
>CADEGS010000285.1 GCA_902826945.1 uncultured bacterium | reverse complement strand
GATGCGCACGACCTTGCCGCTGCCGAGGCGCTCGTGCATCTCGCGCTCGATGGCGCTGTCGAGGCCCTTGATCATGCTGCCGCCGCCGGCGAGCAGCACGCGGTCCTTGAGCCGCCCCTGGAACTCGGGGTCGAAGGTCGAGACGAGCTGCCCCAGGCCCTCGACGATGGGCGGCACGATCTGGCGGCAGGCGTCGCGCAGCTCGTTCGTGAGGTCGAACTCGGTCGGCTTGCCGCCCACGGGCAGGTTGGTCACGGCGCGCTCCATCTGCTCGGCCACCGAGCCGAAGCGCTCCTTGATCTGCTTCACCATCTGGATCGAGAACTGCGCCTGCGGGTGGCTCTTCTTGATCCGCTTGGCGAACTCGTTGTCGATGAAGTCGCCGGCGAACTCGTTCGTGATCTGGTCCGTGTCCTCGGGCATCGTGCCGTGCATGCGGCACAGGTCGGTCGTGCCGGCGCCGATGTCGATCACGAGCACGTCGTCGAGCCAGTCGAGGCCGTAGGCGACGGCGAAGGGCTCGGAGCACAGCATGACCGAGTCCACCGTCTCGCGCGCGGCGTCGAGGATGGCCTCCTTGTTGTTGATCGAGGCCTGCGCCGGCGCACCGATCACGGCGTAGACCAGCTCGTCCTTGCGCGGCTTGGCGCGCCGGATGATCTCGGCGATCAGGTCCTTCGCCGCGCGCAGGTTGCCGGAGTAGGACTGGTCCTTCGCGCTGGACTTCAGCACGCCCTTCTCGAGCGGCCGGTAGAACTCGAGCGACAGGCGGTTCTGCAGCGCGTCGTCGCCGAACAGGACGTCGCGCTTCAAGAGCTTCCTGGCGACGACGTCCTTCGGGTAGCCGACGAAGGAGGCGACGGTCTCGCGCACGCCGTTCGAGGCCGACACGGACGTGCGCGACGTGCCCAGGTCGATGCCCAGGTACAGGACGCCGTGGTCCTTCTCCTCGCCGGCCTTCTTCTGCTCCGCCTTGGGCTGTTCCGCGCTCATCGCTCGCTCCTGTCAGGAGGCCCGACGTCCGCCGGGCAAAGGGCGGAGAACACTCCGCTCTCGCCCGCTCCGTGTCAAGGCTTCTCCTTGATCTGGCGCCGCAGCTCGACGTTGGCCTCGAAGAGCAAGGACAGCATCTCCTTCTTGCGACCGCGCTCGCTCTCCTCGTCGCTCAGCCCTTGCACGGTCTTGTAGATCGAGGCGATGCCGGTCTCGACGCCCTTGAGGCGCGCGATTTGCAAGAGCTCCGCCTCGGTCGAGTCGAGCAGCTCCTTCAGCTTGGCGACGCGCCGCTCGAGCACGTCCACCTTGCGCGCATGATCGTTCGAGAGCTCGTCCTCTGCCTCGCCGCGCGCGCGCGCGACGGCCGAGGCGGCCAGCACGGACACGTCGCGCTCGAGCGTCTCCCAGTCGGGCGCGTGGCGGTCCACCGCGAGGAACAGCTCGTGCAGGCGCAGCGCGACGTCGTCGCCCGGCAGCGGCTCGTGGGGCGCGGGCGCCGCGGGCGGCTGCCCTGGCGCCTCGAGCGCCTCGGGCTCGGGCGGGGGGAGCGCGCGCAGCGGCGCGCGCCGCGGCGGCGCGCCCTCCTCGCCGTGCGCCATCTCGAACAGCAGGCGGCGGTGCTCCTCGCCGAGCCGCCGCGCCTCCTCCTCGAGCTCGCCGCGCAGCTCCTCGAAGAACTCGCTCGCCGGCTGGCGCAGCACGAAGCGGTCGCCGCCCTCGACGATCGCGAAGCGCAGCGCCTCCTCGGTGGCCTGGACCAGGTCGGCGAAGGGGACGCCGGAGCGCGGCTCCGCGACCGACGCGCCGATCGAGAGCGTCGCGCGCAGCGAGCGCCCGTCGCTCTGGAAGTCGAGCTTGCGGCAGGCGCGCAGCAGCCGTCCGGCGAGCGCGCTCGCGCCGGCGGCCGCCGTGTGCGGGAAGAGCGCGATGACGCGGTCGTCGTCGAGGCAGCCGATGAAGTCGCTGGCGCGCGTCTCCGCGCGCAGGATGCCGACGACGCCGTTCAGGATCTCGCGCTTCGACTCGACGCCGTACAGGTCGTGCAGGGTCTCGAGCCGGTCGACCTCGATCAGGAGCAGCGCGACCGGGAAGCCGTAGCGCCGGGCGCGGGCGCTCTCGATCGCCATCAGGTCGCGGATCTCCTGCGGGGAGAACAGGCTCCGCTCGGAGACCGAGAAGCTGGCGAGGGGGAAACCGCTCATGGTCGGCTGCGGACCCGTCCCGGTCGGGAGGAGGACGTCTGCACGGCGCCTCCTCGCTGTCGGCCGGCCGGCCGTTCGACTTGAGGCTCGCCCCGCCCCGGGCGCGGGGCGCGCGGCGCGCCGGGGCGCATCCTACCGCCCGGGTGCGGGCGGCCGGGCACCTCGTCGGCCGCGCGCCTCACGCGGCGGCGCCCCGGTCCGTACACTGCCGGCTCTCGCTCCTCCCCGACGGTCTCCCCATGCAGAAGCTCCTCGCCCTCGGCACGCTCCTCTTCGCCCCGCTGCCCGCCCCGCAGGACCCCTGGTACGACCCCCTGCGCGACTACGCGGCCCTGCCCCCGCTGCCCGCCGAGCGACACGCCGCGTTGGCCGCCTTCGACCTGCCGGCCGCCCAGGCGCTGGCCGTGCGGGCGACCGGCGGGCTCGTCCAGGAGGCGCACGTCGTCCTGGGCGACGACCCGCGCTGCGAGGTGGAGCTCTACACCGCGAGCGAGCGCGTCAAGGTCGTCACCGACCCCAGGGGCACGCAGGTCCGCGAGCAGGAGTCGATCGCGCGCTTCCCCGGCTGGCCGATGGAAGGCGACTGGGTCGAGCTGCCCTCGGGCCTCAAGTACTACGACGTCGAGGTCGGCCAGGGCAAGGAGCCGCGCAACGCGATCTGCCTGGCGACGACCGAGTTCGACGGCTGGCTGATGGACGGCACGCTCTTCCAGACCACCTCCGAGCGCGGCAAGCCGATCACCGCCCCCCTGAGCGGCGGGATCCCCGGCTGGCGCGAGGGCCTCCTCTCGATGAAGGTCGGCGGCCGGCGCAAGCTGCTCGTGCCGCCCGAGCTCGCCTACGGCGCGGCGGGCCAGAGCTGCCTGATCCCGCCGAACGCCACGCTGCTCTTCGACGTGCACCTGGTGCGCGTCAAGCCGTAGGCGCGCGGGGTCAGGAGCCGAGCCGCGCCTCGAGCGCGCGCCGGTAGGCGTCGAGCGCGTCGGCCGAGCCGAGGCGCGCCGGGCGCTCGAGCCCGGCGAGCGCGCGCGGGTCGCGCGCCAGCGCGGCCTCGACGCGCTCGAGCAGCGCGCGCTGGAAGGGCGCGAGCAGGCTCCGCGGGTCCTCGCGGGCGAAGAGCGCGGCGTTCGCGCGCAGCGCCTGCAGGTCGGTCAGCGGCACGTGCCACAAGGGCGTGGCGCGCAGAGCGTGCAGGTCGTCGGCGTCCGGCGCCGGACGCGGCATCTCGTGCAGGGCGCCCGCCGCCTGGCCGAGCGCGTCGCGCGCGGCGCGCAGCCGCTCCGGCTCGACCAGCACGCGGCGCGCGCAGCCGCTCGCGCGCGCCGCGCCGAGCAGCGCCGCGAGGTCCGCCGCGCGCGGGTCGTAGCGCACCTCCACCACCTCGCCGCCCAGCCACCCGGGGCGCGCGTCGAGCACGCCCGGCAGCGCGCCGAGCGCCGCCTGCCCCTGCCAGAAGCACGACATGGCGAAGACCGCGCGCTCGCTCCCGCCCGCGCCGGGGTCGGCCAGCTCCGCGCGCGCGAGCTCGAGGTAGGCCGGCACCGGACGCCGCGCCGCGCGCAGCGCCTCGACCATGCGCTCGACCGTCTCGGCCGCGCCCCACACGCCCGCCCGGCGCGGCAGGAGCTCCTCTCCGCCGGCGGCGAAGTAGCGCACGACCGGGTTGTTGAACGCCGGCTCGCCGTAGCGCGCGAGCAGCCCGCCGTCGCGGCCGGTGCGGTTGTTCACCGCCAGCGGCACGAACTCGCTCTCGATCGCGTCGACGACCAGCGGGTGCGAGAGCGGCCCGCGCCCGAAGCCCTGGCACGTGGCGCAGCCCGGGATCTCCTGGAAGAGGACCAGCACCGGACGCCCGCTCGCGCGCGCCCGCTCCCAGGCCGCCGCGTGGTCCTCCTCCCAGCGCACGCGGCCGAGCTCGACCGCGCCCTCGATCCCCGTCCCGCCCAGCGCCGCCAGCAGCAACGTCGCGATCGTCATGAGCGCAGGATACGAGCGGCTCGCGCTCCTGCGACGGGCTACTCTCCGCGGAACGCCGGCCGGCGCTTCTCGGCGAAGGCGGCCAGCGCCTCGAGCCGGTCCTCGGTGCCGAGCACGCGCTCGTAGCAGCGCGCCTCGTGGTCGAGCGCGGGCCCGAGCGGCATCTCGACGCCGTGGTCGATCGCGTCCTTGGCCGCGCGCACGGCCACGGGGCCGTTGGCGGCGATCGCGCCGGCGAGCTCGAGGGCGTGCTCGCGCAGCGTGCCGGAGGCGGCCACGCGGTTCAGGAGGCCGATGCGCTCGGCCTCCGCGCTGTCCACGCGGCGCGCGGTCAGGATCAGGTCCTTGGCGCGCGACTTGCCGATCAGCCGCGGCAGGCGCTGCGTGCCGCCGGCGCCGGGGATGATCGCGAGCGCGGTCTCGGTCAGGCCGAGCTGGGCGTGCTCGACCGCCACGCGCAGGTCGCAGGCGAGCGCCAGCTCCGTCCCGCCGCCGAAGGCGAAGCCGTTGATCGCGGCCACGGTCGGCTGCGGCATGGCCTCGACGTCGTCCATCAGCGCGCGGATGTTGCGCACGAAGGCCGGCACGCGCTCGGCGGGCATCGTGCGGCGCTCCTTCAGGTCGGCGCCGGCGCAGAAGGCCTTGTCGCCCTCGCCGGTGACGAGCAGGCAGCGGATCGAGAGGTCGTCGCGCAGCGTCGCGAGCAGCGTGCGGAAGCGGCGCAGCGTCGGGAACGACAGGCAGTTCATCACCTCGGGGCGCGCGATCGTCAGCCACACGAGGTCGCCCTCGCGCTCGCAGCGCACGAGCTCGGGCCGGTCGGGGACGTCGTCGGGGAAGTCGTCGCGGACGCTCACGGGGCGGCGCATCCTACCCGAGCGCGTCCGCGCGCGGGCGCTCGAGCGCGCGCAGCGCCGCCGCCGCCACGCGCTCGGGCGCTAGCTCGCGC
>CADEGS010000284.1 GCA_902826945.1 uncultured bacterium | reverse complement strand
TTCGCGACGCAGTTCAGCGCCACGCCGCCGCCGTAGCACAGGACGCGCTCGCCGGTGCGCTCGGCGGCGCGCCGCACGAGGCGCAGGAGCTCCTCCTCGAGCACGAGCTGCAGCGAGGCGGCCACGTCGGCGAAGCGCTGCTGCTCGGGCGCGACGCGGTCGGCGCGCCCCTCCGCGCGGCGGATCGGCCGGCGCGGCGGGTTCGGCGGGCCGAGCCGCGCCTCGAGCGCGCGCGACCAGCCGCGCTCGACCGAGCGGTCGTGCGCGAAGAAGCCGAGCTCGAGCGCGAAGGCGCGCCCGCCCGCGTCGTGGCGCAGCAGGCCGCGCAGCGCGTCGGCGTGCACGGGCGCGCCGTAGGGCGCCAGGCCCATGACCTTGTACTCGCCCTCGTTCACCTCGAACCCGAGGTAGGCCGTCAGGGCCGAGTAGAAGAGGCCCAGCGAGTGCGGGAAGTCGACCGTCTCGAGCACCTCGTACGCGAGCCCCGCGCCGTCGCGGCGCAGGCGCCCGATCGAGGTCGAGGTCCACTCGCCCACGCCGTCCACGACCAGCGTCGCGGCCGACGCGCTGGGCTGCGTCAGGAACGCCGCGGCGGCGTGCGAGAGGTGGTGGTCGCCGAAGACGACGCGCTCGCGCGGCACGCCGCAGGCGCGCGCCAGCTCGGAGCGGATCCACAGCTTCCGCTCGAACCACGCGTGCAGCGCGCCGCGGAAGGGCTGGAAGCCGAAGGGCGCGTTGGCGAGCGCCGCCGCGACGATGCGGTAGAACTTCTGGAAGGGCTTCTCGTAGAAGACCACCGCGTCGAGCTCGTCCGGCGCGATGCCGGCCTGCTCGAGGCACCAGCCGAAGGCGCGCACGGGCAGGCCCGGATCGCCCTTCTTGCGCGAGAAGCGCTCCTCCTGCGCGGCGGCCACGGGTGCGCCGTCCACGACCAGCGCCGCGGCCGCGTCGTGGAAGTGCGCGGAGACGCCGGCGACCTTCATCCGCCCTCGCGCCAGAAGCGCTCGTCGAGGCGCGTCGCGCCGGAGGGGACCGGCGCGCGCAGGCGCCCGCGCCGCAGGCCCCCGAGCGCGCGCAGCGCGAGCGCGTAGGGCGTCAGGATCCCGTAGTACAGGACGAAGCACGCCACGCCCGACCCGACGGTCTGCACGAGCTTGGCCAGGTCCACGACGTCCTGGCGCAGGATGTAGCCGAGCACGCGCGCGAGCGCCTTGCACGACGCCCACGGCCGGCGGCGGAACTCGGCCAGCGAGTGGCGCAGCGAGTAGCGCACGTGGCGGCGCTCGTCGCGCAAGAGCACAGGGATCTGCTTGCGCACGCGCTCGTTCCACGGATTCAGCAGGCGCGTGAGCTGGAACTGCAGCACCGCCCGGCTCTCCGAGAGGAAGATGTACATCATGTACTCGCCGAAGCCCGCCAGGCGCAGGTTCGGCGCGGCGGGCTCGCGCACGGAGGCTTCCACCGAGGCCTCGTCGAGCCCGCGCGAGCCCTCCGGATCGCCGTAGTTCGCCTCGACGCAGGGCGAGACGTGCGCCGCCCACTCGCGGAACGCGTGGTAGTGGCGGTACTCGTCCTCGGCGTGCCGCTCCATCTCCGCGCGCACGGAGCCCTCCTGGCGCGCGGCGACGGTGCCGATGTCGTGGAAGGTGTAGAGCTCGGTGTGCGCGAACTTGCGCAGCTGCCGCGCGAAGCGCCGCGGCGAGGCGACGACGAAGGGCGACACGAGGCCGGCGATGCACTCGCGCACGTAGATCATCCGTGAGGGCGAGCGGCAGGGCGCCCGTATCCGAGATCCTATGCTAGGATCCCGAGGCTCGCAGCCTGGCCTCCCCCTGCCCCGCGGGCACCATGAAACGCTTTGTGCTCCGGGCGGCGCTCGTCCTGGCGCTCGCCCTCCTGTGCGCGGAGGGCCTGATCCGCTACCGCGCCTGGCGGCGCTTCGGGCCCTACCTCGACGTCTACGACTTCCACGAGCGCATGGGCGGGAGCGGGCTCCTGCGCCCGCGCCCGGGCCTCTCGATCACCTTCGCGCGCCGCTCGCGGATCGAGACCGACTCGCGCGGCTTCCGCAGCCCCGAGCTCGCGCTGCCGAAGCCGCCGGGGACCGTGCGGCTGGCGTTCCTCGGCGCGTCCACGACCTTCTGCGGGCAGGCTTCGTCGAACGAGCGCACCTGGCCCGCGCTCGTCACGGCCGGGCTCGCCGCGCGCCATCCCGAGCTCGCCTTCGACCACGCCAACGCGGGCGTGACGAGCCTGTGCGTGGCCGACTCGCTCGTCTCGCTGCGCGAGCGCGTGCGCGCGGTCGAGCCGGACGTGCTGGTCGTCTATCACGCCGCGAACGACCTCGCGCTCGACACCGCGGCGCTGGCGCGCGCGCAGGGCCTGACGGTCGGCAGCGACGAGCGCTCGTGGCTCGGCGGCGTCTCGGTCCTGTGGCGGCTGGTCGAGAAGAACCGGCGCTACCAGGCCGCGCAGCGGGCGGCGCGCGGCGGCGGCGGCGCGCTGGTGTGGGAGCCCGACGTCCTGGCGCACGCGTTCGGCGAGCGCCTGCGGGCGCTGCTCGCCGAAGGCCGCCGCACGGCGCGGCTCGTCGTCGTGCCGACCTTCGCCACCGCCTTCCGCGCCGAGCAGCCGCGCGCGGAGCAGCTCGCGCGGCTCGAGCAGTCGTTCTCGTTCATGCCCTATCTCTCGCCCGAGGCGACGCTGGCCGGCTACGCCGCCTACAACGACGCGATCCGCGCCGCGTGCGCGGCGGAGGACGCGCTGGCGGTCGAGACGGCGCTCGCGATCCCCGGCGGCGAGGAGTGCTTCCAGGACTCCGTGCACCTCACCGAGCGCGGCTGCGAGGCGATGGCCGAGCGCGTCGTCCTCGCGCTCGAGGCGAGCGCGGCCTTCCAGCGCGTGCTCGAGACCGCGCGCGCGAGCGTGCGGGACCGCGGCCCGCCGCCGGGCTAGCCCATGGCCGAAGGACGCCCCCTCGTCGGCTGGAGGCGCTGGCTGCGCCGCCTGCGCAACCGCGCGAACAAGCGCCTGGTCCAGCTCCAGAACGAGCTGCTGCGCAACGAGCGCGTCCTCGGCCACCCGTTCCACCTGACGCTCGAGCCGGGCAACGTGTGCAACCTGCGCTGTCCGCTGTGCCCGACCACGCACCGCGAGGCGCGCATCCCGAGCGGCGTGCTGCGCCTGGAGAACGCGCGGCGCATCCTCGACCGCCTGCCCTGGATCGTGCGCATGACGCTCTCGAACTGGGGCGAGCCGTTCCTGAACAAGGAGATCTTCGCGATCATCGCCGACGCGCGGGCGCGCGACATCGAGGTCGAGGTCGAGTCGAACTTCACGCTCTTCGACGAGGCCAAGGCGCGCGCGCTCGTCGCGAGCGGTCTCGACCGGCTGCTGGTCGCGATCGACGGCGCCAGCCAGGCGAGCTACGAGCGCTACCGCGTCGGCGGCCGCCTCGACGACGTGCTGGCCAACGTGCGCACCCTGCGCCGCGTGCAGGAGGAGACGGGCGACCGGCGCACGGAGATCGTGTGGAAGTTCGTCGTGAACCGGCACAACGAGCACGAGCTCGAGGCGGCGCGCGCGCTGGCGGCCGAGCTCGGGCTCTCGTTCCGCGCCGTCACGATCTGGGCGCCGCCCGACGCGCTCGAGGACTGGCTGCCGCGCGACCGCTCGCACACGGGCGGGCGCAACGCGCAGGGCGGCCCGCAGCGCTGCCACCACCTGTGGCAGGCGGTCAGCGTCAACTTCAACGGCGACGTCTTCCCCTGCTGCAGCGAGTTCACGCCCGAGGACAAGCTGCAGAACGTGCTCGAGCAGCCGTTCGATCCGGTCTGGAACGGCCCGCAGTACCGCTCGCGCCGGCGCCGGAACCGCGGGCCGATCGACTGCAGCGAGTGCCACCGCGACAAGGACACGAACTGGCACCGCGCCTGGCTCGGCCCGCGCTCGGAGGCGGCGGCCCCCCCGCCGGGCGCCGCGGAGCTCGCCGCGGGCACCTCCGGCGAGGCCGTGCAGGACGCCCAGGTCGGGCGGGATTGACGCTGCGCGCGCGGCGCCCGACGATCGTCGGCTTCCCGACCAGGACGCGCCGCAGCGTGGCGGCGCCCGGCGGGTGACCCGGGGGGGTCGAGAACGAGACCCTGAGGAGGATCCGAATGAACGCGAAGCACTGGATCGTGAGCACCCTGGCCCTCGCCGGCCTGACCGCCGGCGCGCTGGCCCTGCAGCAGGACAAGAAGGCGATGCCGGCCGCCGCCATGGACGACCCGATGGCGGCCATGGAGGCGCTGGGCGCGCCGGGTCCGATGCACGAGAAGCTCGCGCACAAGATCGGCACGTGGACCGTGGAGGGCAAGTTCGAGATGCCCGGCATGGGCCCGATGACGATGATGATGCGCAGCGAGGCGAAGTGGATCTTCGACGGTCGCTTCGTCGAGGAGACGGTCACCGGCGACTTCATGGGCCAGCCCTTCAAGGGCATCGGCACGACCGGCTACGACAACCTGCGCCAGAAGTACGTGTCCACCTGGATGGACAACATGAGCACGGGCATCTACTACAACGAGGGCACCTTCGACCCGGCCACGAAGACCTTCACGTTCGAGGGCAAGGGGCCGGACCAGTCGATGACGAAGATCGTCCCCACGCGCATGACCGACACGATGAGCGACGCGGACCACGGCATCTCGCGCTCCTACGAGATCGGCCCGGACGGCAAGCAGACGCAGACCTTCGAGCTGCGCTACACGCGCGCCAAGTGAGCCCTGGGGCGGCGGGCCGGTCGCACGCGCGGCCGACCCGCCGCTCGCCTGTCAGCGCTCGCCCACGGCGCAGGGCAGCGCGTACCACAGCGCCGCGTCGGGGCGCGCGCCCCAGGCGCGGAAGGCCTCCAGCGCCGCGTCGAAGCGCGCGGCCTCGAAGCCGCCGGCGACCAGCGGCTCGCGCACGCCGAGCAGGACCTCGGCCAGGTTCGCGACCAGCGCCGGGAAGGCCGGCTGGCCCGCGCAGCCGCCGTAGTCGATCCAGCCCGTGCGCCGCGGTCGCGCCCCGGCCTGCGCGAGCAGGCCGACCAGCTTGCGGCCGATCCAGGGGTCCTTGCCCAGGCGCTCGTAGAGCGCGCAGT
>CADEGS010000283.1 GCA_902826945.1 uncultured bacterium | reverse complement strand
TTCGGCTGGCAGATCTTCAACCGCGACGTCTACATCTTCGACTACATCCCGAGCATCGTGCAGCCCCTGTGGGTCGCCACGATCGTGCTCGGCGCGTTCGTGTGCGCGCTGCTCTTCGCCGCCGTCCCCGCCTGGCGCGCCGCGAGCCTGCACCCGCTCGAGGCGCTGCGCTACGAATGAGCGGCGCGGCGACCACCAGCGCGCTCGGCGCGCCGCTCCTGCGCGCCAGCGGGCTGCGCAAGTCGTTCCGCATGGGCGAGAGCGTGCTCGAGATCCTGCACGGCGTGGACATGGCGATGACGACCGGCGAGCTCGTCGCGCTGGTCGGCGCCTCGGGCGCGGGCAAGTCCACGCTGCTGCACATCCTGGGCCTGCTCGACCCGCCCAGCGCCGGGCGGCTCTCCTTCGCCGGCTGCGACCCCTGGACGCTCCCGACCTCCGAGCGCGCGCGCCTGCGCAACCGCGAGATCGGCTTCGTGTTCCAGTTCTACCACCTGCTGCCGGAGCTGACGGCGCTCGAGAACGTGCAGCTCCCGGCGCTGATCGGCGAGTCGCCCGGCGCCTTCCGGCGCGCGCGCGCCGAGCATCGCGAGCGCGCCCACGAGCTGCTCGAGCGCTTCGGCATGACCCACCGCGCCGCGCACCGCCCCGCGCAGCTCTCGGGCGGCGAGCGCCAGCGCGTCGCCATGGCGCGCGCCCTGTTCCACGACCCGCGCCTCTTGCTGGCCGACGAGCCCACGGGCAACCTGGACCACGCGACCGGCGAGCGCGTGCTCGAGCTCCTGCTCGAGGAGCAGGCGCGCCGGCGCCTGTCGATGATCCTCGTCACGCACGACGAGCGCCTGGCCACGCGCTGCGAGCGCGTGCTCGTCCTCGAGGACGGCGCGATCCGGAGCGACGCGCCCGCGGCGGCGGACGGACCGTGAGCGCCCCGCGTCCGCTGCTCGCGCTCGCGCTCGTCCTCGGCGCCTGCTCCGACCCCGCGCCGAGCGCCGCGTCGGGCGCCACGGGCCTGGTCCTCGTCTCGCTCGACACGTGCCGCGCCGACCGCCTCTCCTGCTACGGCGCCGCGCGGCCGAACACCCCCCACCTCGACCGCCTGGCGGCCGAGTCCGTGCGCTTCTCGGACTGCCTCGCGCAGAGCTGCGTGACCGCCCCCAGCCACATGAGCCTCTTGACGAGCCACTACGTGCACCGTCACGGGCTGGAGCGCAACGGGCTGCAAAGCGACCCGCCGTACACGCTGGCGAGCACGCTGCGCGCGGCCGGCTGGCGCACGGCCGCCTTCACCGGGCACGGCTCCTTCCAGGCGCAGTACGGCCTGGCGGAGGGCTTCGAGACCTTCGAGAGCTGGGGCCCGGGGCCCGAGGCGTGGCCCTTCACGCGCGACGTGCAGGAGGTGCTGCCCTCGGCGCTCGCCTGGCTGGAGGGGCTCGCGCCCGGCGCGCCCTTCTTCCTGCTCGTGCACGGCTACGACCCGCACTGCCCCTACTGGCCGGACGAGCCGGCGCGCGAGCGCTACGCCGGCTGGTACCGCGGGCCGCTGCGCCCCGAGCGCCTGTGCGGGCCGCCCGAGTTCCTGCGCCAGATCCAGCGCGGCCACATCGGGCCCGACGAGCTGCGCTACCTCGGCGACCTCTACGACGCGGAGGTCTCCGAGGCCGACCGCGCGCTGGGCGGCTTCCTGGACGAGCTGCGCCGGCGCGGCCTGCTCGAGCGCTCGATCGTCGTGTTCACGAGCGACCACGGCGAGGACCTGGGTGCGCGCGACCGCATCGGGCACGGCGCGCTGACGCCGGGCATCCTGAGCGTGCCGCTGATCGTGCGCTTCCCCGGCGGCCGCTGGAGCGGCGTGTGCGACGCGCCGGTCGAGGGCGTGGACCTGATGCCGACCCTGCTCGCGGCGCTCGGCGTCCCGGCGCCCCGGGGCCTGCAGGGACGCGACCTGATGCCGCTCGTGCGCGGCGAGGGCACGCCCTGGAAGGGCGAGCGGCTGCGCATCGCCGGGGTGAACCACAAGTTCTCGCTGCGCCAGGGCACGCGCTGGAAGCTCGACTTCGGCCTCGACGCGGCGCGCCCGACGGACGCGCACCTCTACGACCTGGAGGCGGACCCGGGCGCCGAGCGCGACCTGATCGAGACGGCCGAGGGGCGCGCCCGCTTCGACGCGCTCGTCGGCCCCTTCCTGGAGTGGCGCGCGCGCACGCAGCCGGAGGACGCGGCGCTCTACGGCGCGGCGGCGGACCTCTCCGACGAGGAGCGCTCGGTCCTCGAGGCCCTGGGGTACACCGAGAACGACGGCGGCTGACGCCTCGCCCCGCCCGGCGGGGTACCCTTTTCGCGCGAGGTGCCCGAGCGGCCGCCGGTACAATGCCGCGCCGCTCCGCCCGCGCCCACCGGAGGGCCCGGGCCGCCCGCACCCCCGCGCACGCCGACCCTCGCGGAGCATGAGCATCCACGCCGACAGCCTGCCGCGGCCGGTCCACGCCCTGTCCGCCCCGCGCGGCGGCGGGAGGCCCCGCCGATGAGCGCCCGTCCCGCCGCGCGGGAGGGCGAGTTCCTCGTCCTCATCCCCGCCTACAACGAGGCGCCGCGCCTGCCCAAGGTGCTGACGCAGCTCGCCACGCTGGAGGTCCCCCACCGCGTGGTCGTGGTGGACGACGGCTCGCGCGACGACACGGCGCGCGTGGCGGCCGAGCACGGCGCGACCGTGCTCGACCTGCCCTTCAACCTGGGCTACGGCGCCGCGCTCCAGACCGGCTACAAGTACGCCAAGGAGTGCAAGGCGCGCCTGATCGTGCAGATGGACGCCGACGGCCAGCACGACCCGCGCTACGTGGCCGAGCTCGTCGCCCCGATCGAGCGCGGCGAGGCAGACCTCGTGATCGGCTCGCGCTTCGCGGCCGAGAGCGCCTACCGCATGGGCTACGCGCGCACGATCGGGCGGCTCTTCTTCCAGCGCATCGCGCGCTGGGCCGGGCTGCACGTCACGGACCCGACCTCGGGCATGCAGGCGATGAACGCCGCCGTGCTCGAGCTCTACTCGGGCGACTTCTTCCCCTCGGACTACCCCGACGTGGACGTCCTGCTCGAGGCGCACCGCCGCGGCCTGCGCGTGCGCGAGATCCCCGTCGAGATGCACGAGGCCGGGCGCAAGTCCACGATGCACGGCGGCCTGCGCCGCTCGAGCTATTACGTCTATCGCCTGACGCTCGCGCTCGGCGCGGGCGCCCGCACGGGCAAGCAACGCTGACCTCCGGAGCCCGACCATGCAGGAAGAGCTGAACCACCTGCGCGACCTGTTCCTCCAGGCCCCCGAGTCCGGCGTCACGCGCATCCTGGCGCTGGCGATCAGCTCGGCGCTGCTCGTCGCCGTGCTCCTGCGCGTGCGCCAGCGCAAGCTGCGCGAGGAGTACACGCCGATCTGGCTGGCGCTCGCGATCTGCCTGATCGTCGTCTCGCTGCGCCTCGACTGGCTGCGCGTCGTGACGCGCGCGATCGGCGCCTGGACGCCCAGCTCGACGCTCTTCTTCCTGGGCGAGATGTTCCTGCTCTGGATCTGCCTGAACTACGCGATCCGCCTGTCGCGGCACACGATCCAGCTCAAGAACCTGGCGCAGGAGACGGCCATCCTGCGCGCGCGCCTCGAGCAGCTCACGCGCGAGAAGGACGCGGGCTGAGGCTCAGCCCCCGCGCGGCTCCGAGAGCCCCAGGCGGAACGACACCTCGCGCCCGTCCGGCAGCGTGCCGGTACGGTCGCCCTCGAGCACGTAGTCCAGCCAGGAGAGCTCGCTCACCGCGGTGAAGAAGATCTCGCGCCCCTGGCCGGGCGCGAGCGACACGTCGGCCAGCGCCTCGCCGTTCACGCGCAGCGTGACCACGACGGGCCCGCCCACCGGCGAGTCCTCCGGGTTCTGCACGCGGATCCCGAAGCGCAGCGGCTGGTCCTGGCGCGGCAGGCGCAGGATCGCGCGCCGGTTGCACCAGCCGTCCGCGTGCATGCCCGCCGCGCCGCCGTCGGCGCGCGGGACCTCCTCGGGGCTCCAGGTCGTGTAGACCATGCGCGGCTCGGAGAGCCGGAAGGGCGTGTCCGCGCGCGCCGCGGCCTCCCCCGGCGCGATCGCGACCCCGAAGGCGAGCGTCGGCGACCACATGGTCTGATCGACCCAGAAGGCCCACGTCGCGTCGCGGCGCAGGGTCTCCTCGAAGAAGAACTCGCCCTTGCGCGTCACGCGCACGCGGAACGGCTCCGCCTGCGGGCCCTCGTCGGCGAGCGTCAGGCTGGCCGCGAGCGCCGCGCGGCAGGGGTAGTGGCTGGCGAGCTCGATCGCCACCTCGCCGCGGCACAGCCCGTCCGGCCCGCGCCCCTCGACGCGCTGGCTCTCCTCGCCGAGCCACGGCCCGAGCGGCGCCAGGCCGTCGTCGAGCGGGACGAGCGTCAGGCCCTCGCGCGTCCGCGCGCCCGGCAGCGCGGCCGCGGCCGGCACCTCGGTCATCAGCCAGAACGTCATCGGCGGGCTGTCGTCGAAGAACCGGTAGCGTCCCGTATCCCGGTCGAGGCGCACGGAGGAGCTGAACGTCGGCTCGAGGTTCTGGTCGAGCTGGTTGTAGTCCATCTCGTAGCGCATCGCGTCGTAGTACGCGGTGAGGTCCGGGACCTCGTGGTGGATCAGCAGCACGCCCGGCTCGAGCACCTCGTCCAGCCAGTTCCAGACCGGCCGGTAGTTGCGCTCGATCCACTCGTTGCGGCCGGTCGCCTCCTGCAGCGCCGCCCACGCGCCGTAGCCCTGCCAGGCCGCGCAGCCGAGGAGCAGCGGGAGCGCCGCCCAGCGCGGCCGCCAGAGGACGAGCAGCGCCGGCAGCGCGAGGCACAGGATCGCGCCGCGCGCGCCCGCCGGCGAGCCGCACAGGCGGACGAGCTCCTGCGTCAGCGGCAGGCTGGGAAAGTCCACGCCGTTCACCGACGGCGAGCCGTCGGCGAAGGGGGCCGGCGAGCCCCACACGACCAGCCCGGCCGCGAGCAGCCCGGCCGGCGCGAGCAGGCGCCAGCGCACGCGCGGACCGCACAGGCAGGCGAAGAAGCCGACGACGAACAGCGGCCAGAACGGGACGAGGTAGCGCTCGTGGAGCTTGTAGACCGCT
>CADEGS010000282.1 GCA_902826945.1 uncultured bacterium | reverse complement strand
CCGGTAAGCTGATCGCCACCGTCCGGGGCGTCGGCTACAAGTGCAGGGACTGAGCCTCTTCCGTTCACGAGCCTTCTGGAACCCGTTCGCCTGCTTCGTCCTGGTCCTGGCCCTGGTCGGGGTGCTGGTGGACCGGCAGGTGTGCGCCGACCTCGACGCGCGGGCGCTGGCCGGGCTCGAGGCGCAGCTCGCGGAGACCTCGGCCCTGCTCGCGCCGTGGGCGGCCGGGCGCCTGACGCACCCGACGTTGGAGCTGCAGGCCGAGGTCCAGCGCCTGGGGGCCGACTCGCTCCTGCGCGTGACGCTCGTGCTGCCCGACGGGCGCGTCGTGGCCGACTCGGACCACGACCCGGCGCGGATGGAGAACCACGGGTCGCGGCAAGAGGTCCTGGCCGCGCGCGAGCACGGCACCGGCCTGGCGCGCCGCGAGAGCCGCTCGCTGCGCGGGGAGGAGCTCCTGTACTTCGCGCGCTGGCTGGAGCGCGACGGGCGCGAGCTCGGCACGCTGCGGATCGCCTGGCCGCTCGAGGGGCTGCTCGGGCGCGCCGCGGCGGCGCGCGCGCGGCTGGCCTGGGTGCTGGGCGGCGGGCTCGCGCTCGCGCTCGTGCTGTCGCTGCTGCTGGCGCGCCGCGCCAGCGCGCCGGTCGAGACGCTGACGCGCGTGGCGCAGTCGATCCGCGACGGCGACCTGGAGGCCTCCGCGCCGCGCCTGCCGCAGACCGACGCGCTGGGGCGCCTGGCGAGCACGCTGCGCGAGCTCGGCCTCGAGTTCCACCAGCGCATCGCGACGATCTCGCAGGACGACGCGCAGCTGCGGGCGATGCTGGCCGGCATGGTCGAGGGCGTCGTGGCCGTGGACGACGAGGACCACGTGCTGTTCAGCAACGGCGCGGCGCGGCGCCTGCTGCGGCTCGACGGCGACCCGCGCGCGCGCAAGCTGTGGGAGCAGGCGCCCAACGCCGCGCTCGAGGAGCTGATCGGCGCGGCGCGGCGCGGGCGGGCGGCGGCGCGCGGCGAGATCGAGCTGCACCGCGCCGGCCGCGAGCTCGTGATCCAGGCCCACGCCAGCCCCTTCGAGGGCGGCGGACGCAGCGGGGTCGTGATCGTCGTCCACGACGTCACCGACCTGCGCCGGCTGGAGAGCATCCGCCGCGACTTCGTCGCCAACGTCTCGCACGAGCTGAAGACGCCGCTGGCGGCGATCAAGGGCTTCGTCGAGACGCTGCTCGGCGGCGCGCTGCGCGACGAGGCGCACAACGAGCGCTTCCTGCAGCGCATCGACGCCAACGTGGACCGCCTCACGCACCTCGTGACCGACCTGCTCAGCCTGGCGCGCGTCGAGTCGCAGGAGGGCGTCGTCCAGCTGCACCCCGTGGACTGGCGCGAGGTGATCGAGAGCGTGGTCAAGCGCCACGCCGACGCGGCCGAGGGCAAGGGGCTGGAGCTCGTCCTTCCGCCCGCCTCGGCGCGCCTGGTCGTGCTGGGCGACCGCGAGGCGATGACGCAGGTGCTCGAGAACCTGGTCGACAACGCGATCAAGTACACGGCCGAGGGCCGCGTCGAGATCGCGCTCGAGGCCCGCACGGACGAGGGCGTGCTGCGCGTGCGCGACACCGGCCTGGGCGTGCCGCCCGCCGAGCTCGACCGCATCTTCGAGCGCTTCTACCGCGTGGACAAGGCGCGCTCGCGCGAGCTGGGCGGCACGGGCCTCGGGCTCTCGATCGTGAAGCACCTCGTGCTCTCGATGGGCGGCTCGGTCAGCGTCGAGAGCGAGCTCGGCCGGGGCAGCGCCTTCTCGGTCCGGCTGGCGCTGGCCGGCTGAGCGCGAGGGGGACGTGGCCTGCCTGCGGCCGGGCCCCCCCCGCCGCGGCCGCCTGGCCGAGGATCGGGCCGAGCGCGCGCCGGAGGGCTCCCTTCGCGACGGCGACGCCAAGGGATCTTTGCAATGCCAGGCCGTTGGCCCGCCGGGGCCCGCCGTGATTTAAGGCTTCTTCGCAACCGGCTCACCCCGGGTTCACCCGCCTCCCTTCTCCTCCACAGCCTCGGTTGGGGAAGGCTAGAAATAGAGGATCTGGGACGCCGCGCACCGGCGCGGCCGTCACCGTGGCTCGCCCGGCGTCCGTCGCCTTTCTCGCGTCGGAGCGCTCCGACGGGCACGACCCCGAGGAGCGGGCGGTCGCGCGCTCGCAGCCCACACCCCAGCCACAGAAGGAGAACCGAACGTGATCGCACTCCCGCGCGTCGTCCTGGCCGCGACGCTCCTCGGCGGCGTCGCCGTCGCCCAAGCCGTCGAGATCGACCCGAAGCTCCCCACCTACGAGCCCGTCCAGGGCGTGTCGGGCACGATCAAGAGCGTCGGCTCCGACACGATGAACAACCTGATGACGCTCTGGAGCGAGGGCTTCAAGGCGTTCTACCCCGACGTCCAGATCGAGATCGAGGGCAAGGGCTCGAGCACGGCCCCGCCCAAGCTGATCGAGGGCGCCTCGACCTTCGGGCCGATGAGCCGCGAGATGAAGAGCGACGAGATCGACGCCTTCGAGAAGCACTTCGGCTACAAGCCGACCGCGCTGCGCACCAGCATCGACATGCTGGCGGTGTACGTGAACAAGGACAACCCGATCCAGGGCCTGACGCTGCAGCAGGTGGACGCGATGTTCTCGCAGAACCGCAAGGGCGGGCTGGGGACGGACATCACGAAGTGGGGCCAGGTCGGCCTCACCGGCGACTGGGCTCAGCAGCCGATCAGCCTCTACGGACGCAACTCGGCCTCGGGCACCTACGGCTACTTCAAGGAGCGCGCGCTCTTCAAGGGCGACTTCAAGTCCTCCGTCAAGGAGCAGCCGGGCAGCTCGGCCGTCGTCCAGGGCGTCGCGACCGACCGCTTCGGCGTCGGCTACAGCGGCATCGGCTACACCACGCCGGACGTGCGCGCGTTGCCCCTGGCCGCGAAGGACGGCGGCGCGTTCGTCAGCGCCACGCCGGACAAGGCCTACTCGGGCGAGTACCCGCTGGCGCGCCACCTGCTCCTGTACATGAACTACGCCCCGAACTCGCAGCTCGACCCGCTGCGCCGCGAGTTCGTCCGCTACGTCTTCAGCAAGCAGGGACAGGAGGACGTGGTCAAGTCCGGGTACTATCCGGTCCCGGCGGCGGTCGCCACCAAGGCCCTCGGCTCGCTGGGCATCCAGGCGGCGGCGCGCGAGGCCAGCGCGCCCCGCTGAGCGCCGGCCCTCCGGGCCTCGCGAGGAGGCGCGGGATCGGCCGATCTCCGCCTCCTCCGCTCCTAGAAACCAGCCGTGAAGACCTCCCCGACGCGACGCGCCCGCCGGACCAGGACCATCGTGCGCCTGGCCGAGCGCGTCATGCGGCTGGCGATCACGGTCGGCGGCATCGGCACGATCGCCTCGGTCGGCCTGATGTTCGTGTTCCTGGTGAGCGTCGCGCTGCCCTTGTTCCGCGGCGCGCGCGTCGAGGCCGCCGTGGAGCGCGCGCTGCCCGACGGCGTGACGGGCGAGCGGCTCCTGAGCGACGAGCGCGGCGTGCTGCTCGCCTCCTTCGCGCAGGACGGCGGGGTCGCCGTGCAGCGCATCGACGACGGGCGCGCGCTCCAGCGCCTGGCACCTTTCGCGGACGCGCCGCCGACCGCATGGTCGCTCGCGCCCGGCAACCACACGCGGGAGGTCGATCCCGAGCGCGCGCTGATCGGGCCGGACCCGGCGCTCTACGAGGGGCTCCAGGCCGAGCTGACCGGCCAGACGCTGGCGCTCGGCTTCGCCGACGGCACCGTGCGGCTGGGGCTGGCGGGGTTCGTGACGGTCTTCCTGACCCAGGACCGCGTGCCCGCGGCGCTGGCCTCGCTCGCGGAGGGCACGCGCGCCGAGCTCGCCGGCGGCCTGGTCGAGCGCACGCGCGAGGGCGGCTGGCGCTGGAGCGCGTTCGCGCTGCAGCTCGACCCGCCCGCGGCCTCCGCCTACGCCTCGCCGGTGCGGCTGCTCGCGCACGCCACCGACGCGCGCGGCGGCACCTTCGTCGCCTGGCACGAGGACGGCTCGTTCGAGCTGGCGCGCGCGACGGAGAAGCGCGACTGGATGACCGACGAGCTGACGGTCGAGGTGGAGGGGCACGAGCTCCCGACCGCCGACGTGCGCCAGCGCGGCGCGCCGGGCTGGCTGCTCCTGTCGGGCGCCGGCGACAACGCCTACGCGATCTGGGAGGACGGCTGGCTCGCGCGCTGGGACGTCTCGGATCCCGAGCGGCCCGCGGTCGTCGAGACGGTGGACCTCGTCATCGAGCCGGCCGCGCGCGTGACCGCGGCGCGCATGCTGCTGGGTCAGACGACCCTGATGATCGGCGACTCGCTCGGGCGCACGCGCGGCTGGTTCCGCGTCAAGCCCGAGGACGCGGGCACCGCCGACGGCTCGGTGCTGGCGCCGGCGCACCTGCTCGACGGGCCGGCGAGCCCGGTCACCGCGCTGGCCACGGCGCCGCGCGGGCGCGTCGTCGCCTGCGGACACGCCGACGGCACGGTGCGCGTCTACACGATGACGACCGGCGCCTTCCTGGCGGCGGCGCAGGCGCGCTCCGCGCCGGTGCGCGCGCTCGACCTGGTGGCGCAGGAGGATCGGCTGCTGGGCGTGCAGGACGGCGAGCTCGTGTCGTGGGGCCTCGACCTCGGCCACCCCGAGGCCGGCCTGCACGCGTTCTTCGGGTCGGTCTGGTACGAGGGCTACGAGCGCCCCGGCCACGTCTGGCAGTCGGAGGGAGCAGGCGACGAGTTCGAGCCCAAGCTCGGGCTCGTGCCGCTCGTCTTCGGCACGCTCAAGGCGACGGTCTACTCGATGCTCTTCGGCGTGCCGCTGGCGCTCCTGGCGGCGGTGTACACGAGCGAGTTCCTCGACCGCCGCCTGCGCACGCCGGTCAAGTCCTCGATCGAGATGATGGCCAGCCTGCCGAGCGTCGTGCTGGGCTTCCTGGCCGGCGTCGTGATCGCGCCCTTCGCCGCCAGCGTCCTGCCGTCGACCATGGCGGTGTTCGTCACGCTGCCCCTGTGCCTGCTGCTCGGCGCCTACGCGTGGCAGCTCCTGCCCGCGCGGCGCGCGCTGGCGTGGTCGCGCTGGCAGCGGCTGGCGGCGATCGCGCTGGCGCTGCC
>CADEGS010000281.1 GCA_902826945.1 uncultured bacterium | reverse complement strand
GAGGCGATGTTGCGCAGGCGGTAGAGGTCCATCACGCCCAGGTTGCCCGAGCGCAGCGCCTCGGCCATCGCGCGCGGCACCTCGGCCTCGGCCAGCACGACCTGCGCGCGGTTCTCCATCACGCGCGCCTTGAACTCCTGCTCCGCGGCGACGGCCATGGCGCGGCGCTTCTCGGCGTTGGCCTGCGCCACGCGCTTGTCCGCCTCGGCCTGGTCGGCCTGCAGGCGCGCGCCGATGTTGCTGCCGACGTCCACGTCGGCGATGTCCACCGAGACGATCTCGAAGGCGGTCTCGACGTCCAGGCCCTTGCTGATGACCGTCTTCGTGATGTCGTCGGGATTCTCGAGGACCTCCTTGTGCGAGTTCTTCGAGCCGATCGTCGTCACGATCGCCTCCCCCACCCGGGCGATGATCGTCTCCTCGCCCGCGCCGCCGACGAGCTGCGCGATGTTCGTGCGCACGGTCACGCGCGCCTTGGCCAGCACCTGGATGCCGTCCTTGGCGACCGCCGCCACCTCGGTCTTGCCCGACGAGGGGCTGGGGCAGTCGATCACCTTGGGCGTGACGCTGGTGCGCACGGCCTCGAGCACGTCGCGCCCGGCCAGGTCGATGCCCGCGCAGGTCTTGAAGTCCAGGTCGATGCCGGCGCGGTCGGCGGCGATCAGCGCGCGCACGACGCGGCTCACGTTGCCGCCGGCCAGGAGGTGCGCGATCAGGTCCTGCTTGTCGATGTTGGGCAGCTTGGCCTGCACCAGGTTGACGCGCGCGTTGACGATCTCGGAGGGGTTCACGCGCTGCAGGCTCATCGCGAACATGTCGAAGAGCCCGATGCCGGCGCCGGTCAGGAGCGAGCGGATGTAGAGGTTCGCGTAGCGCAGGAACAGGAACAGGAAGACCAGGAAGACGATGACGGCGAAGACCAGCAGGGCGGCCTTCCACACGTCGCCGGATGCCTGGACGGGGGCGAGGGCTAGTACGAGGCTCACGACGGCTCCTTCGTCTCGGAGGAGCGGGCCACCACGACGCGGTTGCCCTGCACCTCGACCACCTGGATGGGCTCGCCCTTGGCGATGAACTCGCCGCGGGTCACGACCGACACGCGCCGGCCCTGCAGCCGCCCCACGCCAGAGGGGCGGCAGTTCGTCTCGGCCGTGCCGCTCGCGCCGACCAGCTCGAGGTCGCGCGGGTCGAGCGAGGCGCTGCTCGCGAAGGAGAGCCCCGGCGCGATCATGCGGCGGCCCATCGGGCTCTTCGGGAAGAGCTTCATGCCCGCCAGCACCATGACCGGCGCGCCGAGCGCGATGGCGACGACGAAGGTCACGCCGGTCCCCTGGTCCTGCCGGAAGGCGAGCACGACCGCGCCGACGAAGGCCGCGGTGGCCAGCACGGAGAGGATGCCGAAGCTCGGGAAGAGCACCTCGGCCATGACCAGCACCAGGCCCAGGCCGAGCAGCAGGATGGCGCCGATCACGGCTCAGGCCTCCCCCGCTGCGGGCGCGTCGCGTTCCTCCTCGCGCGCCACGAGCAGGCGTCCCGAGCGGCTGACCTCGAGCACGCGCACGCGCGCGCCGGCCAGGATCTCGAGCGCGTCCGCGCGCGCGCTGTAGCGGAGCATGGGCGCCTCATCGAGCACCACCTTGCCCGTCGGCCGCAGCGTGGTCAATGCGCGTCCGCGCGCGCCCGGACGGGCGTGGCGCGCGTGCTCGCCGCGCGCGTGCGGCGCCGCGTCGCCCGAGGCGCTGTCGGACGTGTCGGGCACGAACCGGCGGTAGAGCGAGGAGGTCGGCAGCGCGCGCGAGAGGCCCCACGCGATGCCCGAGGCGATCGCCAGGCTGCCGGCGGCGCGCAGCGCGTCGTCGAGCAGGAGCGAGCGGCCGTAGTCCGAGCTCCACGCGCGCACCCCCACGCCCAGCGACCAGCCCAGCCCGCCCAGCGCCAGCAGGCCGCCCAGGAGGCCGACCCACACCGTGCCGGGCATCACGAACAGCTCGACCGCGATCAGGAGCAGCCCGGAGACCACGAGCACGACGTGCAGCACGTCGGCCAGCCCCACCAGCCAGCGCCCGAACAGGAGCACGCCGAAGCACACGATCGAGAGCACGCCCGGGACGCCGAAGCCGGGCAGCTTGAGCTCGACGTAGCCGAGCGCGAGGCCGAGCACGAGGAACAGCGGCCACAGCCGGTACAGCAGCCCCGCGAGCTCCTCCGAGGGCAGCGGCGCGAGCGGCACCAGCGCGCCCCCGTCGAGCTTCTCGAGCACCTCGTCGAGCGACTCCGCCAGCCCGTCCGCCAGCCCGAGCTCGACGGCCTCGCCGCCGGTGCAGTTCAAGAGCTGGCCCTCGGCGATCAGGAGCTCCTCCTGCTCGACCGGCAGCCCGCGCGCGAGCGCGTCGTCCCACTCGCGTCCCGACATGAGCCGGCGCTCGCCGTCGACGCGCACGCGGTAGACGCGCAGGGCGGGATCCACCATCGCCTGCGCCAGGATCTCCGGACGGCCGGTCTCCTGCGCCATGGCCGCGAACTCGCTGCGCATGCTCGAGGTCAGCTTCTCGCGCACCGCCGGGTCGGCCGAGATCGGCTCCAGCCCGCCGGGCCCCAGGCGCACCGGCAGCGCCGAGCCGATCGAGGCGCGCGAGCGCATGTACAGCCGCTCGCAGGCGATCGCGAGCAGCGCGCCCGCCGACAGCGCGCGATCGTTCACCCAGCAGGCCGTGCGCACGCCCTCCGCGCGCGCGTCGGAGAGCGCCGTCGCCAGGCGCCACATCAGCTCGATCTCGCCGCCGGGCGTGTCGATCTCGAGCAAGAGGCCGCCGCCGCGCTCGCGCGCCGCGCCGCGCGCGCGCTCGAGGTAGGCGAGCAGCCCGGTCTCGAGCGCACCCTCGACGCGCACGTGCACCCAGTCGCGACCGACCGCGCGCGAGGGGCGCGCCGCGCCCGCGAGCGCCGCGCACAAGGCCAGCGCGAGCCACGCCAGCAGCCGGCGCGCGGGGCCCCGGGCGGCCGGCGGGCGGCGGGGCGCGCGCTGTGTGTTGCGCTCTCGCATCGGAGGGCCGGGGAGCGCCGCGCGGCGCCTTCCCGCGAGGCAGGATAGCCTGCGGCGCAGGCCGGCGCACGGGCGGGCGCTCACACGAGCGTCGTGTCCGCCAAGGTCAGCCACCAGTGGTCGCGCAGCCACAGGTGGTCGAAGCGCCGCGCCGCCGAGCGCGCGACCAGGAAGAGCGGGCTCGGGTGCACGCGGAAGCCCGAGCGCTGGAAGCGCTCGAACCAGGGCGACCACTCGACCAGCGCGGTCGTCACGCTGCTCGCTCCGGCCGCGCCGGCCCAGGCTTCGACCGCGCGCAGGAGCGCGGCGCCGACCTCGGGCTCCTCGGGCGGCACGAGCCAGTCGACCAGCGTCGCGCCGCGGCGCGCCAGCCAGGGCGCGCGCGTGGCGGCGGCGAAGCCGCGCAGGACGCCCGCCGCGTCGCGCACGCCGAACGTGCGGTAGGAGCGGCCGGGCCCCTCCTCGAAGCGCCAGGCGAGGTGCGCCGCGTCGCGCACCGCGCTGGCGCCGAAGGCCCCGGCGCAGCGCTCCCACAGCCAGCGCACCTGGTGGTCGAAGGCGGCGAGCTCCACGACCCCCGCCGGCGCGTCCCCGGCGCGCGGGCGCTCGAGCACGAGCGCGTGCAGCGTGCGCACGATGTCGAAGCCCTCGAAGCGCGCGCCGCGCAGCCACGCGCCCTCGTCGGGGAAGGCGTAGTGCACGAAGTCGCCCTCGTCGCGCTCGCCGAGCGCCGCGCGCGCCGCGCGCTCCCACAGCTCGTCGTGCGCGCGCAGGCCGGCGTCGGGCCGCGCGTCGCCGAGCTCGGCGAAGGCGCGCTCGCGGCCCGCCATCCACACCGCGCGCCGCGGCGCCGCGCGCCAGGCGAGCGGCCGGCCGTCCTCGAGCAGCGCCCAGGCGCGGGCTCCGAGCGGCGCGCGCGCGAGCCAGCGGCGCTCGTCCTCGCCCGCGAGCCCGGACGGCGCGTCCGCTCCGACCTCCAGCGGAACCACGCGCGGCGCGCCCATCAGACGAGGTCCATGTCGCCCAGCGTGTAGTAAAAGGAGCGGTACAGCCAGCGCTCGCGGTAGCGCTCGTCGTACACGCGCGCCGCCTGCAGGTAGCGCGTCGGGCGCACGAGGAAGCCCGCGTCCTGGAGCTCCGCCCAGCCCGGCGCGCACTCGGGCAGCACGAGCGTCAGCGCCCCGCCGCCCTCCTCCGCGGCGAGCACCACGAGCGCCTCGAGCAGCGCCGCGGCCGCGCCCGGCTCGCCCTGCGGCACCAGCCAGTCGCACACGATCGTTCCGTCCGGCGCGCCGTCGAACGCGCCGCGGCAGGCGACGGCGTAGCCGACGGGCGTCGCGCCGCGCCGCGCCCAGAGCACGCGGTAGCGGCGCTCGGGGTGCGCGCAGAAGCGCCAGTCGAGACGCCGGCGCGAGCGCACGACGACCGCGGCCAGCGCGCGCGCGCAGCGCGCGAAGAGCTCGTCGACCTCCTCGGGGAAGGCCGCCACGGCCTCGACCGCGCAGGCCTCGGCCGCGCGCGGCGGAGGTCGCAGCGCGCCCGGCTCGAGCACCAGCTTGAGCTGGTTGCGCACGAGCACGTAGCCGAGCTGCGTCTTGCCGATGCGCCAGGCCGCCGGCACGGGCGGCCCCCACACGACCGGGACGCGCTCGGGCGCGCGCCCGCCGTGGTGGTCGAGGAAGGCGTTGCCGAGGCGCGCGAACAGGCCGCCCTTGGCCAGGCCCGAGCGGACGCTCGGGTCGGTCATGCTGTCCACGCCGTGCAGGAAGGTCGCCGGCTGCCCGTCGAGCAGCACCGGCTGCACCAGGGCGGCGTACTGGCCGACGATCTCGCCCGCGTCCGTCTCCGCGACGAAGCACGCGAAGCCGTCGGGGGCGTGCGCGAACTCCCAGCGCCAGGCGGCCATGCTGCGCGGACGGAAGCCCGGGTCCACCGCGGCGAAGACGCGGTTGAAGGCCGGCACGATGCGCTCCTCGTCGCCGGCGCGGTACGGCCGCACCTCCACGTCGCGGCGGGATCCGGAGGCGTCTTGCATGGGATGGCGGGAGTGCATGGGAATCGAACCCACCGGCCCCGCTGTTCACGAGGCCCTACCGGCTTTGAAGGCCGGGCGGCACACCAGCACC
>CADEGS010000280.1 GCA_902826945.1 uncultured bacterium | reverse complement strand
ACGACAAACCGGTTAACAGCCGGTTGCTCTACCGACTGAGCTATCGGGGAACGCTTCCGCGAAGGGTAGCGCGGGGGGGAGGGTAGTCAAGCCGGGTGGACCCGGGGGAGGCCAGGGGGGCGGAGCGCTGCGCTGCGCGGTCGCGGGCAGGGCTCGGCGCGCGCGGGCCCGGGAGCCTCAACCAACCAGCCCGCGCTCCTCCGCGCTTGTGAAGCGCACCGGCGTGCGTGGGATGCGCGCGGGGTCGAAGGCGGGGCTGGCCTCGGCGGGCGTGATGGCGGCGGGCACGTCCATGCCCAGGCTGCGGGCGGCCCAGGCGACCAGGCGGCGGGGGTCGGCGCCGCGCTCGCGCAGGGTGGCGAGCGTCGCGCCGCCGTTGCGCTTGGCGAGGCGCTCGCCGGTCTCGTCCAGGACCAGCGGCAGGTGCAGCCAGCGGGGGTGCGAGAGGCCGAGCGCTTCTTGCAGCAGCCACTGGCGCGGGGTGCTCGCGAGCAGGTCGTCGCCGCGCACGACCTCGCTCACGCCTTGCTCGGCGTCGTGCACGACGACCGCGAGCTGGTAGGCGACGGCGCCGTCGCGGCGCGCGAGCAGGAAGTCGCCGACGGCGGCGGAGACGTCCTCGGCGTACGCTCCGGCGAGGGCGTCCGCGATGCGCACGACGCCGGGCGGCACGCGCAGGCGCAGGCCGGCCTGCTGGTGGCGCAGCGTCTCGGCCTGGCCCAGGGAGAGGTAGTGGTCGCGGCACGTGCCGGGGTAGCGGAGCTCGGCGGCGCTCGCGCCCGTCTCTTCCGCGGCGTGCGGGGCGCCGAGCGCGCTGCGCTGGTCCTTGCGCGAGCACACGCAGGGATAGGCGAGCGAGCGCAGGACGAGGTGCAGGAGTGCCTTCTCGAGCGAATCCGTGTGCGCGCTCTGCACGAAGGGCTCGCCGTCCCAGTCGAGGCCGAGCCAGCGCAGGTCCGCGAGCACTCCGGCCGTGTGCTCGGCGCGCGCGCGCTGCAGGTCGAGGTCCTCGAGGCGCAGCACGATGCGGCCGCCGCGCGCGCGCACGCTCCACCAGGCGGCGAGGAAGCTGCGCGCGTGGCCGACGTGCAGGCGTCCGGTGGGGCTGGGCGCGAGGCGGCCGATTGGAGTGGGGGCGAGGCTCACAGGAGGACTGGGAGCGAAGCCCCCGGTTGAGCTGGGGCGAGGCCCCCGGTTGACCTGGGGGCAAGGCCCCCGATTGGACTGGGCGGGAAGCCGCCGATTGGACTGGGCGGGAAGCCGCCGATTGGACTGGGCGGGAAGCCCCCGATTGGACTGGGCGGGAAGCCCCCGACTGGACTGGGCGCGAAGCCCCCGACTGGACTGGGGAAGCGCTCGGGGGGGCCGGGGGCGAAGCGCTCGGGGAGCGGCGGGCTCATCGCGCGTTGCAGGCCACCCAGCCGCCGCGCGAGGCCGCGGAGGCGCGCGCGGCGTCGAGCACCTGCTGTGTTGCGAGGCCGTCCTGGAACGTGGCGGCGCCGTCGCAGGCGCCGCGCTGCTCGCCGACGGCGGCGACGAGATCGCGCAGGAAGAGCGGCAGGCAGCGGCCGAAGATGCCGTACTCGGGCAGGCCGAGCTCCGCGCAGGTCGGGAGCGGCGGCTGGACGGCCACCGGCGCCAGCGTGCCGGTGCTCGGGCCGGCCCACAGCTCGTCGCCCTTCACGACGCGCAGCGTTTCCTCCGAGCCCGTCACCTGCAGGCGGAAGAAGCGCTCGCTCGGGATCGCGATCGAGGTCTCGAGCGTGCCGAGGCACCCGTTGCGGAAGCGCAGCGCGAGCGCGGCGTAGTCGTCGGCCGTCACCTCGCGCAGCGCGCCCGCGCCGTCGCGGCGCTCGTCCTGGAAGTGCGCCAGGCTGGCGCGCACCTCGCTGATCTCGCCCAGGATCCAGCGCAGGAGATCGATGAGATGGGAGCCGAGCGCGCCCAGCACGCCGCCGCCGCGGCGCGCGTCGAACCACCAGCTCCAGGGGCGCTCGGCGTGGTTGGCGGGCGGCAGGAACATCTCGATCGCGACGTGCCGCGGCTCGCCGGCGGCGCCGGACTGCAAGCGCCGGCGCAGCTCGCGCAGGTGCGGGCTCCAGCGCAGCTCGTGGTCGATCCAGGCCGGGCGGCCGGCGGCGCGCGCCACGAGCGTGCGCGCCTCGCCGGCGTCGAGCGCGAAGGGCTTCTCGCACAGCACCGCCGCGCCGCGCTCGAGCGCCGCGAGCGCCATCGGCCGGTGCAGGTCGACGGGCGTCGCCACCAGGACGAGGTCCGTATCCTGCTCGAGCGCCGCGCGCCAGTCGCCGGTCGCGAAGGGGATCTGCCACTCGCGGGCGGTCGCTTGCGCCTTCTCGGCGTCGTGACCCGCGAGCGCCACGACGCGGTTCCCCGCGGCCCAGCGCAGGGCCGGGAGCTGCACGCGCGCGGCGAAGCTGTTGCCGAGGATCGTGACCCGCACCGGCGCGCCCATGGCGCCCAAAGCTAGGCCGTGGCCCGCGCGGCGCAAGCGCGAAGCGCCCGCGCGCTCAGTGCTCGCGCGTGGAGACGGTCTCGGGCGCCTGCGGAACGTAGGCGCGCAGCAGCGGACGGTAGGGCGGCACCTCGACCATCCACAGGCTGCGGTCGGGGTAGTACTCGAGCAGCGCCCGGTTCCCCTCCGGGCCGAGGTCGCGCGCCCAGACCACGCTGGCCGCGTCGATGTCCGCGGCGTTGTAGATCCACTCCTTGTTGCGCTCGCGCTCGGGGCCGTAGCGCACGAGCACCAGGTGCTTGCCGCCGCGCGCCTCGAGGCTCGCGATCATGTCGATCCGATCGCGCGCCCAGCTCGCGAGCGGCCCGCGCGCGATGCGCTCGCCGGTGGCGTACAGCCACAGCCCGGCGTGCAGAAGGAGCACCAGCACGACCCCCGCGCGCCCCACCCGCCAGCCCTGCAGGCGCAGGCTCGCCAGGCCGCGCAGGCTGGTCACGCCCAGGAAGGCGAGCAGGCCGGTGACCGGAGCGACGTAGTGCGGCCAGGCGCGCGAGCCCAGCAGCACCGCCAGCGCGACGAGGTAGCTCGCGACGGCCGCCGGCAGCACGAAAGCATCGCGGTGCCGGCGCAGCAGGAAGGGGAAGGCGAAGGCCAGCGGCAGCCCGAGCAGGCCGTCGACCAGGCGCAGGCTCTTGCCGGCGAACGAGCGCGCGGGCGAGCCCGTGTAGGAGCGGATCTCCTCGTGCGGCGAGAGCTCGGGATGGTAGGCGAAGTAGGGGAGCTGGAACGGGTTCCCCGTCAGGCGCCAGTCGTAGTACAGCGTCCACGCGATCAGGAGCGCGAGCCCGAGAGCGGCCGGCGCCAGCACGCGCCGCGCGAGCTCGTTCCAGCCGCCGTCGATCAGCCGCTCGCGCGCCAGGAGCAGCAACAGGCCCAGCGCGAACACGCCGGTCAGGATGCCCTCGAAGGGCCGCGAGTTCCCGAGCAGGAAGATGCCGGCCGCCAGCGCCAGGCCGTCGCACAGCGCGCTGCGCCGGCGCGCGTGCAGCAGGCCGCCGAAGAGCAGCGCGCCGCCGGCCGCCGCCAGGGCTCCGCCCCAGTAGGACTGCCCCCACACGAAGAAGAGGTAGGGGTTGAAGAGCAACAGGCCCGCTCCGAGCAGCGCCCAGCGCGCGGGCAAGAGCGCGCCGAGCATCCAGGTGACCGCGGCCAGGGCGGCGGCCCAGGAGAGCCACACGCCGAAGATCGGATGGCCGATCACCTGGCCGAGCGCCAGCGTCAGGCCCTGGGCCGGCGGGTACTTCGCCTGGTAGGTCGGCTCGAAGAAGACGTGGAAGGTCTCGAAGTGAATGGCGAGCGGGTGCGGCGGGTTCGTCAGGCGGCCGTGGACGAACGTGTCGGCGCTGAGCAGGTAGGCGTACTCGTCGTGCACGAGCGGCGCCGGCACCTCGTGCAGCGCGCCGAAGGCGGTCAAGAGCGCCAGGGCGAGCGCGAAGACGGTCAGCGGCCAGCGGGTCGTGGGGGACGACGAGCTCATGACGGGGAAGCACCGCTCGCGGTCGCCAGCGGATCCGGGCCTGGGGCAGGCGATGGGCGGCCGTCGCGGCTCCTCCCTTGTCGTCGCGGGCCGCGGGCGGCCTTGATCGGCCGCGCCTGGTTCGAGCCTTGGAGCGAGGCGGCGGGATGGTCGCGGCCTCGCCCGAGCGCCACAGGGAGGTGCATGCGAGCGGCGTGGGTCCTGGTCTTCGTACGGGGTCTCCGTGCGTCCGAGCCGCCGCGCGGGGCCACGACCGCAGTCGAGCGTATTCTGGCGCGGATTCCCAGGGCCTTCCAGGGGGGCGGGTTTCCCGTGCGCGAGGGCCGCCAGGCCCGCCAGGGCCGCCGCTCCGCGCGCGGGAAAGCGCGGCGGCGCTCAGCCGTCGCCCGCGAGCTCCGCCACCAGCGCCTCGACCGCCGCGACGGGCTCGCCGCGCAGCACGAGGCGCCCCCAGATCTCCCACGAGACGAGGTTCAGGAAGCCCAGCGGGTTGGTCGGCGCGCGGGCGAGCTCCGTGCGCAGCCCGGCGGGCGTGAGACCGAAGAGCTCCGCGCACACGCCGCCGAACAGCTCGGGCCGCACGAGCGGCGCGACGTAGTCGGCGAGCGGCAGCGGGAAGCCCACCTTGCGCCGCGCGGCGATGCGCGCCGGCAGCCAGCGCGCGGCGATGCGCTTGAGCACGCGCTTGCCGCCGCGGCCGACGCGCACGCCGAGCGGCAGGTGCAGCGCCTGCTCGACCAGCCGGTGGTCGAGGAACGGCACGCGGCACTCGGTCGAGTGCAGCATGCTGGTGCGGTCGAGCCGGCGCAGGAGCGGCGTCAGGAAGCCGTTCAGGTCCGCGAGCATCTGGCCGAGCAGCGCGCGCTCGCCCGGGTCGCGCACGAAGGCGTAGGCCTCCGTGCAGCGCTCGCGCCAGCTCGATCGCGCGTGCCGGTCGATCCAGCCGACGGCCTGCGGCAGGAGCTCGAGCACGCGGTGGGCGGTGACCGGCAGCCCGGCGCTGGCGTAGCCGGCGAGCTCCAGGGCGCGCCGCAGCCGGCGCGGCACGTGGGCCAGGAGGCGCTGCAGCCGGGCCATGCGGCGCGCGCGCTGGTAGCTCCAGGCGTAGCCCCCGAAGAGCTCGTCGGCGCCCTCGCCCGAGAGCAGCACGATCACGCCGCGCGCGCGCGCCTCGGCGCAGATCAGGCCGTAGG
>CADEGS010000279.1 GCA_902826945.1 uncultured bacterium | reverse complement strand
AGGGCGCGAGGCTCGCCCCGGTGAGGATCTCGCCGCTGCCGAGATCCTGGCACAGGAGCACCTGCCCGCCGCCGAGCACGATCGCGGCGGGCGCCTCGAAGGCGAAGAGCAGCGAGGTCGTCTGGCCGGCGGGAGTGTTGTCCACGCTGGCGCTGAAGGTCCCGCCGACGACGGCCGCGGCGGCGGCGTACGTCGCGGGGTTCGCGCCCGCGTTGCGGAAGCCGACGGTCGCCTTCGGGCCGGCCTCGAAGACGTAGACCGCGCCGGACCCGGGAAGGTCGTCGTTCGACTGGTCGCCGTTCACGCCCGTCGCGTCGCTGCTCTCCAGCGTCGCCCCGACGGCGAGCGTTCCGCCTCCGGCGGCGAGCGTGCTGCCCAAGACGTCGCTCACTTGCGTGTTCGAGGCCTTCAGGTAGCGCGTCTGGCTCCAGCCCGCGGGCAGGCGCGCGAAGACGTACGCGGCGCCCGACGCCTCGGCGGCGTTGCTCGCCTGGTCGCCGTTTACGCCGGTGGCGTCGCTGCTCTCGCCCCGGGCGCCGACGGCCGCGCGCTGGTCGGCCAGCGTCACCGCGTTGCCGAAGCGATCGGAGCGGTCGGGGTTCGAGGCCTTGAGGTAGGCCTCCTGGCTCCAGCCGACCGCGTCGCGCACGAAGACGTAGGCCGCACCGGCGCTCTCCAGGCTGTTGTCCGTCTCGTCGCCGTCCACCATGCTCGCCGCGCTGTCCTCGAACGGGGCGCCGACGACGGCCCGCAGGCCGTCGATCGCGACGGCGCTGCCGAAGCGGTCGAAGGCGTCGCTGTTCGAGGACTTGAAGTAGGCGCGCTGGGTCCAGACGGTGCCGGAGCGCGCGAAGAGGTAGGCGGCGCCCGAGAGCTGGGCGGCGTTGCTCGATTGGTCCCCATCGATGCCCGTGGCCGCGCTGTCCTCCTCGGGAGCGCCGACCAGGATGCGGTCGCCGGAGATCGAGACCGCCTGGCCGAAACGGTCGGCCGTGCCCGTGTTCGAGGCCTTGAGGTAGGCCTGCTGGCTCCACGTCGTTCCGGAGCGCACGAACACGTACGCGGCGCCCGAGGAGGAGGCGCCGTTGCTCGACTGGTCGCCGCCGACGCCGCTCGCCGCGCTGTCCTCGCCCTCGGCGCCGACGACGATCGTGTCGCCGTCGATCGCGACCGCGAGGCCGAAGAAGTCGCCGGCCTCGGCGTTGGAGGCCTTGAGGTAGGCCTGCTGCTCCCAGCCGCCCGGCCCGCGCACGTAGACATAGACGGCGCCGGAGTTGACGGCCGCGTCGCTCGACCCGTCGCCGTCCACGCCCGTCGCGGCGCTGTCCTCGTAGTACGCGCCGACGACCACCGTGTCGCCGGACACGGCGACCGCGGTGCCGAACTCGTCGCCGGCTCCGGTGTTGGAGGCCTTGAGGTAGGCCTCTTGCTGCCAGCCGCCGGCGCCGCGCACGAAGACGTAGGCGGCGCCGGAGCGCGTGGCGCCGTTGTCGGTCTGGTCGCCGTTCACGCCGGTCGCGGCGCTGTCCTCGAGGCGGGCGCCGACGACCAGCGTGTCGCCGGACACGCCCACCGACCAGCCGAACACGTCGTTCGCCCCCGAGGTCGAGGCCTTGACGTAGGCGCTCTGCTCCAGCCCGAAGCCTGCGGCGGCGCACGAGTCGTGCGCCGGGACGGGAGCCGTGGACGGTGCGGGTCGCTGGCCGTGAGCCGTCTGGGCCATCGAGAGGGCCGCGGCCGCGGCGGCGAGAGCGGGGATCGTGCGCATGGAAGCCTCCAGGGAGAATGCTCCTCCTTCAGACGGACCGGCGGCCCGCTCCGGTTCGCCCTTCCGCCGCTCGGGGCCGATCCCGAGGCACGGATCGGCCGCGACGGGCGCTCAGAAGCTCCCGATCGTGAAGTCCTGGGCGTTGGAGAGGACGAAGGGCGGGTTGCCGAGCTGGATCGCCTGCGAGGAGAACGCGAAGCCGGCGAGCTCCGGCACGGAGGGCACGGCGAGGTCGTAGGTGTCGACGCCGCCGCCGCCGCCGGTGGGGGCGAGGCTCGAGCCGGCGAAGAGCTCGCCGCTGCCGAGGTCGAGGCACAGGAGCGTCTGCCCGCCGGCGAGCGTGACCGACACCGGCGCCTCGTAGCCGACGAGCAAGGAAGCGAGCTGGCCGGCGAGCGCGTTGTCCACCGACGCGGCGAACGCGCCGCCGACGGAGAACGGCGCGGCCGCGTAGCTCGCGGGGTTCGTGCCGGCGTTGCGTGCGGCGACGGCGGCCTGGAAGCCGGTCGTGAAGACGTAGGCCGCGCCGGCGTCGGGGAGGACGTCGTCCTGCATGCCGTTCACGCCGCTCGCTCCGCCGTCCTCTTGCTGGGCGCTGACGGCGAACGAGCCACCCGACACAGCGACGGAGGTCCCGCTGCCCAGCCCGCCTCCGAAGAAGTCCTGGTTCCCGGGGTTCGAGGCCTTCACGTAGGCGATCTGGCTCCAGGAGGACCCTTCGCGCTCGAACACGTAGGCGGCCCCGGCGGTCGGGATGTCCTCGTTCGACTCGCCGTTCACGCCGGCGGAGCCTCCGTCCTCGGAGGGAGCGCCGACGAGGATCACGTCGCCCGAGATCGCGACGCCGGTCCCGAACCCGTCGCCGCTCTCCGTGTTCGAGGCCTTGAGGTAGGCCTGCTGGCTCCAGGTGCTGCCCGAGCGCACGAAGGCGTAGGCGGCGCCCGCGTTCAAGGCCCCGTTGCTCGACCCGTCGCCGTCCACGCCGGTCGCGGCGCTGTCCTCGAAGTAGGCGCCCACGACCCCCGTGTCGCCGGAGATCGCGACCGAGATCCCGAACCCGTCGTTGGGGCCCGTGTTCGAGGCCTTGAGGTAGGCCTGCTGGCTCCACGCCGTGCCGGAGCGCACGAAGACGTAGGCCGCGCCGGCGCTCGAGAACGCGTTGCTCGACTGGTCGCCGTCGACGCCGGTCGCCGCGCTGTCCTCTCCGCTGGCCCCGACCACGATCGTGTCCCCGCAGATCGCGATGGAGGTTCCGAAGAAGTCGCTCGCGCCCGGGTTGGAGGCGAGCAGCGTCGCCTGGAAGCTCCACGACGACCCGTCGCGCACGTACACGAAGGCGGCGCCCTGGTTCGAGAACGCCGCGTCGTAGAGCCTCGCGCCGACGACGACGGTGTTCCCCGAGACCGCCACCGAGGTCCCGAAGCTCGCTCCTCCCTGGCTGATCAGCGCCTTGAGGTAGGCCTCCTGCGTCCAGGTGCTCCCGGCGCGACGGAACACGTAGGCCGCGCCGGCGCCCGACGCGGTGTCGTCCAGCTCGTCCCCGTCCACTCCGGACGCGCTGCTGTCTTCGTCGACCGCGCCCACGACGAGCGTGTCGCCGTCGAGGGCGATCGACCAGCCGAAGTCGTCGAACGCTCCGGTGTTGGAGGCCTTCAGGTAGGCCTGCTGGCTCCAGGCGTTCCCGTCGCGCACGAAGACGTAAGCGGCGCCCGAGTCGATGGCCGATGCGTCCAGCTGGTCGCCGTCGACACCGGTGGCGCCGCTGTCCTCGAGGCGCGCCCCGACGGCGATCGTGTCGCCCGACATCGCGATCGTGAAGCCGAACACGTCGCTCTGCCCGGGGTTCGAGGCCTTGAGGTAGGCCTGCTGCGCGAGCGGCGCGATCGTCGCCGCCTCGCCGCGGGACGCCGAGGCGGGCCGGACGAGCTGCTGCCCGGCGAGCGGCAGGGCGAGGACGGCAAGCGCCAGGAAGGGGAGGCGGGGAGGCATGGCGGTGATCAGGGAAGGCGCCTGCTCGACAAGTCTCCCCCGAAGACGCCGCCCCCGCCCGGTGCGGTTCAGGAACCCCGCCGGGTCCCCCGGCTCGGGGGGTCCCGCCGCGGTCCTGGCCCGGGCCGCGCCCGCGTCGTCCCTGGCGGTCAGGGGAGCGGGCCGGAACGCCTCCGCGGGGGCGTATCCTAGAGGGCCGTGCGACTCCTCCTCGCGCTCTCTCTTCCCTGTGCCCTCGGCGTCCCTTCCGGGCCGCCCGCCGGGATCGCCATCGAGGCGCGCAGCGCCAGCGTCTTCGCCGGCGCCTGCCACTACGGCGCGGAGTACACGACGCAGGGGCGCGAGGCGCTCTGCGGCTGGCGCTTCGAGTCCGGCTCGTTCGACGGCGTCTCGCTGGCGGGCGTGTCGCTCGCGTGCGTGCTCGTCGCCGACCGGAACCTCGACGAGCCCGAGGCGCGCGTCGCCTCGGTCGCGCTGCTCGACGCGGCGGCCTCGCCCGAGGCGCGCGCGGCCGCGCTCGCCTGGCTGCGCGCGACGCTCGGGCCGCGCCTGGGCACGCTGCGCGCGGCGCGCGTCGTGCCGCTCGCCGTCGCGGCCGAGGGCGAGCGCTACGCGCTCGCGGCCGGGCCGGAGATCCGCCTGGAGGGCGCGCTGCTTCCCGACCGCGCCTGCTGCGCGATGCCGGTGCAGCGCTGGTACGCGCCGCTCACGCCGCTGCGCGGCGACGGCTCGCCGCTGCGCGGCGACGGCGCCGCGCTCCCGCCCGTCGGCTGCTCGAAGGCCTTCGCGCTCGCGGAGCCCGCCCTCGGCGTTCGCTTCCTGCGCAGCGACGAGAACGACGCCTTCGTCGGACGCTTCGGACCCGCGCGCGGCGGCGTCGAGCCGACCAGCGGGCCGTGAGCGCGACCCGCCGGGGCACCCGCCGCTCGCGCGGTGGTGCCGGCCGCGGGAATCCGGATTCCGGCGGCGGAATCCGGAGGACGGCCGCCGCGCGCGAGCGTGGGATGGCGCGCATGCTCGCTCCCGCGACGACCGCGGCAGCTGCGCCGGGGCTCGCGCGCACGCTCCCGCACGAGGAGCTGCTGCGCCGCTTCCACGAGCGCGACCGCGCGCACGACGGCGCCTTCGTCGTCGGCGTGACCTCGACCGGCATCTACTGCCTGCCCTCGTGCAGCGCGCGCAAGCCGCTGCCCCAGCACGTGCTCTTCTTCGAGGACGAGCCCGGCGCGCGCGCCGCGGGGCTGCGCGCCTGCAAGCGCTGTCGGCCGGACCATTTCTACCGGCGCTTCGACCCCGAGCGCGAGCGCGTCGAGGCGCTCGCGGCGCGCGTGCGCGAGCGGCCGGCGGACTTCGACGGCACGGGCGCGATGGCGCGCGCGGCGGGCGTGGGGCAGACGAAGCTCTCGGAGCTCTTCCGCCGCGAGCTGCACACGAGCCCGGCCGTCTTCCTGCAGCGCGCGC
>CADEGS010000278.1 GCA_902826945.1 uncultured bacterium | reverse complement strand
GAGAAGGACGCCGCCTGGCGCGAGATGGCGCGCCAGATCGCGCACGACATCAAGAACCCGCTGACGCCGATCAGCCTCTCGCTCGACCTGCTCGAGCGCGCGCGGCGCGAGAAGGCGCCGGGCTCCGAGGAGATCCTGGAGCGCACCGTGGACCTGATCCGGCGCCAGGTCGCGCACCTGCGCGCGATCGCGGCCGACTTCTACGAGTTCACCGGCGGGCGCAAGCCGCGCCCGGAGGCCTTCGAGCTGACCGAGCTCCTGGACGAGGTGCTGCACCTGCACGACGCCTGGGCGGTCGAGCTCGGCGTCGGCGTGCAGCGCGAGGGGACGCGCGCGCGCGTGTGGGCCGACCGCGACAAGCTGCGGCGCGTGTTCGTCAACCTGGTCTCGAACGCGCTGCAGGCGATGCCCGAGGGCGGCTCGCTCTACGTGGACACCGCGCTCGAGGACGGCCAGGCCGTATGCCGCATCGCCGACACCGGCCCCGGCCTGACCGACGAGGTGCGCGCGCGCCTGTTCGAGCCCTACTTCACGACCAAGAGCGAGGGCACGGGCCTCGGCCTCGCGATCTCGCGGCGCGTGGTGGAGGAGAGCGACGGCTCGATCGCGCTCGCGCCCGGGGCGCGCGGCGGGACGGTCGCGACGGTGCGCCTGCCGCTCGCGCGCACGGCCGTCCCCGCGCGCCCGGCCGAGGGGAGCGCCGCGTCGTGACCGGCGCCGTGCTGGTGACCGGGGCGACGGGTTTCCTCGGCGCGCCGCTGGTGCGCGCGCTCGCGCGCGCGGGCCGCGAGGTGCACGCGCTCGCGCGCCCCTCCTCCGAGCGCGCGCCGCTCGCGGGGCTGGACGTCGTCTGGCACGCGGGCGCGCTCGAGGAGCCCGCGTCGCTCGCGCGCGCGCTGGCCGCCGCGAGCGCGCGCGGGCCGGCCGACGTCGTGCACTCCGCCGCGCTGATCAGCTACGCCACGGCCGACGTCGAGCGCTCCTGGCGCGTGAACGTCGAGGGCACGCGCGCGCTGCTCGACGCGGCGCGCGCGGCCGGCGTGCGGCGCTTCCTGCACGTGAGCTCGGTCGTCGCCGTGGGGCACGCGCCCGACGCGACGGCGGCGCTCGACGAGGACGCGCCCTTCAACGGCGGCGGGCTGGGCGTCGCCTACGTCACGACCAAGCGCGCCGCCGAGGAGCTCGCGCTGGCCGCGGCCGACGCGCTCGACGTCGTCGTCGTGAACCCCGGGGCGATCTTCGGGCCGAGCGCGCGGCCGACGAACACGATCCGCTTCCTGCGGCGCCTGGCGGCGGGCCGTTTGGGGCCGCTCGCGCCACCCGGCTCGCTGGGCGTGGTCGGCGTGGACGACGTCGTGGACGGCTGCCTGCGCGCGCTGGAGCGCGGGGCGCGCGGGCGGCGCTTCGTGCTGGTCGAGTCGAACTGGAGCCTCTGCGCGCTCTTCGCGCAGGCGGCCGCGGAGCTCGGCGCGCGCGCGCCGCGCCGCAGCGTCCCGCGCGCCGCCTGGGGCGCCGTCGTCGCGGCCGCGGCGCTGGCCGACCGCGTGCGTCCGCTCGCCCTGGCCACCCCGCAGGCGCTGCGCCTGCTCGGCCTGCACTTCCGCTTCGACGCGGCGCGCGCGCGCGCCGAGCTCGGCTGGAGCCCGCGCCCGTTCGCGCCCGTGCTCGCCGGCGCGATCGAGGCCGCGCGCGCGCACGGCTGGCTGGCGGGAGGAGCGCGCGCGTGATCGCGGCCGCGCTCCTCGTCGCCCTGCTCGCCGCGCCCGCGCAGACGGGCGCGCCGCGCTCGTACCTCGCGCGCCCGCTCTACCTGCAGGAGGAGCCGCCGCCCTGCCGCGCGCTCGCGCGCATCCTGGTGCGCGCGCGCACCGACGTCCCGGGCGCGCCGCCCGGCGCGCCCGGCAAGCCCCTGCGCGCGCGCGAGGAGGGCCTGCGCCGCGCGCTCGCCCTGCGCGCCGAGCTCGAGGCGGGGACGCCCTTCGCCGAGCTCGCGGCGCGCGCCTCCGAGGAGGCCCGCGGCCGCCACGGCGGCGTGCTCGGCACGTTCGCTCCGGGAGCGCTGCGCGACGACGTCGAGGCCTTCCTGTGGGCCGCGCAGCCGGGCGAGGTCTCGCCGCCGCTCGAGGGGCCGGAGGGCTTCGAGCTCGTGCAGCGCGTCGAGCGGCTGGCCGGCTGCCGCGCGATCGTCCTGCGCGGTCGCGACGCGGCCGCGCACGAGCGCGCCGCGGCGCTGCTCGCGCGCGCGCGTGCCGGCGAGGCCTTCGGGACGCTGGCGCGCGAGGCCTCGGACGACCCGCTCAGCGCCGCGCGCGGCGGCGCCTACGCCGTCTTCGAGCGCGGGCCGCAGGATCGGCTCCTGAAGGAGGCGACCTTCCGCGCCGCGCCGGGAGAGCTCTTCGGGCCGATCGAGGCGGCGCTCGGGCTGGTCGTCGGCCAGCGCGTCGCGCCCGAGGAGCTGCCGGCGGACCTCTTCCCGGAGCCGTGGATCCGCGCGCGCGCGATCTTCGTCGCGCACAAGGACGTCGAGGGCCCGCGCGCGCTCACCGAGCGCACGCAGGAGGAGGCGCGCCTGCTCGCGCAGGAGCTCGGCCAGCGCCTGCGCGCCGGGGCCGACATGGCCGAGCTGGCGCGCGCGCACGACGACGACCAGGGCGGGCGCGCGCGCGCCGGCGACCTCGGCTGGCTGCGGCGCGACGCGCCGGGGCTCTCGCGCGCCCTCGATCCGCTGTTCCTGGTCGAGCCCGGCACCCTGCTCGACCCGCTCCCCGTCGAGGCCGGCTGGCTGCTCCTGCGGCGCGAGCGTTGAGCGTGCGGGCCCCGCTGCGATGAGCCGCGCGGACGGGACGCGCGCGCCGCGCGTCGGCCTGGCGATGCCGGCGCGCGACGAGGAGCAGGCGCTGCCGCTCGTGCTGGACGAGCTGCCGCGCGAGCGCCTGGCGCGGCTCGTCGTGGCCGACAACGGCTCGCGCGACCGGACGGCGCAGGTCGCGCGCGCGCGCGGCGCGGAGGTCGTGCACGAGCCGCGGCCCGGCTACGGCCGCGCCTGCCTGGCGGCGCTGGAGCAGCTCCTCGAGCGGTCCTCGCCGGCGGGCGAGCCGCCGCTCGGGGACGGCGACGTCGTGGTCTTCCTCGACGCGGACCGCTCGGACTACCCGGCGGACCTGCACGCGCTCTTGGCGCCGCTCGAGGAGGGCCGCGCCGACCTGGTGATCGGCTCGCGCGTCCTGGGCGGCGCGGACATGCGCGCGCTCCTGCCGCAGGCGTGGTTCGGGAACCGCCTGGCCTGCTTCCTGATGCGCGTCCTGTTCCGCGCGCGCTACACCGACCTCGGGCCGTTCCGCGCGATCCGCGTCGAGGCCCTGCGCCGCCTCGCGATGCGGGACACCGGCTTCGGCTGGACGGTCGAGATGCAGCTCAAGGCGCGCACGTACGGGCTGCGCGCGGTCGAGGTGCCGGTGCGCTACCGGCCGCGGGTGGGGCGCAGCAAGATCACCGGGACGGTGCTCGGGACGCTGCGCGCCGGCTGGAAGATCCTGGGCTGGATCCTCGTCTGGCGCGTGCGCCTGTGGCTCACGGCGGCGGGGGCAGGCCCCAGGTCCCGCTGACGTGCGCCCGGCGCACCATCAGGATGTCGAGCAGCCAGTCGAGCGGCCCCAGGCGCGGCAGGACGCTCTGCTCGTCCACGATCAGGTTCGGCAGGCCGCTGTCCGACGCGTTCCCGCGCGCGATCTGCAGGGCAGAGCTCGGGAAGTCGTAGCCGAACAGCGTGAAGGCCCAGGCGGTCGAGTCGAACGTGCCGGACGTCGGCGTGTCGCGCTCGAACGTCACGCTGGCGCAGCCGGCGAGGAGCGCCGCGGCGAGCGCTGGCGCGGCGCGGCGGAGCCGTCGGCGGAGCATGCGCGGAGCGTAGCCCTGGCCGCGGCCGCTCGCCACGGCCGAGCGCCTTTCCCGCGCCCGCCGGCGGGGCTAGGCTCGGAACGCGATGGAGAGCCCGAGCGACCCGGCCCTCGCGCACGCGCTGGCGGCGCACAAGGAGCAGTTCGCCGCGCGCTTCGGCGACGCGCGCGGCGTGCGGCTCTTCTTCTCGCCCGGCCGGGTGAACCTGATGGGCGCGCACCTCGACTACAACGGGGGCCCGGTCATGCCGGCGACGATCGACCGCGGCACGTTCCTGGCGCTGCGGCCGCGCGCCGCGCGCAGCGTGCACTTCGCCTCGACCGTCGAGCCGGGCGAGCTCGCGGCCGACCTCGACGACCTGCCGCGCACGCCGCGCGCGCAGTGGACCGACTACCCGCTGGGCGTGCTCCTGCGCGTGCTCGAGCGCGCGCGGCCCGAGCACGGCTTGCAGGTGCTGTTCGGCGGCAACCTGCCGATCGGCGCGGGGCTCTCCTCGTCGGCGTCGATCTGCGTCGGGCTGGCCTTCGCGCTCGAGCAGGTGTGGGGCCTGGAGGGCAGCCTGGCCGGCTGCATCGACGCCGCGCTGTGGGGCGAGCGCGAGTTCGTCGGCGTGCGGTGCGGGATCATGGACCCCTACGCCGTCGCGCACGGCCGCGCCGGCCACCTCCTGTGGCTCGACTGCAAGGACGCGTCGATCGACCACGTGCCGCTGCCGGCCGAGCGGCTGCTCGTCGCGGTGGCGGACAGCGGCGTGCGGCGCGGGCTGGCCCAGGGCGCGTTCAACCAGCGCGTGTCCGAGTGCGCGCAGGCCTTCGAGCTCCTGCGCCCCTTCGCCCCCGGCGCCGAGTGCCTGCGCGACGTCTCGCGCGAGGTCGTGCGCGAGCACGCCGACCGGCTGCCCGAGACGCTCCAGCGCCGCGCGCGGCACGTCGTGTCCGAGGTGGCGCGCACGTTCGACGCGCGCGACGCGCTGCGCCGCGGCGACCTCGAGCGCTTCGGCGCGCAGGTCAGCGCCGCGCACGCCTCGCTGCGCGAGCTGTTCGAGGTCTCGATCCCCGAGCTCGACGTGCTGGTGGACGCGGCGCACGAGTGGCCCGGCGTGCTCGGCGCGCGCCTGACCGGCGCGGGCTTCGGCGGCTGTGTCGCCGTCGTGCTGCGGCGCGAGGCGCGCGAGGGCTTCCAGGAGCACGTCGAGCGCGCCTTCCAGGCGCGCTTCCGCCGCCGCCCGACGGTCGAATTCTTCGTGACCGGCGGGGGGCCGCGCGAGCTGTGAGCGCCTGAGAAAGAATCCTGCGCGGCCCCCAGCACCGTCTGGCTCCGCC
>CADEGS010000277.1 GCA_902826945.1 uncultured bacterium | reverse complement strand
CGCGGCGCCCGCCGCGCTCGCCTCGGTGCCGACCCTCGCCGTGCGCTGCGCGCCCGCGGACGCGCCGGCCGACCGCTCCCTGGCGCGCGCGGGCGTCGAGCAGGTCGCGCTGCCGGTGCCCGACCCGCTCTTCGCCGAGCCCGAGCTGCCCGCTATCCTCGCGCCGTGGCTGGAGCGGCGCGTGGCGGGGGAGGGAGCGCGATGAAGCGCGTCGCGGCGCTCGCGGCCGGGCTCGCGCTGTGCGGCCCGGCGGGGGCCCAGGACGAGGCGCTGCGCGGCGCGCTGGAGCGCGTCCTGCCGCGCGTGGTCGCCTGGCGGCGCGCGATCCACGCCGCGCCCGAGCTCGGCGAGCGCGAGCACCGGACGGCGGCGCTCGTGGCGCGCGAGCTCGCGGCCCTGGGGCTCGAGGTGCAGACGGGCGTGGGCGGCACGGGCGTGGTCGCGCTCCTGCGCGGCGCGGCGCCCGAGCCGATCGTGTGCTGGCGCGCCGACATGGACGCGCTGCCGATCGAGGAGCGCACGGGGCTCCCCTTCGCGAGCGCCGCGCGCGACACCTGGGACGGCGCCCTGGTGGGGGTCATGCACGCCTGCGGCCACGACCTGCACGTCGCGATCGCGCTGGGCGCGGCGAGCGTGCTGGCCGACCCCGCCGTGCGCGCGGCGCTCCCGGGCTCGGTCCTGTTCGTCTTCCAGCCGGCGGAGGAGGGGCTGCCCGACGACCTGCCGCACGGCGCGCAGCGCATGCTGGCCGAGGGCGCGTTCGAGGAGCACCGGCCGCGGGCCGCCTTCGGGCTGCACGTGGACCCGCTGCTCGCGGTCGGCCAGGTCGGCCTGATCCCCGGCGGCGCGCTGGCGGCGGTGGACCGCTTCCGCGTCGTCGTGCACGGCAAGCAGGCGCACGGCGCCCACCCGCAGGAGGGCGTGGACCCGATCGTGGCGGCGAGCAGCCTCGTGCTCGCGCTGCAGACGATCGCCTCGCGCAACGTCGATCCGCAGGACGCGGTCGTCGTGACGGTGGGCAAGCTGGCGGCGGGCAACCGCTTCAACGTGATCCCGGAGTCGGCCGAGCTCCTGGGCACGATCCGCACGCACGACGAGCGCGTGCAAGCGCTGGTGCACGAGCGGCTGCGCGCGCTCGCGACGTCGGTGTGCGCGGGCTTCGGCGCGCGCGCCGAGGTCGAGATCCGCACGATCACGCCGGTGACGCGCAACGACCCGGCGCTGGCGGAGCGGATGCGGCCGTCGCTGGCGGCGGTGGTGGGGGCGGAGAACGTCGTCGCCGAGCGCCCGCACATGGGCGGCGAGGACTTCGCCTTCTTCGCGCGCGAGGTGCCGGGGCTCTACCTGTTCCTCGGCACGAGCGACTTCTCGAAGGGCGCGCCGGCGATGATCCACACGCCCGCCTACGCCCCCGAGGAGGGCGCGCTCGAGGTCGGCCTGGCGTGCGCGGTGCGCGTGCTCCAGGACGCGCTGGCGCAGAGGTAGGCCCCGCGCCGCGCGGGCCTTGCGGGGCGTCGCGCGACGCGGGACCGGTCGGGCCGCTCGCGCCCCGAGGGGGACCGGCGCGCGGCGGCCGCGTTTTCCGCTGCCCGGCTAGTACGTACGAGGTCCGCAGACGGGACCGGGCACCCACACGCGCTCGGTGCGCCACTCGAGGTGGCCGGGGGTCTCGACCCAGCACCAGCCGCCGGCGCGTACCAGCACGCGCACGAGGCGCCCGCAGGCGTCGCGGCGCTCCGCGTAGCACGGCTCCTGCCAGACGCGCTGGCGCGCGGCCGGCACCCACACCTGGCGTCGGACCTCTTGCCACGAGCCGGCCGGCGCGACCACCGGCGCGTAGCGCGGGCGGACCGCGGGCGCGTAGCCGCGGCCGAGGCCGAGCTCGGCGCGGAAGCCGTCTCCGCCGACGGAGACGCGCAGGACCTGCGCGCTGGTCGCGCGCGCGCCGGCGCCCAGGGCGCAGGCGCAGAGCAGGGCGGTGAGGAGCTTCTGCATGGGACTTCCTCCAGAGAAGGGCGAGGCGTTCGTCGGGTCGTGGCCCGCCGTGCGGCGGGGCCGCGAGACCAGGAGCGAAGCGCGTGCCGCGCGCGGCCCTCCTCGCGGGCGGCCTCCCCTGGCCCCCTGGTCCTTCCCGAAGGACGCCGCTGTCCCCGCGGAGGGGCAGGCCCGCGCGCGGGCGCGGCGCAGCGGCCGCGGCGGCGGCGGAATCAAGTTCCGGTCGCTGCCGACCGATGGAGGCTCGGGATGGATTCCCCGACCCGGAGGCGCCGGCCGGCGCGCAGGCCATGAACGCGGACCAAGCCCGTACCGGATCCCTCGAAGCCCGCCGCGCCGTGCGCGAGTCGATCGAGACGGAGGTCACCCTGCGGCTCGAGACGCTGGAGATCGAGGGCCAGAGCGACAACCTCTCCGAGGCGGGCGTGATGTTCTTCACCGAGCAGCCCATCCGCTGCGTGGTGGAGGTCGGCAGCGGGCCGGCGGCCCGCCGCTTCCAGGGCCGCATCGTGCGCCTGCAGCGCATGAACGAGACGAACACCGGGCTGGCCGTCGAGTTCGAGCCGCGCTGATGCGGCTCCGGACCCCCGCTCCCGCTAGACTGTCGGCCCGCGGGGGGGAGCAGCGCATGGGTCCGATCGTGGTGCGCGAGGCGACGGCCGGGGACGCGGAGCGCCTGGCCGACTGCAACCGCCGCATGGCGCGCGAGACCGAGGGGCGCGAGCTCGATCCCGCGCGCGCGCTGCGCGGCGTGCGCGCCGTCCTCGAGGTGCCGACGCGCGGCGCGTACTTCGTCGCCGAGGCGGGCGGCGAGGCGCTCGGCGCGTGCCTCGTCACGCGCGAGTGGAGCGACTGGCGCGACGCCGAGTTCTGGTGGCTGCAGAGCGTCTACGTCGTGCCCGAGCGCCGCGGCCGCGGCGTGTTCCGCGCGCTGTGGGACCACGTCCACGCGCGCGCGCTCGCCGCCGGCGCGTGCGGCCTGCGCCTGTACGTCGAGCGCGAGAACGCCCGGGCGCAGGCGGTCTACCGCGCCGTCGGCATGCGCGAGAGCCACTACCGCTTCTACGAGATCGACTTCGTGCTCGGGGCGCCGCCGTCGGCGCCCGGGAGGCCCCGTTGAGACCCGAGACCGACCCCGCTACCCTCTCCGCTGGCCGCCCCGCGGCGGCGAGCCCCCTGACGACGACGATGGCCCAGGATCCGAGATCGAGCCCCGACGTGGCGCTCCTGACCTACGGCGGCAAGACCTACGAGCTGCCCGTCGTGACGGGCGCCGAGGACGAGCGCGCGGTGGACATCTCCTCGCTGCGGGCGAAGACCGGGCTGATCACGCTCGATCCGGGCCTGGCGAACACGGGCGCCTGCCAGAGCGGGATCACGTTCATCGACGGCGAGCGCGGGATCCTGCGCTACCGCGGCTACCCGATCGAGCAGCTGGCAAAGGGCAGCACGTTCCTCGAGGTGGCCTGGCTGCTCCTGTACGGCGAGCTGCCGACGCGCGACGAGCTGCGCTCCTTCACGCACGACATCACGCATCACACGATGCTGCACGAGGACTACCGCCGGCTGTTCGGCTTCATGCCGAAGAGCGCGCACCCGATGCCGGTGTGCGCGGCGGCGGTGGCGGCGCTGTCGACCTTCTACGAGGAGGCCGACACCGACGACAGCCTGCACCGCATGATCGTGCGCCTGCTGGCCAAGATGCCCACGATCGCGGCCTACTCGTACAAGCACTCGATCGGGCAGCCGACGATCTACCCGCGCAACGACCTGGCGTACTGCGCGAACTTCCTGCACATGATGTACGCCACCCCGTGCGAGCCCTACGAGGTCGACCCGGTGGTGGCGCGGGCGCTCGATCTGCTCCTGATCCTGCACGCCGACCACGAGCAGAACTGCTCGACGAGCACGGTGCGCCTGGTCGGCAGCTCGCTCTCGAGCCTGTGCGCCAGCATGGCGTCGGGCATCAGCGCGCTCTGGGGACCCCTGCACGGCGGGGCGAACCAGAAGGTGATCGAGATGCTCGAGCACATCGCGCGCCACGAGGGCAGCGCCGACCGCTTCCTGGCCAAAGCCAAGGACAAGCAGAGCCAGGTGCGCCTGATGGGCTTCGGGCACCGCGTCTACAAGAGCTACGACCCGCGCGCGGCGATCCTGAAGGAGACCTGCAAGGAGGTCATCGGGCGCGTCGGCGGCTCGAACGAGCTGCTCGACATCGCCATGCGGCTGGAGGAGGTGGCGCTCTCCGACGAGTACTTCGTCGAGCGCAGCCTCTACCCGAACGTGGACTTCTACTCGGGCGTCATCTACCAGGCGATCGGCATCCCGGTGAACATGTTCACCGTGATGTTCGCCATGGGCCGCCTGCCGGGCTGGATCGCGCAGTGGCTGGAGATGCGCCACGACCCGCAGTTCCGCATCGGCCGTCCGCGCCAGGTGTACGTGGGCTCGACCGAGCGCTCGTACGTGGCGATGGACGACCGCTGAGCCACCCGCGCAGCGGGTGGCTCGGCGCCGCGGCCGCCTTGGCCGCGGCCGGCGCCCCCGGCGCCCCCGGCGCCGTGGCGCCGCAGGCCTCCTTCGCGCGCAGCGCGAAGCGATCGTCGCGCAGCGACGGAAGCACGCCCCTCGAGCCTGACCCGCAAGACCGCGAGGTCTTCCGGGTTCGACCCCACGGCTCGCTGCCCGACACAGAAGCCTTGCACGCGCCGGCCCGCCACCCGAGGGCCACGCGCGTCCCCGCCGCCGCCCTCGCCCCCCTCCGTCTTCCCGGAAGGGAGCCTCCCGCGCCCTGCGCGCTCGCGACGGACCGAAACCGGCTCCCCGTGCGTCGATAGGACGTCCCGAGCAGGAGCGGGACCTTCCATGGAAGCGATCAAGCACGAGCAGGGCACGATCACCGAGGTGTGGGAACCCGAGGGCTACGGAATCGTGCGCACGAGCGAGGGCGAGCTCGTGCGCTTCGCGCGCGCCAACGTGCGCGGGAACGAGTTCCCCGAGCTCTTCGTCGGCACGGAGGTGACCTTCGTGCGGCGCCCGTCCCCGCAGGGCTGGCTGGCGGACGACGTCGCCGTCGTGCGCCAGGACCGGCGGCTGCTGCCGCTGTAGGCGGGGCGAGGCGGGGGACGGACGGGTCGAAGCTGCGGCGGGAAGAGCCGTGCTCCGTTCGGCCATCGGGTAGGAGCGGGTCAGGCGGTTTCGTGGCGCGTGCTTCCGTCGCTGCGCGACGATGGGGTCGCGCCTGCGGCGCGACGAGG